>JAHDDS010000052.1 GCA_020629235.1 Planktomarina sp.
GCATCGCGTTTTGACCATGCGATAACGCAGCCAGAACAACGTCACGCACCTGCTGGATAGATTCGCAAATGGCGGAGGAGGTGGGATTCGAACCCACGGTAGACTTTCACCTACGTCGGTTTTCAAGACCGGTGCATTAAACCACTCTGCCACTCCTCCGACGCGGGTGGTGTATGGGGGCGGGTTTGATTCTGCAAAAGGTTTCAAGGCCGTTTGACCAAGAACTGGTCAGGGCCGTTCTTATCTGATATTATTTCATCCAAGGGGAATAACCCATCGCCCACAAGGGCCAGAGCAGGACGAACACATGACGCGCGATTTGCATCTCTTTGCGGGGGCCCTCGTGGCATCAACGGTGCTGACAGCATGCGATCCCAACAGTTTTTCTTTCGCCACAAGACCGCCTGTGGCCGCAGAAGGGGAAACCGTCACGATTGTGGCCCGCGATGTCGAAGCCCCAGAAGTTTTCCAAGAAACCGCCAATGGCCTGTGGGACGGGCGCCCGACGTTGGGCGGGGTATGGGCATCGCATCCGCGCGCCAGCCAGCCCGAACGCGCCATCATACGCAATCCCGCCAACGGGCAATTTGTGGTGGGCACGCTGTTTCCGGGCCAACCTGTGGGGGCCAATGCGCCCTTTGCGCTGTCGTCCGAAGCCGCCCGCGCGTTGGGTATTCCGGCGGGGGCGACGTTGCCGGTGGCCGTCACGGCCTTGCGTCCCGAAAAAGCATCCACCGTGGCCACCGCCACAGAAGCCCAACCTGGGCCCGCGCCACAACCCGCCAGCCCCGCGGGCGCGTCCGTGCCTGCGCCCAAGGGATTGGACACTGACACTGCACCTGTTGAAACGGCAGCCCCTGCCCCATCTGGATCGCTGCCCGCCAAGCCTTATGTTCAGATCGGCATTTTCAGCGTCGAAGCCAACGCCCGCGGCACAGCATCTGCGCTGAACGCCCAAGGCATTTCCACGAAAGTCACGAAAATGGAAATCGACGGGAAACCATTCTGGCGCGTGGTGGCTGGCCCTGCTACATCAGATGCAGAAAAGCAGTCGTTGCTCAAAAAGGTAAAATCCCAAGGCTTTGCGGACGCATATTTCGTCACGGGCTGATGGGGGTCAATCTGGGGGGTCACCACCGTGAAAGTGTTGTTGAAATGGATTTGCACAGCAGCCGTCGTTTTGTGGGCCCTGCCCGCCGCAGCCTATGACACCCAAGCCAAAGCCGCGTTCATCTTGGATCAGACCACCGGCACGGTGATGCTGAACAAAAACGGCGACGACGCGGTGCCGCCCGCGTCCATGTCCAAACTGATGACCCTGCTGATGACGTTCGAGGCGATCCGCGACGGCAGGCTTCAGTGGAATGAAAAGCTGCGCGTGTCGCAGCACGCCATGAACTATGGCGGGTCCACGATGTTTTTGGACATCACCGACCGCGTCACCGTGGAAGACTTGGTGCGCGGTGTCATCGTGTTGTCGGGCAATGACGCCAGCGCCGTGTTGGCCGAAGCCATGTCCTTTGACGGGACGGAAGCGGGATTTGCCATCATGATGAACCAACGCGCGCTGGAATTGGGGATGAAGAATTCAACCTTCGCCAATTCCAATGGCTGGCCCAACCCGCGCCAACGCATGTCCATGCGCGACCTGGTGACGTTGTCGGACATCATGATCCGGGACTTTCCCAGCTATTACCCGATGTTTGCAGAGCGCGAGTTCAAATTCGACAATCGCGCGCCGTCCAACACGCAAAACCGCAACCCATTGTTGTCCTTGGGCATCGGCGCAGACGGGCTGAAGACCGGCCATACCCGCGAAGCGGGTTACGGCTTGGTGGGGTCTGCGAAAAAGGGCGATCGCCGCATAATTTTCGCCATCACAGGTTTGGACAGCGCGGGCGCGCGGGCCGAAGAAGCTGAACGCATCGTGGCCTGGGCCTTTCGGCAATTCGCGGCCAGAACCATCGGCGAAGAAGGGGAAGAACTGGCCCAAGCCCAAGTGTGGATGGGGGCAGAACGCACTGTGGGCCTGACCATCAAAGGCGTTCCGCAAATCTTGGTGCCCGTCACAGCCACCGAACAGATGACCACCACCATGGAATACAAAGGTCCCCTGGAAGCCCCGATCGCCAAGGGTGATGTGTTGGGGGAACTGGTGATCAAGGCCCCCGGCCTGCCCGATGCGCGGGTGCCGTTGGTGGCGGCAAACGACGTGGCGCGCGGCGGTTTTTTGCCGCGCATCCGCACGGCGGCCCAAGTCATTTTGGCCAAATTGAACGGTGGCTTGGCGGGTGGCACCTGACCCCGGCCCCGACACTGCGATGTTCATTTCATTTGAAGGCATTGATGGGTCTGGCAAGTCCACGCAAGCCCGGCGGATGGCCGCGCACTTGCAGGGGTTGGGCCGCACGGTTTGCCTGACCCGTGAACCCGGCGGTGCCCAGGGCGCGGAAGAAATACGCGCTTTGCTGCTGACAGGCGATCCAGATCGATGGAGCGCGGAAACCGAAATCTTGCTGTTCACCGCGGCCCGGCGGGACCATTTGGAAAAGACAATCCAGCCTGCCCTGGACGCAGGACAAACGGTTTTGACCGACCGGTTCGCCGACAGCACCCGCGTGTACCAAGGCGCCACCCGGGGTGATTTGCGCGGCCACGTGGATGTCCTGCATCGCCAGATGATTGGGCGCGAACCGGACCTGACGTTGATTTTTGACATGCCGCCCGAAGCTGCCCTGGCGCGGGGCTTGGCGCGCAATTCTGGCGAAGACCGGTTTGAAGATTTCGGTCTGGCGTTTCAAACCAAATTGCGGGCGGGCTTTTTGGCCTTGGTGGATGAATTTCCAGACCGCTGCGTGGTGGTGGATGCGACGGGTGCCGAGGACGCCGTGTTTGGCCGCGCCTTGGCCGCCGTGACGGCGCGGTTTGCATGACCGACGCCCCCGCCCCAGATCAGATCGACGGTGCGCCGCACCCCCGCGACACGCCAAAGCTGTTTGGCCACGACCCACAGTGGGCCGAAGCCATGGCCGCGTTTGACGCAGATCGCTTCCATCAGGGATGGATCTTGGCGGGCCCCAAAGGCGTGGGCAAGGCCAGCTTTGCTTATCACTTGGCGGGTTTTTTGTTGACGCGGCCAGATCCTGCCGAAATGTCGATGTTTGGGGCAGACGACGCCGATTTTTTGCACCACCCCACCATGTCTTTGATCCGCGCAGGTGCGGCACCGGGCCTTTATACTTTGAAGCGTCCCAACGATGACAAGACCGGCAAGTTGAAATCCGTGATCGGCGTGGACGACGTGCGGGCCATGGGCGGCTTCTTTGGGTTGTCTGCGGGCGGCAATGGGCGGCGCGTGGTGATCGTGGACGCCGCCGACGACATGAATGTGGCTGCGGCCAACGCGTTGCTGAAATCCCTGGAAGAACCCCCCAAACTGGCAACCTTCCTGCTGGTGACCCACCAACCCAGCCGCCTTTTGCCCACCATCAAATCGCGGTGTCGCACCCTGGCCTTTGCGCCATTGTCTGCTGATGCCATGACCCAAGCCCTGGCCCAGGCGGCACCCGATGTGCGCATTGACACCGCCGTGGCGGTTCTGGGGGCTGGGTCTGTGGGGGCCACCTTGCGCCTGGCGTTGGACAAGGGGGCAGACCGTTACGCCCAGATCGTGGACACCGTGGGGGGCCTGCCGACGATGGATCGCGCCAAGGCCTTGGACTTGGCGGGGGCTGCAAAACCCGACACGGTGGATCAGATCATTGACCTGTTGGAACTGTTTTTAACCCGCCTGGCACGGTCTGTCTTCACCCGGGGGGGGGCTGCAGACAATGCCGCCCCGGGCGAAGCAGAGGTTTTTGCCCGCCTGTGCCCCACCCCATTGGCCGCACGGGCCTGGGCCGATCTGCATTTGCAAACCCTGCAGCAGGTGCGCCAGGGCCGGGCTGTGAACCTTGACCCCCCAACCCTGATCCTGGATACGCTGTTCAAGATGGAAGCCACGGCCCGCCAGATTTTGCCATAGGACACCGCCTTTGACCGACGCGCCCCAGATCACAGACAGTCACTGCCACCTGGATTTCGCCAGCTTTGACGATGACCGCGACGCTGTAATTGAAGCCGCGCGGGCGGCAGGCGTGCACCGCATGGTGACGATCTGCACCCACCTGCACCAGGTGGCCCAGGTCCAGACCATCGCGGATGGCCACGACGGTGTGTATTACGCCGCAGGGGTGCACCCGATGAATGTTGCCGAAGACGGCGTGCCCAGCTTGGATGCGCTGCTGGCATTGGCGGACCACCCCAAGATGGTGGGGATCGGGGAAACAGGACTGGATTATCACTATACCATCGACAGCGCTGCGGCCCAAAAAGACAGCCTGCGCCTGCACATTCAGGCCGCACAACAGACTAAGCTGCCATTGATTATCCACGCCCGCGATGCCGACGACGATATGGCAGATATCTTGGGCGCAGAGTTTAAGAATGCCCCCTATACCTGCGTGATGCATTGCTTTTCGTCCGGGCCTGCCCTGGCAAAGGCGGCTTTGGATCTGGGGTTTTATCTGTCGATGTCGGGCATCGCCACCTTCCCCAAAAGCCAAGCGGTGCGCGACATTTTTGCCGCCGCACCGGTGGACCGGATTTTGCTGGAAACTGACAGCCCCTATCTTGCGCCGCCGCCCCACCGCGGCAAGCGTAACGAACCGGCCTATACCGCGTTCACGGCCCAAGTGGGGGCGGACGTGTTCGGCATGGACCTGGCTGATTTCGCCGCCCAGACAGAAACGAATTTTGAAACGCTGTTTTGGAAGGCCGCATGACGCGGCGGTTCACCATTTTGGGCTGCGGATCGTCGGGCGGCGTGCCGCGCATCGGCGGGCACTGGGGCGCATGTGACCCCGCAAACCCCAAGAACCGGCGACAACGCTGTTCGCTGCTGGTGGAACAAGACGGCCCGGATGGCACCACGCAAGTGTTGATCGACACCGGCCCCGACCTGCGCAATCAGTTGCTGCAGGCGGATGTGGGGCGGTTGGACGGGGTGGTATACACCCATGCCCACGCCGATCACGTTCACGGCTTGGACGATTTGCGGATGATCGTCATCAACACCCGCGCCCGTCTGCCTGTTTGGGCCGATGCCCCCACCCGCGCAGATTTGGAATCGCGCTTCGCCTATGCCTTTGTGCAGCCCGAAGGGTCAGACTATCCGCCCATTTTGGACATGCGCCCCATCGACGGGACGTTCAGCGTGGACGGGCCCGGTGGGGCGATTGATTTCACCCCGTTACAGGTGGATCACGGGCGCATCACGGCCCTGGGGTTTCGCATGGGCAATGTGGCGTATCTGCCCGATGTGTCCGCCATCCCAGACAGCACATGGCCCGGGTTTGAAGGGTTGGATCTGTGGATTGTAGACGCCCTGCGGTACACCCCCCACCCCAGCCATGCCCATCTGGCCCAAACCCTGGACTGGATCGCCAGGGCCAAGCCCAAACAATCGGTCATCACCAACATGCACGTGGATATCGACTATGCCACGGTTGCCCAGGATCTGCCGCCCGGTGTGATCCCCGCCCACGACGGGCTGGTGCTGACGGTCTGACATGCTGGCCTTGTTCGACATCATTGCCCCCGTCTTTTTGGTGATCGGGTTTGGGTATCTGTGTGTGGCCCGAAAATGGTTTCCCCAAAGCGGGGTCGAGGCGATCATGAATTTCGCCCAACACATCGCGATCCCCTGCCTTTTGTTTCAGGCTGTGGCCGCGATGGATTTGTCAGCGGCCATGAATGCCCCGCTGCTGGCAAGTTATTATATCCCCGCCCTGGTCTGCTTTGGCTTGGGGACCTTGGGGGCACGATATCTGTTTGGCCGCCCCATGACAGACAGCGTGGCCATCGGGTTTGCCTGCCTGTTTGCAAATTCCGTCTTGCTTGGGCTGCCCATCAGCGAACGGGCCTTAGGGGCCGACGCGCTGACGCCGAATTTCGCCATTATCGCCGTGCACGCGCCCTTTGCCTATCTTGTGGGGATCACCACGATGGAAGTGGTGCGCGCCACGGGAAAACCACCGTTGCATATCGCGGCCCAAGTCAGCCGGGCCATGTTCCGCAACGCCTTGGTGATCGGGATCGGCTTGGGGTTTGCTGTTAATCTTTCGGGGATCTCTGTGCCGGTTGTGTTGGATGACGGCCTCAGCCTTCTGGCGCGGGCGGCCTTGCCAGTGGCGCTGTTTGGGTTGGGGGGTGTTTTGGTGCTGTACCGCCCCGAAGGCGACATGCGGGTCATTGTCTTCGTTTGTGCCATGACCCTGCTGCTGCGCCCCGCCTTGGTGTGGTTAACGCCAGCAGCCTTGCCACCGGGAGAGTTGTCTTCAGCCGTGCTGACAGCCGCCATGCCACCGGGGGTCAACGCCTATATCTTTGCCAGCATGTACGGGGTCGCCATGCGCGTGGCCGCCAGCACCGTTTTGATTGGCACCGCCACGGCGCTTGTGTCGGTCACATTCTGGCTGTGGGTTTTGGGGCTGTAACGCGTGGGCTGGCCAAATGCCGGATCACCTGGTGCGGGCGGTGGGACTCGAACCCACACGGGCGTACGCCCTTCGGATTTTAAGTCCGATATGTCTACCATTCCATCACGCCCGCAACAGGCCCGTGCGGGTTAGCGCGTCTGGCGGCCAAGGGCAACAATCGCTGTCACAGATCTTCGCCAGGGATTTGCAGATGCCGCCGTTCGGGCGACCAGGGGTTCAGTGCCACCACCTTGGCGAATTCTGCCCGGGCCAAGTCCATCTGCCCCAAGGCCATGTGGGTCAGGCCTTTGCCGGACAACGCGCCCAAGTGGCGCGGGCGCAGGTCCAAGGCGCGGGCCAAATCCGGCAGCGCCCCTGCGAAGTTGCCCGACAGATAGCGCACAAAGGCCCGTTGGTTGTGCCCTTCGGCATAGTTCGGGCAATAGTCCACCAAGCGGGTCAACGCCCGTTCAGCCCCCGCCAGATCGTTGTCCAAACGCAGCCCCATGCCCGTATTCAACATGTCCTGGGCCAGCTTATCCGGCGCTTGCAACCACTGATCCCACAGGGCTGCGGACACCGCTTGGGCCACAGCGGGCGATGGGGCCGTCAGCAATTGGGTGTGCAACCTGTCCAAGGCGGGGCCCACCGCTTTGTTTGCGGGGCATTCATCGCCCCAGGCCGCCACCGGGGACAGCAGAATGGCCACAACGGAAAGATGCTTTATCATGGCCAAAGGGTGATCCCCCGCCCCGCGAAGTCAAGCCTTGACCTTCGCCCAAGCCTGGGGCCTGCTGGGGGCATGTTTCCGTTTCGCGACCACAACCCGTCCCGCCGCATGCCCTTTGTCACCTATGGCCTGTTGGCGGCGAATATCTTGATCTTTCTGGCCTATTTCCCGGCTTTGGACGGGACGCGGGACTTGTTCGTGTTTTACCAAACCTGGGGCATGACGCCTGCCAACGTCAGCCAAGGGATGGAGGTGCAAACCCTGATTTCTTCCATGTTTTTGCACGGAGGGTGGATGCACCTGATCGGGAACATGCTGTTTTTGTGGATTTTCGGCGACAATATGGAAGACGCCTTCGGCCATATTCCCTTCTTGGCGTTCTATCTTTTGACCGGGATCGCGGCGTCGGCGGCCCAAATCCTGTGGGATCCGTCTTCCATCGTGCCCAATGTCGGGGCATCTGGCGCCATCGCCGGGGTGTTGGGGGGGTATTTGTTGCTGTACCCCAAAGCGCGGGTGGATGTGCTGCTGATTTTCGTGATCATCTTTCGCATCATCACCGTGCCCGCATGGATCGTTTTGGGACTTTGGTTCGCCATTCAGGTCTTCAGCGGCTTTGCTGTGAACACCAGCGGCGGGGGTGTGGCCTATTGGGCCCATGCCGGGGGCTTTGTGGCAGGCGTGTTGGCAGCCCTGCCGTACTGGATGGGGCGCGGCGCTGCGGCGTTTTGGCGGCGCACAGATTATCACCCGCCCCACCCTGAAACGCGATACAGCCGATCCAACATTCCCCTGGTGCGCCGCAAATGACACGGGTGCGCTGCCATTGCGGGGCGGTGGAACTGCGCGTCACCCTGCAAGACGGACTGGCCACGGCGCGGCGATGCGACTGTTCGTTTTGCATGAAGCGCGGCCCGGCGGCAGTGACCGTGTCCTTGGGGGCACTGACGGTGGTGAAGGGCGCCGACCATTTGACCCAGTACACATGGGGCACCCACACTGCGAAACACTATTTCTGTAAAACTTGCGGGGTTTACACCCACCATCAGCGCCGATCAAACCCCAACGAATACGGCGTCAACTTGGGCGCAATCGACGGTGTGCACGTGCCTGATTTGGACCCCATTGGCTGGGTCGACGGGGTCAATCACCCGTCTGACGCGCCAACCGGCAGCCCCGCTGATCCACCGTCAGACTGACCGGATGACCTTTGCCAACTGTGGAAACATCGGATCATTGGCACAAATCAACGCGCCGTCTTCCAGGATGTTGCCTTGGGGGTCGATGGGTTCGATGAAACCACCCGCTTCTTTGACGATGATGATGCCTGCCGCGATGTCCCACGCGTTCAACCCGCCTTCCCAGTACCCATCGTACCGCCCCGCCGCGACATAGGCCATGTCCAGGGCCGCCGATCCAAACCGTCGCACGCCTGCGCAGGCCGGCAGCAATTTGGCCAAACGTTTCAGCTGATCTGGCAGTTCGGGCCGTCCGGCAAAGGGCAGGCCCGTGGCAAAGATGCTTTCGATCATGGACTTGCGGTCCGACACCCGCAATCGCGCTTCGTTCACAAACGCGCCCTGCCCTTTTTCGGCGGCGAAACATTCGTCCTTGGACGGGTCATAGATCACGCCCGCCACGATGTCGCCCTTGTGTTCCAGGGCAATGGACACGGCAAAATGCGGCAGCCCGTGCAGGAAATTCGTGGTCCCGTCCAAAGGGTCCACAATCCAGCGGCGCGTGGGGTCTTTGCCATCAGCCGCCCCGCTTTCTTCGCCCAACCAGCCATAGGTGGGGCGCGCTTCCATTAACTCTTGCCGGATGATTTCTTCGGCGCGAATATCGGCCAAGGACACAAAATCCCCAGCGGATTTGGAACTGACCTGAAGCTGTTCGACTTCGCGAAAGTCCTTGGCCAAGGACCGCCCTGCTTTGCGGGCGACTTTCATCATTAAATTCAAATTGGCGCTGGACATCGGGCACTCCGGGTTCGGTCAGGGGCCGCCTATACGCCGGGGCAGCGGGCTTGCCAAGGGCAGCCGCGCAGACTTCAGCCGCCGCGCTGCAGTTTCACCGGTTCGCTGCGGGCCAAGCGCAGCAAATGGGCCATGAACGGCTTGGTGGTATCTTCCACCCGGGTGGCCGCATACAGCCGCCGGGTCACGCCAGATTTGGTCAAAGGCCGCGTGACATAATCGGAATTGTACCGCACCTCGCGCACCACCCAATCGGGCAGCACCGCCACCCCGCGATTGGACGCCACCAACAGCAAAATCACCGCTGTCAGTTCCACCTGGCGCACGGCGCGGGGTTCGACCTTGGCGGGCATCAGCAGTTGGTTGAACACATCCAAGCGGGGCCGATCCACCGGATAGGTGATCAGCGTTTCATCGCGAAAATCTTCCGCCACCACAAAATCTTTTTGCGCCAACGGATGGGCGCTGGACGCGACAAACACAGGTTCGTAATCAAACAGCGGATTGAATTCCACGTCGGCCAAATCTTCGGGGTCAGAACTGACCACCAGGTCCACTTCTTCGCGACCCAAGGCGGGCAATGCGTCAAAGGCCAAACCCGGGCGGATGTCCACGTCTACATCGGGCCAAGCTTTGCGGAACGCTTCCAACACCGGAAACAGCCATTCGAAACAGGCGTGGCATTCAATGGCGATGTGCAACCGCCCGGATTTGCCCGACTGCAGCGCGCGAAATTCGTCTTCCGCGGCCTCAATCTCGGGCAGGACACGGTTGGCCACTTTCAACATGCGCTGGCCCGCGCTGGACAGTTTCAAGGGCTTGGACCGGCGCACAAACAGATCCATCCCCACCTGATCTTCCATCGCCTTGACCTGATGGGACAGGGCCGATTGGGTCATGTTCAGCACGTCTGCGGCCCGGGCCAGGCCCCCTTGGGCGTGGATCGCCCGGACGGCGCGCAGGTGCTTCAATTCCAAGTGCATGTTGAAATCCCCTCATAAAAACCATGCGCAACATGAATTGGATTAATCTCTAGCATTGGTCCAAATCTGGTGCAACGTAGGAGACATCGCCATGACGCCCCGATTTTCGTTCGAATTCTTCCCGCCCAAATCCGTCAACGCCGCCTTCCGCTTGGCGGCCGCTGTCGACACGTTGAAAGGGTTTGGCCCGGATTTCATGTCGGTGACCTGTGGCACGGGCGGCGGGTCGGTGGATTTGACCAATGACACGATTGCCGCTGTGCGCCAACAAGGGGCCGCGTCCGTTGCCCCCCACATCACCTGCGCACAAGGTGACATGGCCGCGCTGAAAAACCTGGCGGCGGACTATGCCAAATCCGGTGTCACCACGGCCCTGGCGTTGCGCGGGGATGGCCCTGCAGGTGGCGCGCCCGCGCAGTGCACATCCCCGTCGGTAGTGGATTTGGTGGCTGCTTTGGCCGACGCGAACATCGCGCCCATCGTTGCGGCATATCCAGAAACCCACCCCAAGGCGGCCAGCGCTGCAGCGGATTTGGACGCGCTGAAGGCCAAGCAAGACGCGGGCGCTGTGGCTGCCATTACCCAATTCTTTTTTGACGCAACAACATTTTTGCGGTTTCGCGACCGGGCGCGGGCCCACGGGATCACCATGGAATTGATCCCGGGCATTTTGCCCGTCACCAACTGGGCGGCGACCGAACGGATGGCTGATGCCTGCGGCACATCCATCGCCCCCGATCTGGCCGAAGGGTTTGCCCGCGCCGCGCGCGAAAACCGGGCAGCCTTGATGGCCACGGCCCACGCAAGCGAGCTGTGCGATCACCTGAACCGCGATGGCGTCGATCATTTCCACATCTATACCCTGAACGCGGCCAGCGTGCCTGCCGCGATTTGTGCGGCCATGGGTGCGTCTTACGCATCGCCGTTGCGCAAGGTCGCCTGACGGGGCTAGTCTTTCGCTGTATCCTCAGCAGCGGAAACCGCGATGTTTGCCAAATCCATGTCAGACCTTCCAAACCGCGACACGATTTTGTCGATGTCCGGCTTGGCGTTCATGCAAGCGATCTTGGACCAGAAGCTGCCGTCCGCCCCCATTGGTCAGGCCATCGGATATGACTTGTTTGCGGTGTCTGACGGTCAGGTGACGTTCCGCGGCACCCCGGGGTTTGATGCCACCAACCCCATGGGAACGGTCCACGGCGGATGGTACGGCACCCTTCTGGACAGTTGCATGGCCTGCGCTGTGATGACGAAAGTGCCCAAAGGATCGTGGTACACAACGCTGGAATACAAAGTGAATATCACGCGCGCCCTGCCCTTGGGCACCTTGGTGGATGCGCGCGGCGTGGTGCAACATGCGGGCAGGTCGACGGGCATCGCCACAGGGGAACTGCGCGGTGTGGAAGACGGCACGCTTTACGCCACCGGGTCCACCACCTGCATCATTTTACAGGGCTAGCGTCGCGTCGCGCCACCAGGCTGGGGTGCAGTTGTTCGGACGCATCGCGCAGCATCACCCGGCGCTTTCGCGACAAAAAGAACTTCTTGCGCCCAATCCACGCCCCCGACGCAGGGGCAAAAACGTCGGTGGGAAACGCGTCCCGCCAGCCGTGGGGCAGCGGCAGGCCTTGGTCTGCCAACCGGTCCAACATCCACACCAGCGCGATATTGGACAAGGGCCGCACGTTTTCGCGCCCCGCCAGGTGCCCGCCCACATCGCCGTGACTGCCTGCGAACCACATTTGCACCATTGTGCCGTGCCAGGTCGGATCGCTGACCCATTTTACCGGGGCATAGGCCACGCGGGTTTCATCGGCGGCCAAGGCGTGAAAGCCTGCCTTGGTGTCTTGGCCCAGCCCCGCCGTGTGAAAGCTGTGGCGATGATCGAAGGCCCGCCAAACGATGGGCAGCCGCACCCCCAAGGCCTTGACGGTGTCGAACACGCCGATGGCGTCGACCGGCACGCTGTCGTGGCAGTACGCGGCGCGAAAGTTTTGTGCGGCCAAGGCATGGGGCCCGTCGCGATAGTGGCGATACGCCTGGCGGATGTTGCGGGTGTTGGCGTGGGTGTCGCGCACCAGGCCCACGTGTTGCATCACCCCCGCCAAGGACCGCACGGCATAGGCCCCGCGCGAAAACCCCAGCAGGAAAATCCTGTCGCCCGGTTCATACCAATTGGCCAACGCGCCATAGGCCGCCTGGATTTTGCGATTGGTGCCGCGCCCCGTCAAAACATCCAATCCCGACCGCACATCGGTCATCTGAATGCCTTGCTGATAATGAATGCGCAGCCCTGGCCCCGCCACCCGGCGCAACAGTTTGTAAATCAGCCCGATGGTGGTTTCGCATCCCGGCTTTAGACTGGACAAGGTGCCGTCCATCAAAACCACGATGGTCTTGGTGCCCAAAGCATCGGGCCCGTCCCCGCTGACGTCCGGGGGCGGCCCGTCCACCAAATGCTGCCACCAACTGCGAAACAGGTTCATACAACTCCCTTTCGGGTGCCGCGATAGCGTGAAACCCGGTCCTGTGACAGACCCATGATGCAAAGTCCCTGTGACCATGGTTCATTTGCGACCCGTTGGGCGCAAACAGGCAGGACCTTTGCGAATTTTTGCCAAGACTTTTCCCAACTATGGGGGGACGCAGACATGGCGATCACTTTGCAAAACGGAACGCTGCCCAAAGACGCGGCGCAAGCCTATTGGGACGATGGATACTTGTTCCCCATCGACACGGTGGGGGCTGCCAAAGCAGCAAGCTGGCGCGCTGAATTGGAAGAGGCAGAGGCCACCTGGCTGAACGCCGGGCTGCCGCGCCCGTTGATGACGTACAAGCGCGTTAATGCCCAACTGGTGATGCCCCTGGCCCATGACATCGGCACCGATCCTGCAATCCTGGACGCCGTGGAAGGTGTGTTGGGGCCGGATATCTTGCTTTATTCCGTGGAGTTCATGACCAAGGAAGCCCACACCAAGAACGTGGTGACCATGCACCAGGACCTGGCATATTGGGGATACGGCGAAAGTGACGGCATCCTGACGGCCTGGCTGGCCCTGTCGCCCGCCACAAGGGACAGCGGGTGCATGGATTTTGTGAAGGGGTCGCACAAAAACCCGATCATCCCCCACAAAGACACGTTTGACGACAAGAACCTGCTGTCGCGGGGGCAAGAAATTCAAGTGGATGTTGCCGAAGAAGACAAGGTCTGCGCCGCCTTGCAGCCCGGCCAAATCAGCCTGCACCACGGGTTGATGATCCACGGGTCCGGTCCCAACGTCACCGACGACCGCCGCATCGGGGCAGTGATCCGGTACTTGTCGCCCCATGTGGTCAAACCGGGCGGACACCGCGATTTCGGCTTTCCGGCGCGGGGCACCTGCGACACAGGCAACTATACACTGACCCCTGCCCCCAGCGGCTGGTTTGCGCCCCAGGATATGGACCGATACGAATTGGTCCGCACAGAACAAGCCAAAGTCATGATGGCAGGCGCCACCGGACAAGCAGAGATGTATGCATAATGGACCATGTCAAATTCACCGCCATGCAAGACGGCGACCGCGAAGACTATGCCTTTTTGACCGACCATGAGGTCGAATACACCAAGGGCACAGCAGACAGGTTGTTGAACGCCTTGGTCAGCCTGGACGAAGGTCTGTCGGGGTATCAAATCACCCGGCTGGGCCATTCTTTGCAATCGGCCACCCGGGCAGAACGCGATGGGGCCGACACGGACTGGATCGTGGCCGCGCTGCTCCACGACATCGGCGATATCTTTGCGCCGTACAATCACGATGAATACGCCGCCACAATCCTGCGGCCCTTTGTGCGCGAACAGTGCACTTGGGTCGTGGAAAAACACGGCGATTTCCAAATGATTTATTACGGCCATCACGTGGGCGGAAACCAACACAAGCGCGACCAGTACAAGGGCCATATCTTCTTTGACGACTGCGTGGACTTTTGCGCCCGCTGGGATCAAGCCAGCTTTGATCCCGCCTATGACACCCTGCCCCTTGATCACTTCGCCGACCGGGTGCGCGCCGTCTTCGCCCGCACGCCATATGACCCGAACGTGCTGCGCCCCGGCGCACGGGAAGCCTTGGTGGCATAGCTTGATTGTGCAGGCCGCTGGCCTGCCTTTGATGATTGCAAACCCCTTGGGTTTGCGGTGCCTCCGGCGGGAGTGTTTTTGAACAAAAGAAGTGATCTTTTCCTTGGTGGCCAGATTGGGTAGAGGCTGAACATCCGACAACGAGGTTGAGCCATGCCCTTGGAAAAATACGACGCGCAAGAAGCTGAAGCCCGTATCTATGCGGCGTGGGAAGAAGCTGGCTGCTTCAAGGCGGGCAGCCATGTGGCCTCCAAAAATTCCACCTCCACCTATGCCATTATGATCCCGCCGCCCAACGTCACGGGCGTTCTTCATATGGGGCACGCATTCAACAACACGCTGCAGGACATCCTGGTGCGCTGGAAGCGGATGCAGGGGTTTGACACCCTGTGGCAGGCGGGCACGGATCACGCAGGGATTGCCACGCAGATGGTGGTGGAACGGCAGTTGGCCGAAGCGGGTGAACCGGGTCGCCGCGATCTGGGGCGCGAGAAGTTCTTGGAAAAGGTCTGGGCCTGGAAAGAACAGTCCGGCGGCACCATTGTCAGCCAGCTGAAGCGCCTTGGCGCGTCGTGCGACTGGGACCGCACGGCTTTCACCATGGCAGGGGCGCAGGGCGACACACGCACGGGGCACGAAAATTCCCCCAACTTCCACGACGCGGTGATCAAAGTCTTTGTCGATATGTACAACAAGGGCATGATCTATCGCGGCAAACGCCTGGTGAACTGGGACCCGCATTTTGAGACGGCGATTTCGGACCTGGAGGTCGAAAATATCGAAGTCGACGGCCACATGTGGCACTTCAAATACCCGCTGGCGGGGGGGGCGACCTATACCTATCGCGAGAAGGACGAAGGCGGGAATGTGACGCTGGAGGAAGAACGCGATTACATCTCCATCGCCACCACGCGGCCGGAAACGATGTTGGGGGACGGTGCTGTGGCGGTTCATCCAGGGGATGAACGTTATGCGCCAATTGTCGGAAAACTCTGCGAAATTCCGGTTGGGCCCAAGGAACACCGTCGCCTGATCCCGATCATCACGGATGAATACCCCGATCCTGATTTTGGGTCCGGTGCCGTGAAGATCACTGGGGCGCATGATTTCAACGACTATCAAGTGGCCAAGCGCGGCGGCATTCCGATGTACCGTTTGATGGACACGCGCGGGTGCATGCGGGCCGACGGTGCGCCCTATGCGGATGAAGCAGCCAAAGCCCAGGCCCATGCCAATGGGGCGGCGTTTACGGAGAACGAAGTCGACGCCATCAACCTGATCCCCGACGACATTCGCGGGCTTGATCGGTTTGAGGCGCGTAAGATCGTGGTGGATCAGATCACCGATGAAGGCCTGGCGGTGATGGTGCCCAATCCGCGTAAGGCGGGGTTAACCCCGCCCTACGAAGATGACATTGCCGCGCTGCCCGACCTGGTGCCCTACGTCGAAAATAAACCCATCATGCAGCCCTTTGGCGACCGGTCGAAAGTCGTCATCGAACCCATGCTGACGGACCAATGGTTCGTGGACGCCGAAAAGGTCGTCGGCCCTGCCCTGGACGCCGTAAACACAGGCAAAATCAAGCTGTTACCGGAACGAGAGAAGAAGGTCTGGGACCACTGGTTAGAGAATATTGAGCCGTGGTGCATTTCCCGCCAGCTGTGGTGGGGGCATCAGATACCGGTTTGGTATGGGCCTGAAGTCGACGCGTCTGGGAAACCCACAGGCGAACTTAAAGCTTTCTGTGCGGCAAAAGGCTTAGAAGCAGGGATACAGGCTGCAAACTATTACGCTGAAAACGGATTGAAGATTAAGCACGGTGCGGTTCACGAAAATCGCACGCCAGATGCAGCCGCTAGGCAAAAAGGGCTTCCAATTGTCCAGCTGGGCGACGGAACGGTTTCCGTCGATATATTTCGCGACCCCGACGTCCTCGACACCTGGTTCTCCTCCGGCCTCTGGCCCATCGGCACGCTGGGTTGGCCCGATTGGGATGAAAGCACGTCGAAATACTTCCCCACCAATGACCTGATCACCGGGACCGACATCCTCTTCTTCTGGGTCGCGCGGATGGTGATGATGCAGTTGGCGGTGGTGGATGATATCC
>JAHDDS010000124.1 GCA_020629235.1 Planktomarina sp.
GCGGCGGGGGGCGTTGCCCCCCGGACCCCCCAGGATATTTGAACTCGGATGAAGGGGCTGGGATCACGCATAGGTGGCCACCGGATCGCCAAGGAGTTCTTCGTCCGGATGAACGCCCAGGCCAGGCGTCTCTGGCAGGTGCAAGTGGCCGTCGACATTGCGCGGACCGCGCCCGCTGGCGATGTCGACAGTCAGCATGTCTTGGCAGGCCCAAACCGCGTGGCAGTTGGCATCGGGGATCGTGGCCGCCAAGTGCAGCGCTTCCGCATCCGCCAAGACAGACCCGCCGGTGGCCATAACGAACATGTCGATCCCGTGGGCCAGGGCAACATCGCGCATCCGGGCCGCCTTTGTCAGCCCGCCCACGCGGTTCAGCTTGATGCCAAAAACCTCTGCCAGGCCGTCGCGGGCGATGCGGGTGGCGTCTTGCAATGTGACCAGGCTTTCGTCGACGGACACGGGGGCTGCGTGTTTGGGGCAGATCGCGGCAATGTCGTCCAGTGTTTCGCAGGGTTGTTCAAACATCACGTGCAGGTCTTCGGTGGCTGACATCACACGCAACGCCTGTTGCCGTGTCCAACCGCGATTGACGTCATAAAGCACCAACTCGCCCGGGCGGCGCATGTCTTCCACGTCGCGCACACGCGCGATGTCGCGGGCCACATCGCCGCCGATCTTGACCGAATGGGCGATGTACCCGCGCTGGCGATATCGGTCGATCACGGCGCGGGTTTCTTCGACAGTTTTCGCCCCCACGGATGATGCAATGGCCCGCGGCGTGCGCGACGCGCCGCCCATCATATCGGCAATGGGCAAACCTGCGGCTTGCCCGGCAATGTCCCAGCACGCCATGTCAATGGGGCTTTTGGCATAGAGATGGCCGGGCAGGGCAAGGTCCATGGCGCGTTCCACGTCCAAAACCTTGCGTGGATCCAGCCCCAGCACAAACGGAGCCATCGTTTCCACGCCTGCGCGGATGCCAGGCCCATGGGCGGGGACATAGGTATGGCCCCAGGGCGTGCCTTCCCCCCAGCCCGTGATCCCAGCATCGGTTTCAACCTTGACCAGCGTGGCGTCCAAAACTTCGAACTTCAGACGCCCGCCTGACAGCCAATAGGGGTGCTCTAATGGCAGATCGATTTGGAAGACTGTGATGCGGGTTATCTTCATGCTGCATACTCCGCCACGGGCGCGCCCAGGCTGTCAAAATCAGGGGTCACGCCAAGGCCTGGGGTGTCGGGCGCATAAAGCTTGCCATCGTTCGCCCAGGCCCCGCCAATGCCCGTGGACCGCGTGTTATAGTTCATCAGATCAGTTGTGTTTTGCAGGTATTCGGTCGGTGTGGATGCCGCAAAATGCGCCACGACGGCCGTGGTTATTTCACCGCCCCACGTGTCTTCGCTGACCACGGGGATACGGTTGTCCACCAGGAAATCGCGCACCCGACGGGCCTTGGACAATCCGCCAAGGTTTGAAAGTTTCAGGCAGCACACTTCGGCCCCCCGATCCGCGACGATCCGTTGGGCGGCTGCCATCCCGGTTAGGCATTCGTCCAGTTTCATCGGCTGCTGTGCGATGCGCCGCACCTGTTGGCATTCTTCGTAGGTGCGGCAGGGTTGTTCCAAGATGTAGTCAAGTTGCGCGGTGGCCCGGGCCACCCGGATGGCATTGTCCACGCGCCAGCCCTGGTTGGCATCGGCCATAGCTTTTTCGTGCGGCTGCAGCAGGGCCGTGCCAGCTTCGATCCGGTCAATATCTGCGCGCCAATCGCCGCCCACCTTGATTTGGAATTGCTGATACCCATCGGCCCGGTACTGTTCCATTTCGGCAATTGTGTCGGCCGTCGTCTTTTGCGGGGCCACCCGGTACATAGGTGCGCCGTCCGTCAGTTTGCCGCCCAACAGCATCCAGACCGGCTGATGGCAGGCCTGGCCCAAAATATCCCAGCAGGCGGCATCAAATGGCGCTTTGGCATAGCCATGGCCCTGCACCGTGTGGTCCATGATTTGTTCGATCTGTCCCACTTGGCGGGGGTCCTGGCCCAACAGTTTGGCTGCGGCCAAGCGGGCGAAGGCTTCGACCCCTTCGGAGTGGGCCACCATATAGTTTTCGCCGCAGGGCGTAAATTCACCGCACCCTTGCAGGCCCGCGTCCGTATCCAGCACCACGACGCTGGCCTTGGCTGTTTCAATGGCATTGCCCGCACCCCAGACATAGGCCCCACCCACATAGGGCAGATCTGTCTTATAGATGCGGATTCGGGTGATTTTCACGGGACCACCACGATGTTGCCGGTGTGCTTTTTGGCAATGAAGGCCGCTTGCGCCTCGCGCAACTGGTCCAACGGGTATGTCGCCGCCAGGGCGGGCTTGATCTGTCCTTGTTCGATATATCGGATCAGGTTTGGCATCACCTCGGGCGTGATCACGGTGGATCCTGTGAAGGTCAAATCCCGCAAGTAAAACGTGCGCAGGTCAAGTTCCACCATGGGGCCTGCGATGGCCCCCGAACATGTGTAACGCCCGCCGCGTTCCAAAATATCAATCA
>JAHDDS010000053.1:0-4856 GCA_020629235.1 Planktomarina sp.
CAATGTTGTAATGGTCTTCCAACCGGGAATAGCTGTTAAGCCCCGGATGCACCCAAGGCAGGTGGTAACTTTCGCAGTAGTTTTCCACTGCCAATTTGTAGTTGGTTTTGACGTCCAGGGTGAAGGCACTGTCCGCGCCGCCGTGGTGGTGGGGTTGGTCAAATTCGGACCAGCGTTTGATCAAATCTGCATGCACCTCTTCGAAGGCCGGTGCGTGGCCCGAGATGTTGATGAACACCACGTCGCGCCAGATGTGGCTGCGCACTTCGTTCAAGCCCAAATCGTCTTTGACGATGGCCGGGTGGGTGTTGTGGCCCGCGCCGCCCACATGGGGGGTGCTGACCAGCTTGCCTTTGGTGGAATAGCACCACGAATGGTAAGGGCAGCGGATGGCCCCTTCGATTTTCTTGGCCTCGCTCACCAACTTCATGCCGCGGTGGCGGCAGATGTTTTCGAACACCCGCACGTCGCCGTCTTTGTCGCGGATCAGCAGCAGGGGAATGCCCAGAAATTCCATCGGTTTTGCATCGCCCGGTTCGGGCACATCCGCCCCCACGGCCAAGCCGGCCCAGGTGGCCTTCAGCACGGCGTCAGATTCACGCGCAAAGGTGGCCGGATCGATGTAGTGGGCATTGGGCAGGCCGTTGGCGGTTTCCACGGGGCGGCGGACACTGTCCAGCATTGTGCGGGTTTGATCGTCTGGCATGGGCGGCACTCCTTGCTGTCAGACTGTCACACCTGCGCCGGGCACACTTTTCCCACCACGACATGGGGTTTTCTGTGGGCGACCTGTGGGCCCTTACCCCCGCGCCAAGGCCGCTACGCCCGTGCGCACCATCTCCGACATGCCAAGGGGGCGCATCATGTCGGCGAAGGCGTCGATTTTTTCGGAACTTCCCACCACTTCGAAGGTGAAGGATTCCAGGGTACTGTCCACCACATTGGCGCGGAACACGTCCGCCAATCGCAGGGCTTCGACCCGTTTGTCGCCGGTGCCGTCCACTTTGAACAGCGCCAGTTCGCGTTCCACGCTGGGGCCTTCCACGGTCAGGTCGTGCACGTCATAGACCGACACGATCCGCCCCAGCTGGGCTTTGATCTGTTCGATGATCTGGGGCGTGCCTGTGGTGACGATGGTGATGCGGCTGGTGTGCCCGTCGTGGTCCACTTCGGCCACGGTCAAGCTTTCGATGTTGTACCCCCGGCCGGAAAACAGCCCGATGACCCGCGCCAAAACGCCCGGTTCGTTGGCCACAAGCACAGCCAGGGTGTGGCGTTCTTTGGTGCGATCATAGGTGGGACGCAGGTTATAGGCGGATTTCGACGTGGTGCCTTTTTTGATTTTCAGCGGGCTCATGATCTGTTTTCCGTGGGTCAGGGCAGGGGCCACGCAGGCCCCCGCAAGGTTGGGGTCAGCCTTTGCGGCTGTAGGACCAGACGATCTGGCAAGATGTGGACAGGTTTTTGGTCAGCAACGCCCATTCTGCTGGGTCAAAGCGGGCGCGATAGCTGTCGATGCCGCGCTTGCAGCGTTCCATGGCGTCGGTGCGGGCGTTGGCGGCGTTGGGATAGTTGATGGCATATCGCGACACGCCCAGTTGGGTTTGGGCCATCACCGACGTGTTGCCGGGTGCCGTACGGCCGATCATTTCGCGGATGCGTTCTGCGCCGCGTTGGCTGACGCCCACGGCGGTGCCGCGCCGCCCGTCCGTTGTGACCGGATAGGTCACGGCATAGACAATGCACGACCCCAACCCCCGTGTGCGGTGTTCGCACGCGCCCGTCGCCAAAGAGGTGGCCGCAAAGACAGAGGCCGTGTTGTCAAACCAGTGCCAGCTTTGGCGCAATGGGTTGATGACAAACGCGCCGTGGTATTCGGCCTGGGCCAGGTATTCGTTCAGGGCTTTGCGTTGGTCTTTGGACAGTATTTCACCTTCGACGACCACGACGGTTTCGTTTTTGGTGAACAGCACAGGGTCTTGATCGCCGGTGCCGGCGGTTGTGGTGGCGCAGCCGGTCAGAATGGCCAGGGCGGCGCAGGCGGCAGTCAGGGTTTTCAACATGGTTAAAATCCTTTGGTCTTGGAAAATCAGAGTCTTACGGGGCAAACGTGATGGTGATTTTGCAGGTCATGTCCAACACGGTTGCCAATTCGCGCATCAGTCCTGGGTCTGTTTCGGCGCGGACTTCGGCGTTCGTGTCATTGCATCCGTCCAAGGCGTTTTTGCGCGCGTCCGCCGCTGTGGCGTAGTTCCAAGATGCGAACCAGACGCCGAATTCCGTTTCCGCCAGGGCGCTGAACCGGCCTGGGTCGGTTTCCACATACATCTCTTTCAAGGTTTCCACCGCCTTGGCGGAATGCCCCACACCCACGATCTGTTGGCCCGATTTGGTCACGGGTACTGACACGGCGTGCACGGTGCAACTGGTACTGCGGCTGAAGAAGTTGCATTCCGCCACGGCCGCTTTTTTGGCATTTTCCACCGACGACATGCCCACCCACCAAGACGCAACATCGGCGTTGGCTGCCACGGCCACGGCCCCGTGGTATTCGTTTTGGCGCAGGAATTCGCGGACCGTGGCGCGGGCGTCGGGCCCGGTGGGCTGTGCGCCTATGACGATATTCTTGCTGCCTGCCACGCTGGTCAACGTGCGGTACTTCGCTTCGTTTTGCGATTGGCTGGACACGGTGGGCGCGTCGCAGGCGGCCAGGGCCATCAACGACAGCCCTGCAAGTGTGGGTTTCAAATACAAAGAACCATCCCCCTGGTTTTATTATACGAGAACTGACCCACCGGCATCGATCACACCCTGCGTCTCGGCCTCGCCCAGAAGCATTTCGTTGTGTGCCTTCCCCGACGGGATCATTGGGAAACAGTTTTCATGTTTTTCCACCAGGCAGTCAAACAAAACAGGACCGTCATAGTTGAGCATTTCCATAATCGCGTCATCCAGATCTGCGGGGTCCGAAATCATGATGCCCTTGCAGCCAAAGGCCTCTGCCAGCTTCACAAAATCGGGCAGCGCTTCGGACCAGGAATGGGAATACCGTTCACCGTGCAGCAGTTCTTGCCACTGGCGCACCATGCCCAGGCGTTCGTTGTTCAAGATGAATTGCTTCACCGGCAGGCGGTACTGCACGGCGGTGCCCAGTTCTTGCATGTTCATCAGCCAGGACGCTTCGCCCGCCACGTTGATCACCAAGGCATCGGGGTGGGCCACTTGCACACCAACGGATGCCGGGAACCCGTATCCCATGGTGCCCAAACCGCCCGATGTCATCCAGCGGTTGGGGTCTTCAAAACCCAGATACTGCGCGGCCCACATTTGGTGCTGGCCCACTTCGGTACAGATGTAACGGTCGCGGTCCTTGGTCAGCGCTTCCAGGCGTTCCAAGGCGTGCTGCGGCTTGATGGTTTTCTTGGACGGGGCATAATCCAGGCAGCGGACTTTCTTCCAATCATTGATCTGGCCCCACCAGTTCTTCACCGCCGCAGCGTCGGTTTTGCGGCCGCGCGATTTCCAGACCTTCAACAGGTCTTCCAGAACGTGACCCACATCCCCGATGATGGGAATGTCCACGTGGATCACCTTGTTGATGGACGACGGGTCGATATCGATGTGCGCCTTCACACTGCCCGGGCTGAACGCATCCAGGCGCCCGGTGATGCGGTCGTCAAAGCGCGCGCCGATGTTGATCATCAAATCGCAGTCGTGCATGGCCCAGTTGGCTTCATAAAGCCCGTGCATCCCCAACATGCCGATCCAGTTTTCGCCCGACGCAGGATAGGCCCCCAGGCCCATCAAAGTGGACGTGATGGGAAAGCCTGTGGCCCCCACCAATTCGCGCAAAAGTTGGCTGGCGGCTGTGCCGGAATTGATCACCCCGCCGCCGGTGTAAAAGACCGGCTTCTGGGCGGTTTCCATGGCTTCCACCAAGGCCGTAATCGCGTCGATGTCGCCTTTCACTTTGGGCTGGTAATGGGACTTCATGGCCCGCGGTGCGGTGTATTCGCCGCTGGCAAATTGCACGTCTTTGGGGATGTCGATCAGCACCGGACCTGGACGGCCCGACGTGGCCACGTGGAACGCTTCGTGCAATGTGCTGGACAGGGCGTCCGTTTCCTTCACCAGCCAGTTGTGCTTGGTGCAAGGCCGGGTGATGCCCACGGTGTCGGCTTCTTGAAACGCGTCAGACCCGATCATGAAAGTGGGGACCTGGCCGGTCAAAACCACGATGGGAATGCTGTCCATCAACGCGTCTGTCAGGCCGGTCACGGCGTTGGTGGCCCCGGGGCCAGACGTCACCAAAACAACGCCGGGCTTGCCCGTGGACCGCGCATACCCTTCGGCGGCGTGTACAGCGCCTTGTTCGTGGCGCACCAGGAAATGGCGGATGTCGTTTTGCTGAAAAATCTCGTCATAGATCGGCAGCACAGCGCCACCGGGGTATCCGAACACTGTGTCCACACCCTGATCCTTCAGGGCTTGGACTACCATTTTCGCTCCGGTCATTGTCTGTGCCATTTTATCTTCTCCGAGTTGGCGTTTGACATAAAAAAACCCGCGGGCGTCGCGGGCAGGGGTCATCGGCAAGATGTGCGTTACATCCTGTCGCGGCCCCCAGGCCGCACGACCACGATTTGCAGCAGTGCGAACATCAGTTTACTTCCCTTTGTGGCGTGACCCTATGGTTAAGGTTTGGGGGCGTCAACAGGCAAAATGGTGGAAAAGTACCCATATTGGCACCAATTATTTGCGATTGTTGCGCGATGCTGCGAATTGCCGCAAGAAAATCCAGCCGTTGGGCGCTACAACACGTCGCTGCCCGTTCCTTGAAGAACCCCATGTTCCAA
>JAHDDS010000053.1:4956-13613 GCA_020629235.1 Planktomarina sp.
ACGTCGCTGCCCGTTCCTTGAAGAACCCCATGTTCCAACGCATAGCGGGTCAGACCAGCGGTCGAGGTGATACCCAGCTTGCGCTTAATGTTCTTGCGGTGCGTTTCCACGGTGCGCACCGAAATGCCCAAGGCGCGGGCCACGTCTTTGTTGGATTTGCCCTGGGCCAGTTCCAACAGAATGGTTTGTTCGCGGCTGGTCAGCACGGCGCGGTCGGGATCATCCCCCGGCGTGATGGCCCCTTCAGCGCCTGTGCACAGATAGGTGCCCCCCGCCGCGACATGGTCAATCGCGGTCTTTATTTCATCGGTGGGCACGTCTTTCAGGACGTATCCTTTGGCCCCGTGACGCATGGCGGTGGCGATGTATTCGGGCGTGTTGTGCATGGACAAGATCAATATCCGCGTCTGGGGCGCGCGTTCCAAGATCAGTTCCGTCGCCGACAGCCCCCCCAGGCCAGGCATGTTCAGATCCATCAAGATCACGTCGGGGGCCAGGGTGTCGCACTGATCCACCGCGTCTTGCCCGTTGTTCAGGCAGGCCACGACGTCCAAATCGTCATAGCTTTCCAGCAGGGATTTGATCCCTTCTGCCACCATGGGGTGGTCGTCGACAATCAGAACTCGGGTCATTCAGCAGCTTCCTGGCGGGGCAATCTATCGCCTGGTCCCAACATATGCGTCAAAGGCACGATCGCTTCAACCAGGGTGCCGCCCGCGTCCGATGTGATCTTCAGTTTGCCGTCCAGGTGGTCGATCCGTTCTTGCATGTTGCGGGTGCCCAGGCCCCCGGGCTGGGTGTTGCGCCGCGCGGCCCGGGTGCCGATGCCGTTGTCGCGGATTTGCATCACCGCCCCGTCGCGCGACCCGAACAGGGAAATTTCCACCGCGCTGGCTTGGGCGTGGCGTTCGATGTTGGTCAGCGCTTCTTGTGCCACGCGGTACAGTGCGATTTTGCTGTCGCCGTCCAGGCGGTTGCGGAACACCACGGAATTGTACTTGGTTTGAATGCCCGTGCGTTCGCCAAAATCATCCACCAAGGTGCGCAGGGCGGGGCCAAGGCCCAGGTCATCCAACACGCCGGGGCGCAGATCGCGGCTGATGCGGCGCACCTCTTGGATGGCCCCCGCCAGGGTGTCGATGCCTTTGTCCAACGTGTCGCCCGCGCCCGCGTCGCCCTTGGCCAACCGCCGCCGGGCCAGGTCCAGGGCGTATCGCACCCCCACCAAAATCTGGCTGATGCTGTCGTGCAATTCACGCGCCACGCGGCCGCGTTCTTCTTCTTGGGTGTCGAACACCCGCTGGGTCAGGCGCTTCAGCTTGGCATCCGCCAGTCGCCGTTCGCGGATGGTAATGAACATCCCGGTGATGAACACCACCAACAGTGCCGCCCCTGCGATGGCCAGCACCAAGCGGAACGTGCGGTCCACCCGCGCTTGCACATCGGCGCGCGCTGCGGCCACACCGTCCAGCACGTCGTCCAGGAAAATGCCCGTGCCGATGGCCCATTTCCAGTCCTGAAGCCCCACGACATAGGTTTCAAACGGGGCCACTTCGCGCGTGCTGGGTTTGGTCCACTGAAAGCTGTGATACCCACCACCCGATCGGGCAATGCGCACCAGTTCGTCCGTGATCGGGGTGCCGTTCAGATCCTTCAGCCCGCGCCAGTTTTTGTCGATCAGATAGGTTTGGCGCGGCGACACCAGATTGGTGCCGTCGTAATCAAACACGAAGAAATACCCGTCTTGGCCATAGAGCAGCGACGACAAGATGCGCGACACCTCCAACTTCGCCGCGGCGTCATCGGGTTGGGCGCGGCCATAGATGTTGATGATGGACGTGCGCGCGATGGACAGGTAGTTCTTTAACTCTTCCCGCTTGGCGGCCAGCAGTTGGTTTTCCAACTGCGCGATTTCACGGTCCGCCAATTCTTGGGACTGTTTAAGGACCACATACCCAATGGCACTGGCCGCAACGATCAGCGGCAAGGTGGCCAGAAGAAACAGTTTCTGGCCGTAAGACAGGCGAAACGGCAGGCGCATGGCACGTGCTTGCCGTGAATTGCGCAAAAAGGCCAGGGGGGCGGTGTTACCCCGCGCCACCCAAGGACATGATGGCCAAGAAAAACAGCGCAGAGATCAGGGCCGCCGCAGGCACCGTGATGACCCAGGCTGAAATGATCGTCAGAAAGTGTGTGCGGCGCACCAGCTTGCGGCGGCTGCGATCTTGCGGCGTCAGGGCAGGGCGGTTGGGCATGGCCAGGCGGGCCGCCTTGATCCGGCGTTCCGCGTCCCATTCGCGAAAGAACCCCACCCCGAACACGCCGCCCACGGCGATGTGGGTGGAACTGACCGGCAAGCCCAACCAACTGGCGACGATCACGGTAATGGCCGCGGACAAGGCCACGCAGTACGCCCGCATGGGGTTCAGCTTGGTGATTTGGCTGCCCACCATGTGGATCAGCTTGGGGCCAAACAAGAACAGCCCGAACGAAATCCCGAAGGCCCCGATGACCATGATCCAAAACGGAATGGACACGGCGGCCATGAAGTCGCCGCCGCCCGATGCTTGCACGATGGCGGCCAGCGGGCCCACGGCGTTGGCCACATCATTGGCCCCATGGGCAAAGCTGAGAAGGGCAGCCGACACGATCAGCGGAATGCCAAACAGAACTTTCAGCGATTTGTTGCGGTTTTCCAAACCCTGGGACTGTTTGCGAATGACCGGGATCATCACCAGCCAGATCACAACCCCCACGGCAGCACCGATCATCACGGCGGATGTCAGGTCGATCTTGATGATCTTTTTCAAACCCTTCAGCGCCAGGTAAGACGCAAAGGCCCCGGCCATGATGCCCACCAAAATGGGCACCCATGTGCGCGCAGCGGCGATTTTGTCGGTGCGGTAAATGATGCGCGACTTGATCAACCACAAAAATCCGGCGGCGATCACACCGCCCAAAACGGGCGAAATCACCCAACTGGCGGCGATCTTGCCCATGGTGGGCCAATTCACAGCCGCAAAGCCCGCAGCGGCAATGCCCGCGCCCATAACGCCGCCCACCACCGAATGGGTGGTGGACACAGGCGCGCCGACCCACGTGGCCAAATTGACCCACAGCGCTGCCGATAACAGGGCCGCTGTCATGGCCCAGATGAAGATCCGGGCGGACCCCAAACTTTCCGGCGCGATAATGCCTTTGGCGATGGTGGACACCACGTCGCCGCCCGCAATCAAGGCACCCGCACTTTCAAACACAACGGCAATGGCGATGGCGCTGCCCATGGACAACGCGCCAGCCCCCACGGCGGGGCCCATATTGTTGGCAACGTCATTGGCCCCGATGTTGATGGCCATGTACGCCCCCAAACAGGCGGCCACCACAACGATTAAGGTGTTGGACGTTTGGCCAAAAAACAGCAGCGCTGCGATCCCTGCCAGCGCGATAAAGACCAAAGCGATGCCCGGACCCACAAGGGGCCGCGCGACAAAGGCCGCGGCAGACCCCCAGCCGGACACGCGCGCAAGGTCGCGGTCTAACGTGTCCAAATGGCGTGGATCGCCCTTGTCTTGTGCCATGATATCCCCCTGTCTTGGGGCAGCGGTAGTGGCTTCAGCGGCAGCATCCAAGCACAGAATTATTTTGCAACACAGCGCGCCCGAAAACGTGATGGCGGACGTCGAGACTGGCTTGCAAACTGTCGTTTTTGGGGTGTGGGCGTGGTGATTCCAGCAGCGGGCCTTTCAAGGGCCAGGGCCGTTCAAATGGCCAACTTTCGGGCGTTGTTCGCAAGCTGCCCCCAAAATAGGCACCGCTTCGGGGCGGGATTCCAAGGCTTAGGCAGTAAAATACGTAGTCCTGGGTATTTGCCAAATCTCACAATCGCGTTAGCTGTGCCAGACTTACACGATCACCCATGCGCGTGGGGAGTATTCGCGCAGGGGGACTTTATGGGAGGAACCACATGGATCGTCGTTCATTTTTGAAATCTTCTGCATTGGGTGGCGCAACCGCCGCCTTGGCCGCACCAGCCATCGCAGCGGGCCACGCCCGCAAGCTGACCATGGTCACATCTTGGGGCCGCGGCCTGGCTGGCGTTTTTGACGCAGCACAGAAAGTTGCCGACAACGTAAACCAGATGTCTGACGGCAGCCTGGAAATCGAAGTAAAAGCCGCCGGCGAACTGGTTGGTGCGTTCGAAGTATTTGACGCGGTGACATCCGGCCAAGCCGACATGTAC
The DNA here is from genome assembly GCA_020629235.1 of Planktomarina sp. Taxonomy (GTDB): domain Bacteria; phylum Pseudomonadota; class Alphaproteobacteria; order Rhodobacterales; family Rhodobacteraceae; genus Planktomarina. The sequence goes on from JAHDDS010000053.1 coordinate 9,197, forward strand.
CACGCTGCGGACTACTACTTCATCAACCAGCACCCAGCGTTTGCGTTCTTCACCGGTGTGCCATTCGGCATGACCGCGACAGAGCTGAACAACTGGTACTACCACGGTGGCGGCATGGGCATGCACCACGAGTTGGGCGAAATCTTCGGCCTGAAATCCTTCTTGGCAGGCAACACCGGCACCCAAGCTGGCGGTTGGTTCAAGAAAGAAATCACCGGTCCAGAAGACTTCAACGGTCTGAAGTTCCGTATGCCTGGTCTGGGCGGCAAAGTGATCGGCGCCATGGGTGCGTCTGTTCAGAACTTGCCTGGTTCGGAAGTGTACCAAGCGCTGGCATCTGGCGCCATCGACGGCACCGAATGGATCGGCCCATGGGCTGACGAAAAAGCCGGTTTCCAGGAAATCACCAAGTTCTACTACACCGCTGGTATGCACGAACCTGCCGCCGGTCTGTCGTGCGCGATGAACTTGGAAGTGTTCGAATCCCTGACGCCACAGCAGCAGAAGATGATCGAAATCGCATCCGGCCACGCCAACGTCTGGAACCTGTCGCAGTACCTGAACAACAACGGTGCAGCCCTGCAGCGTCTGAAAGCAGGCGGCGTGAAAGTTCTGGAATTCCCAGACAGCGTTTGGTCCGCAATGTTTGAAGCCTCCAAAGGCGTGTACGCAGAATTCATGGACGACGAACTGTTCAAGAAAATCAACGACGCGTACTTTGCATCCATGGACGACAGCTCTGGCTGGTTGACAGATTCTGTGGGCGCATACCGTGCGCAGCGCGACCGCGTGCGCGCAGGCTAAGGCCACATATCTTGCAAACCCCCGGCGTTTTGCGTCGGGGGTTTCGCCACGCACACCCGGGTCACCCCGGACATAATCGCACTGCATTTTCCAAAAGGGGGGGACGATGGAAGAGTGCCAAGGCTTTTTCCACGCCGTAGAGAAAAAAGGAACGTCCTGTGTGGACGCGTTCCAAAACTCCGGCGCGTTTCAATGGTTTTTCGGAAACATATTCGAGGCGTTTTACAACCTCTTTTACTTCATCTTCAATCCAAGCACCTGGGGTGCCTGGATCCCGCAGACCTTTCCTGAAATCTTCTTCGAAAAGTCCCCCAAAATGGACACCGAAGCCAAGACCAGCCTGATCCGGTTCATGTACTATGGCGGGTCGGTGGAATTCTTCTTCGTCATTTTCACCCTGCTTTTGGGGCTGACGGCTTATGGCTTTTACAACCGCAACTTCATGTGGCGCATGGTGCGCATCCTGGAAGGCTTCGCCAACTTCACGGGCCGCGTCTTTGCCTGGGCCGGGTTGGCCATGGTGCTGCAACAGATCATCATCGTGTTTTTGCAGCGCGTCTTTGCCGTGGCGGGGTTTTCGCTGTTCGGCGTGACCGCAGGCCACGATGTCAGTTGGTGGGCTGAAATGCTGAAGCTGCACAACGCGCTGATCGTGGCCATGTGCGTCAGCTTCACTTTTGTGCAGGGCGGGCACGTGCGGGTCGACCTGGTCTATTCCGCCGTGGGCCACCGCGCCAAGCGCATGATCGACATGTTCGGCAGCCTGCTGTTCATGATGCCAGCGGCCATCATCACCTGGATGTACGGGTGGTACTTCATGTCCCGCAGCGTGATGTCGCCGCCGCTGAATGCGTCCCAGACCCTGGACAAAATGCTGGTCAAGGCGCGCGCGGTGCGCTGGAAGATCGAAACCATCGGGTTTTCGCCAAACGGGTTCGACATGTACTTTTTGTTCAAATTCCTGCTGCTGGCCTTCGCGGGATTGGTGTTTTTGCAATCCGTGGCGTTCTTCTATCGGTCCTATCTGGAATGGAAAGAAGGCGAAGACAGCGCGGGCAAATACCTCGACAAAGATCGCTTGGGCGACGAAACGGCGCAAGCCGCTGCAGAAATTCACTAGGGGGGACCTGATATGCCTTTTGGATTAGACGGCGTCGAAGTCGGCCTCATCATCGTATTTCTGTGCCTGTTCGGCGCAATCTTGTCGGGCTTTCCGGTGGCCTTTGCCATCTCTGGCGCGGCGGTCATCTCCTTTGCCATCATCGCGGGCCTGAATGACGCGGGCCTGTTGCTGCACGCTGCGGTGGACACCTCCAGCGCGGAATTCCAGGCCCTGGTGGCCGAGGGTGTGGTGCGCGACACCATATCCATATTCAGATACCCCGATTTGCCCACCGTGGCGGAACCGGTCTTCGCAGAAGGCTGGGACACCGCCATGAAGAAGACCATCGCCGGGATCACCAGCCGGATGAACGAACGGGTCTTGGCGGGCCCGTCGATCGAAACGCTGCTGGCCGTGGCCATGTTCGTTTTGATGGGCATCACCCTGGAACGGTCCAAAATCGCCGAAGACCTGCTGACCACCATGGCCCGCGTCTTTGGCCCGCTGCCGGGCGGCTTGGCCGTGTCGGTTGTGGTGGTGGGGGCCTTTTTGGCCGCGTCCACCGGCATTGTGGGGGCCACCGTTGTCACCATGGGGCTGCTGTCGCTGCCCACCATGTTGCGCAACGGGTATTCGCCGGAACTGTCCACAGGGGTGATCGCCGCGTCGGGCACGTTGGGGCAGATCATCCCGCCGTCCATCGTGATCGTGCTTTTGGGCACCTTGGCAGGCGATCTGTACGCCACCGCCCAAGAAACCCGCGCCAAGGAAGTGGGCTGTTCGGACGCCCTGACGTTCCTAGGCGAACCGGCTGTGGTGTCGGTGGGCACGCTGTTTCAGGCCGCGCTTTTGCCCGGCGTTCTGCTGGCGCTTCTCTATGCGCTGTATGCCTTTGGCTTTGCCTTGTTGAACCCGTCCAAAGCGCCAGCGGTGCAGATGGACAGCAATTCAAACGAAATCATCACCAAATCTGACGCGGTGAACTGGTTCTTGGTGGCACCGATTGTGCTGATCGGGGGCGTCATCGTTTTGGGGCAGGTGGGCTTCATCGGCAGCCAAGACGTTTTGCCCGACAGCTTTTCTGACGCCGGACAAACCGCCAGCCTGCGCACCAACGTAAGCGAGGCCTGCGCCGCCGCCATGCAAGAACTGCACGGTGCAGAAGCTTGGGCCCAGGCCCTGGCCGAACAGGCCAAAATCGACGCCGCAGGCGGGGTGGAAGAAGCGCGCGCACTGTCGGACGCCGAACGCGCCGCATTGCTGCAATCCAACATCGCCAACGCGCCCCTGATCGGGTCAGGCGTGGCGGCAGGCTTCCTGTTGCTGGCGCTGATCTTGACCACCGCCAAGGGCATCGCCCCCAGCTGGTCGCCCACGCCGCTGTGGATCGGCTTGGGGGGCGTGGCCCTGGCCCTGGCCGTGGACGCGCTGTTCATCAGCCCCGTCAGCACCCCGGGCACCACCTTCTTGTGGTTGGCCATCCCCTTGGCCATCGCGCTTTACGGCTGCAATTACGCCGTGAAAATGCTGGGCCAGAACGAGCTGTTGCGCGTGGTCTTCCCGCCCTTGGTGCTGATCGTGGCGGTGCTGGGGTCCATCTTGGGGGGCATCACCAACCCGACGCCCGCCGCAGCCCTGGGGGCCGGTGGCGCCATCATGCTGGCGGCATACCGCAAGCTGAAGGATCAAAACCGGTCGGGCCGCATCATCATCATGTCGGCGTTTTCCATGGTGATCATGATCATCTTGGGCATGAACTTCGACCTGCGCCTGACCGATCTTGAAGGATACGAAGGCGGCTTCCTCAGCTTCTTGCAATCGGTCAGCACGGGGTCCAACGGGGTGGCAATCCTGCTGTCTGAATCGGGGATCGCCTATACCCTGACGATGATCGCCTATCTGTTTGCCATGTTCGGGCTGCTTTATGGCTGTTGGGTTCTGTTGCGCGCGGCTGTGCTGCCGCCCGTGGTGCGCGAAACCGCCAAGGTCACGTCCATGGTGTTCACCATTTTGATCGGGTCGCAGCTGCTGAACCTGGTGGTGATCAGCTTTGGCGGCGAACATTATATCCAGCAGTTCCTGAAGTCGTTCGACAACGAATGGACCGTGTTCCTGATCGTGATGCTGGTGCTGTTCATCCTGGGCTTCGTGCTGGATTTCCTGGAAATCATCTACATCGTGATCCCCATTGTGGGGCCGGTGATTTACGGCGGATCGCTGGATCCCAAGTGGGTCACCATCATGATCGCGGTGAACCTGCAGACCAGCTTTTTGACCCCGCCGTTTGGCTTCGCGCTGTTTTATCTGCGCGGTGTGGCGCCCAAAGAAGTGACCACCGGCCATATCTATCGCGGGATCATTCCCTTCGTGCTGATCCAGATCGGCGGGCTGGGCCTGCTGGCCGCCTTCCCAGAGGTGGTGACGATTGTGCCGAACCTGTTGAAGTAAGGGGGCACGCCCCCCGCAAACAAAAAACGCCCCTGCCTGCGCGGGGGCGTTTTTGTTTGGGGC
>JAHDDS010000053.1:13713-15811 GCA_020629235.1 Planktomarina sp.
TGACCCCACCGCACGCTTGGTGGTTGACTGTGTAACCTCAAGGGCTTGGATACCAATTGTTTCGCGTGCGAAACATTTTTGGGCGCGCGCTTTGGCCCGGCTTGGGGGCCGTTTGCCTGTGGATTGGCGCGGGTGATTCTGGGGCTTCAGCTGGGGCTGGGGGGGCGTTGCACGGCGCGGGCGGGTCAGCCCGCTTTGGTGGGGTGCCCGTCGGGAAAGGAAATCGCCGCCACCTGTTCGGCGATGGGGGGCACGGCCAGGGGGTCCGTCGCTTCGGCATAATCGCGGGTCGGGTCCAAGGTTTGCCATTCGCCGCGGTGATAAATCTCTACCCCCGAAAAGCCGGCCTTGTACGCCATCTTGGCGCTGCCCGGCACCCAGTACCCCAGATAGACATAGGGCAGCCCCGCTTCGCGCGCGATGGTGATGTGATCCAAGATCATATAGGTGCCCAGGGATTTGCGCGGGCTGGTCGTGTCAAAAAAGCTGTACACCATGGACACGCCGTCATCCAACACGTCTGTCAGGCAAACCCCGGTCAGGGCCTGTTTCGCTGCGGGATCATTGTATTCCACCACGCGGCTGCGCACGGGCGTTTCTTCCACCATGGCCGCGAACTCGAAGATGTCCATGTCCGCCATGCCCCCTTCGGCGTGGCGGTGTTCCAAGTATGCGCGGAACAGGGCGAACTGATCTTCGGTGGCCCAGGGCGAATTGCCCTTGCGCAGCAGATCGCCGTTGCGGTTCATCAGCTTGCGTTGCGTCCGGTTGGGGGTGAAATCCGCCACCCGAATGCGCGCTGACATACAGGCCACACAGTCCAGGCAGGACGGGCGGTACAGCACGTTTTGCGACCGGCGAAAGCCCTGCTTTGACAGCCCATCGTTCAGCAGATCGGCGTTGGCCCCTTGCAGCGCTGTGAACAGCTTGCGTTCCAATCTGTTGGCCAGATAGGGGCAGGGCTGCGGGGCCGTGACATAGAACTGGGGGGCCAGGGGCAAAGTGTGGCGCATGGCACAACTATATGCGCAATTTGCGGCCCCGCAACCGCCAACCTGCCGCAGCGTTAATTTACGGCTTTGTGGCCACTTGGGCCGTCAGCTGCGCCCTTTGCGGTTCAACGCCACAGTCCCCAGCACCACGTCCACCAACCCCTGGCCGCGCGCCGTGGTCAGCATCATGCCCGCCGACACGATTTGCAGCAGGCTGGAAAACGCAAAGATCGTGCCCACCGTGTGCAACAGCGCCGTCAATCCGTCGAAGGCCTGGCCCTGATCGGTGCGAAACTCGATCCCCACAAAGCGCATGCCGGGCGTGGCCGACCGCGCCGCGATGGTCCCCCAGCGATAGAAAAACGTCACCACGGCCCACAGCGGCACAAACAAGATCAGCCCAACCCCCACCGTCAGAAGCCCGATCAGCAGGGTCAGCGCAAAGGTCAGACCGCTGTCAATGACCCACGCCAACGCGCGTTTCAGGGGCACGTCGGCGTAAAAATCAGCTTGGGTTGTGGGGTCGGGCAGGCGGGTCATGGGGGTCCTGTACAGGCTTGGCGGCGAAGGGGAAATGGGGGTTGGGGCCGCCCCAGTGGGCGCCCCCAGCAGGCAAGGTTCAGCCGTCGTCCTTGGCCGCCGACGCTTTGGCGGCATCCGCGCGTTCGTCCATGAACTGGTCGAATTCGGCCTTGTCTTTGGCATCGCGCAGCCGGTCCAGGAAGGATTCAAAATGCGATTGTTCTTCTTCCAACCGGGTCAGCGTGTCGGCCTTGTACGCGTCAAAGGCGGAATTGCCGGACGGCTTCAAGGCCATCATCGCGCTGCGGCGGGACGTGGTGCGGGTGCAGGATTTTGAAAACATACGTTTGCTCCAGATCATATAAAACAGGATCGCCAGACCGACGGGCCAAAAGAAGATGAACCCCAGCACCATGGCCGCGATCCACGCGCCTTTGCCGTGGTTGTCCAACCATGTTTCGGTGCGGGAAAACCAGCCCTGCGACTGCGGGGCAGAGAGTGTTTCAGGATGGGTTGCGGGTGTCATTCGGGTCCTCCGTTTCAATGTAAATGTCTTTCACATTGGATGATATGGACCACCACCC
>JAHDDS010000054.1:0-9989 GCA_020629235.1 Planktomarina sp.
TGAACACAGGCATCATTTCCACCGAAGTGGCCCCGTTCGGCGGCGTCAAACAATCTGGACTGGGCCGCGAAGGCAGCCACCACGGCATCGAAGAATTCATGGAAATGAAATACATCTGCATGTCCGTTTGATCACACTGTCACAAGGCACAAAAAAGGCGGGGACATGCCCCGCCTTTTTCGTTTTGAAAACTGGGTGGGCTTAAGCCTCTACCACCTCAGCGTCGATCGCTTTTTGGGATTGGATTTCAATCCGGCGCGGTTTCAGCGCTTCGGGCACTTCGCGCACCAAGTCGATGTGCAGCATGCCGTTTTGGTGGCTGGCGTTGGTGACGCGCACATGGTCGGCCAGGTGGAACCGGCGGTCGAACGCGCGGGTGGCGATGCCCCGGTGCAGATATGTCTTGGCATCCGTTTCATCGGCCTTGCGCGCAGATACGTGCAGGGCGTTTTCCTTCACTTCGACCGACAGTTCATCATCGGCAAACCCGGCCACGGCCACGGAAATCCGATATCCGTCTTCACCGGTCTTTTCGATGTTATAGGGGGGATAGCTGGACTGGCCTGCATCATTGGACAAAACCCGATCCATCAGATCAGCAATTTGGTCAAAACCAACGGTGGCGCGGTGCAGCGGTGCAAAATCAAACGTACGCATGTCGTTCGTGTCCTTTCGTTAAGCGACATCAATGGGCCTTCCCGGTGTCGGGCAAGGCATGGATACGGCCCCCATTTGGGCTGCCGTGACATGGATGTGGGAAACCCCCCGATCAGTTTCAAGGGGGCAAATGGAATGCGGCTTACTGCCAGGGAAAGACGGAAATCCCCTGTTCATCCAACAGGCCTTGGACCGCCCAAATCCGGTCGCGGGCCAGGGTGCCGATGGACACCCGCTGCCCACGCCACTTGGCCTTGGCGCTGACCACAGACAGCACCGCCGGCCCCATAGTGGTGTTCACAATCACCGGCGCGCCCGACGCGCCAAAATCTGCAAAGCAGTCAAAAATCATGATGGTGCCCGGCTCGTCCAGAATATTACAGCGCCTTTGCAGCCCCGCCATGGACGCGCGGTTTTTGGCATAGGACACCACGTCCACCTGTTCGATCAGTGTCGATGGACCGATCAGCGGGAACGGCGGGATCGCAGGGGTGTCGATGGGGCGCGCCAGCACCAGCAGCGCCATGTCGTATTGGATGCGGTCCAAGCCCGGGGCAGCGTTGAACGTATATTGCGGATGCACCGCCGTTTGCACCACCCGGCGATACGCCTTGGCGCGCTTGCCGGTCAGGCCCGCGTAAAATTCAAGCTGGATGTTGGCGACCCGCTGCCCGTCTGGGGTAAAAAGACAGTGGGCTGCGGTCAGCACGTGGCGGGTGGACACCAGCGTTCCGGTGCAAAACCCCGCCCCCAAAACATTGACCCGCCCCACAGCGGCATAGGGCGACACGTCGCGTTGCGTGGGCAGCGGTTTGATCTGAAACTGTGCGGCGGCCACGGCGGGCAAAACCGCCAGCACCAGCGCGAAAATCCACTGCATCACCCGGGCCTGGCCCAGCAGACCCTGCATTCCAAACTGTCCCATCGGCCCTACCCCCGTTGCGCGCCTGCGTGTGACTTGTGGAATGTGTCTAGCGGACCCACAACCCCTTGCGCAAATCACAATATGGGCGCTGCGCCCTTTCCCCCATGACAATCGCGCGACTGCGGCTTATTTGTCAGATCATGGTTGATTTGATTTGGTCCACCCTGTCGCTTTGGGACATCACGGCCGTGGCGGCAACGCTGCTGGCTTGGGCCGTTATCGGGTGGTTGATCGAACATCCCCCCAAAGACCATCCGTCTGTCACCAGGCTGGTGGCCGAATACCGGCGCGATTGGATGCTGGTGTTCATGGACCGCAGCCCGCGCATCTTCGACGCACAGATCCTGAACGGGCTGCGCCAGGGCACATCGTTCTTTGCGTCCACAGGGATTTTGGCCATCGGCGGTTTGATGGCGCTGATCGGCAACCCAGGCCCACTGCAAAGCGTCAACGCTGCGTTGGAACTGGACCCCGGCAGCGCGCTGCTGTGGCAGACCAAGCTTGGGTTCGTGATGTTCTTCGTGGTGATGGCGTTCTTGCGCTTTGTCTGGGCCAACCGATTGTTCGGATACTGCAGCATCATCATGGCATCTGTGCCCAACGACCAAACCGCCCCCCATGCCCTGTCGCGCGCCAAACTTGCGGGCGAAATCAATATCCGCGCTGCGATGAATTTCAACCGCGGGCTGCGGGGGATGTATTTTGCCCTGGCCGCCCTGGGCTGGCTGGTGCATCCGTGGGTTTTGTTGGGGGCCTGCGCCCTGACGCTGTGGACGCTGTACAGCCGCGAATTCCAGTCGCTGTCGCGCCAGTTGATGGCCGAACGCGCCGACGACGACTAGGTCACCTGGCTTGCCCCAGTCCGCCATGGGGGGTCAAACCCTGTCGGCCCGCCCTTCGCGCAGCCAGGCAAAGACCATGAACCCCGCCGACAGCAACAACCACGCCCAACCGGGCAACAGCGCGGCCAGGCGCGTGGCTTGCACCGCTTCGGCCCCGCGCGGCGTGATGCCCAGCCAACCGCGCCCGGCGGCGGGGCGGCCTTCGCGCACGGTGCGCACCCGGGGCAGCCCATCGCTGATGCGCACCACCCCGCCTTGGCGCGCGTCCACCAAGGGGCGCAGCACAGTGTCTGTGGCCACGGTCTGGGCAAATTCTTTGGGGAACGGCGGCCCCATGGCCCCCACCACTGACACGTCACCGGACTGAAAACGATACAGCCCGAACGGCCCTTCGGGCAGGGCGGCTTCCCAGCGGCCCGGGGCGGTTTGGGTCATCTGAAGGCGGCCTTCGGTGCCGTCGGGGGCGGTGAAGGTCAGCACGCCGTCGTCCGGCACCGTGTCTGCCAGGGTGCGGCGGATAATGCGCAGACCGCTGCCCAGTTCTTCGGCCCACAGCGCTTCTTCTTCCAACTCTGGCTCTTTCATCATCCAGTGGGACAGGCGGCGCAGCAATTCGCGCTGCGGCCCGCCCCCTTCAAAGCCCCGGTCCCACAGCCAGGCGTGATCGCTGGCCAACAGCGCCACGCGGCCGTCGCCCACCCGGTCTGCAATCAGCAGCGGCAGGTCGTCATGGCCCGTCAAAATCACATCGCCGCTTGTGGCTTCCACCTCTATCTGGCGCATCCAGCGGCCCCAGGGCCCGCTGTCGCCCGCCAGGTTTTCGGTGATGGGATGGCGCTGGCCCAGGTCCGACACCACGGGCATCACCCCCTGTTCGATCACCCGCGCTGTGGGCGCGCCCGGCAGCACAGCCCCCAGGGGCGACCGGTACAGGCTGTCCGGCCCGGCATAGTCCGGCCCCGCGCTGACCAATACCGCCCCGCCGCCGCGCACATAGTCCGCGATGTTCTGAAAATAAAGCGACGGCAAAAGCCCCCGCCGCCTGTAACGGTCAAAGATGATCAGGTCGAAATCGTCGATCTTTTCCAAGAACAGCTCGCGCGTGGGGAAGGCGATCAGCGCCAGTTCATTCAACGGCGCATTGTCGAATTTTCCAGGCGGGCGCAAAATCGTGAAGTGGATCAAATCCACCGATGTGTCGGACTTCAACAAGTTCCGCCAGGTGCGTTCCCCCGCGTGGGGTTCGCCCGACACCAGCAACACCCGCAACCGGTCGCGCAACCCGTTGATGCGCAAAATGGCCCCATTGTTGCGGTCCGTGATTTCGCCCGCCGCCGTCGGGGTGGACAGCTGCAGCACGTTCATGCCGCCGTGGGGCAGTTGCAGGCGCACGGCCATGTCGCGCCCCACCGGCAGCGAAAACACCTGATCCGCGCCGCCATCCACCGACAAGATCAGATCCGCCGTCGCGTCCCCGGGTGCTGCCCCGCTGTCGTCGATGCGCACGGTGATTTCCACGGGTTCGCCCAAAATGGCAAAGGCGGGCGCGTTTTTCACCACCAAGCGCCGGTCCCAGTCGTCAGGCTGGCCGGTCATCACCAGATGCGTCGGCGCGGGCAAATCGGGGGCCAAGGTCATGTCATGGACGTGCCCGTCCGACAGGATGAACACCCCCGCCACCTGGGCACGCGGCACATTGGCCAACGCGTCCGACAGGGCCGCCATCAGCGCGGTCCCACCCGCGTCTGCGCCCAAGCCGTCCACGGTGATGACCTGCAGCGTGGTGTTGGGCAAGGCGGCGACCCGGGCGCGCAAATCGGCCAGGGCCGCGTCCGTCTGGGCGGGCCGGGTCGCGATGGTCTGGCTGGCAGATCGGTCCACCACAGCAAAAACGATGTCCGGCAGCGACGCCACGTCTTGGTCCACCCGCTGCGGATTGGCCAAGGCCGCCAGGATCATCAAACCCGCCAGCGCCCGCCACGGCCAGCCGCGCAGGCCCCGCACCGCCGCCGCCAAAACAAACAGCGCCGCCAGGGCGGCAAAGACCCCCACCACAGGCCAAGCCAACAGCGGTGCAAAGGAAATCGCGTCCATCACTGCCCCATCCGTTCCAGAATGTCGGTGGCGTGAACCTGGTCGGACTTATAGTTCCCGGTCAGCACATACATCACCAAATTCACCCCAAAGCGCGCCGCCAATTCGCGCTGGCGGTCGCCTTGAAAACCGCGGCCTACGGGGAACATAGGCGCGCCAAATTCATCCGTGGCCCAGGCCCCTGCCCAGTCGTTGCCGCCGATGATGATGGGCGACACACCATCGTTGGTGTTGCGAAACCCGATGCCGTCGGCCTGGGCCGTGTTGGGGGCGGCTTCCACCCAGACGCGCCCGCCCATGTGACGGCCCGGAAAGTCTTGCATCAGATAAAACGACCGCGACAGCACGTGGTCTTGGGGCACGGGTTCCAGGCGCGGCAGTTCCAACCGGCGCGCGATGCGCTGCAGGGCGCGGCCTTCGGGCGTCAGCCCCTGGCCCAGCCCCGCCACATTGCCGTCGCGGGTGTCAAAAACGATCATCCCGCCGGACCGAAGATACCGGTTCAAGCGGTTCACCGCCCCGTCCGACAGGGTGGGGAAATCCGGCGTCACGGGCCAGTAAATCAGCGGAAAGAACGCCAATTCATCCCGCGCCAAATCGATCCCCACAGGGGTCGCCGGTTCGACAGAGGTGCGCTGAAACAAGATGTCCGACAAGCCCCGCAGCCCCGCCAGCGTGGCCCCGTCCACCCGCGCGTCGCCGGTGATGACATGGGCGAACACCACTTCCGTGCTGAAGGCAATGGCGGCGGCATCGTCTGTTGACTGGGTTTGGGGGACTTGCGCTTCTTGCCCCTGCCCGCCCTGGGGCAACAGAAATGCGGCCAGCACGATGGGCATGGCCCGCACCGCGCGCCCCACCCGCCCGGTCAGCAACAACGTGGCCACCACATCCACCGCCAACAGCGCCAGGGCCAACATCAGCAGATACGGCATCAGCGGCACGGCCGTGCTGTCAACGCCTGCCCCCGCCACAACACCTGCGGGCAGCGCCACGGGGGCGATGCCGCCCTGGGGCAGCGGGCTGATGGGGAACACATCGCCGCCCCGTTGGCTGGCGCCATCCCCCACGGCCCCATCGTCCAGGGCATAGATCCCGGGCGGCGCTTGCACGGTGGTGCCCGCCAGCACGGCAGCCACAGGCACAGCGGCGCGGTCATCGCCGGGGCTGACGGACCCGTCGGCTGCCAGGACTGACTGCACTTGCAACAAAGCCTCGGCCGGCAGGGTGTCCAGGCCCGCGCGCGATTGCAGCGTCAGCCGGTCCATCATGTCCACAAACAGCCCAGACAGCGGCAGGTTGGACCATTGCGCATTGGCGGTGACGTGAAACAGCGTGATGGTGCCGTCGCCCACATCTGCCTGGGTCACCAGCGGCGTGCCATCTTCCAATTCGGCGATCACCGCTTGGGGCAGATCGGGGCCGGGTTCGGCCAGGACTTGGCTTGTGATCGTCACCTCTGCCGGGGGGGTCAGCCCGTCAAAGGGTGTGCCGGGCGCAAAGGCGCGCAAGCGCTTGGGCGCGCCCCACGACATGGCCCCGCCCAGGGTGCGCCCGCCCGCGCGCAATCGCACAGGCAACAGCGGGTCGTCATCGGACCGGGCCGCTTCGGCAGCCGCCAGTTGCGGGCCAGCAAAGCGCACCAGACGCCCCCCCGCCAGCACCCATTCCACCACGTCCACAGGCGACGGCACGTCGGCCATATCGGTCATCAAAATCACGTCCGGATTGGCCTGCAGCATGTCTTGCAACGTGCCGGTCAACAGGTCGGTGTCTTCCACCAGGGCCTGGCGGACATAGTGGTCTTGGGCCAACAGCGCGGCCCCTTCGCCCGCTTGGGCTGCCCCAGTGAAAATCGCCACCTCTTGGCGGTGCAGGCTGTCGCCGGTCAGGGCCACGGCCCCGGCGTGGCGCAGGCCCGCGATGTCAAACCGGGTCAGGCGCGCCAGCACTTCGGCGGGCAGATCGAACGTGGCGGTGGTGCGCGCATCGCTTTGGGCAAAGACCGCATCGGCCTGGGCCAAAACCTGGACATCCCCGCCGGGTGTGGTGCCCGTGGCGGTCACAGACACCGTGGCCGGTGCGTCCGCGTTCAGCCGCTGCACGGGCACAGTCACCTGGCCCCCGTCGCGCTGCGGTTGGCCCAGGGTTATAACGGGGGCGGTGTGGCCCACAACCGTGACATCGCCCCGGTCCGCCAGTTGCGCCATGGCCGCCGATTGGCCGGGCCACGCCACGGGGCTTGCAATCCACAGCGTGGAAAATTCTGCCCCCTGCGGCAGGCGCGTCAACAGATCATAGTCAGGTTCCCACGCCGCCGGGCGGGTCCCCCCCGCACGGGTCGCAGCCCCCAGGCCGGGTTGAAACGCAATGGTGGCGTCGTCCAGCGGGTCGGTCAGGCTGACAAAGGCCGTGACCCGCCCCTGGCGCGCCGCCGCTTGCAGGGCGGTTTGCGCCTGATCGCGCCGCGCGTCCCAGTCGGGCACTTCGGCCCATGTGCCGTCCATCACCACCAGCAGCGGGCCACGATCCCCGCCCCCTTTGGCGGGATTGAAGATCGGGCCTGCGAAGCCCACGATCAGCGCCAGCACCGCCAAACAGCGCAGCAGCAGCAGCCACCACGGGGTTGTGGCGGTCTCGGCCTCTTGGTCTTTCAAACCCAACAGCAAGGCCACGCCGGGAAAGCGGTGGCGCACGGCAGCGGGCGGGATGGCGCGCAGCAAAATCCACAAGACCGGCAAGGCAGCGGCCACCAGCAGCAGCCAGGGTGCGGTGAACGCGAAGGCCCCGATCGTCAGCATGCTCAAAGTGGCCCCAACATGGCACTGGCCCACACCAGCGCATCGCGCGGCGGCGCATCCGTGACATGCACCCGCATTTGCCAGCCCGCAGCCGTACACAGGCGGGCCAGTTCTTCTTGGCGGTCCGCCAGGGCGGCTTGATACTGTTCCTTCAGCGACGCCGCCTTTTGCGTTTCATATTCCAGCGCGCCGCCCATGGATTGAAACAGGCTGCGGCCCCGAAAGGGAAACTGCAATTCAGCCGGGTCCAGCACCATGATGGCCACACCTTCCACGGCGCGGCGGGCGGCGGCGGCCAGAAATGCCCGGGGCCCCGCCATGTCCCCCATGAAATCTGACAGCAGCACCGCTTGCGCGCCCCGGCGCAACCCAGCCGGATCAGGGGCGGCGAATTCGGCCCCGCCACCATCGGCCAAAAGAAACGCCGCCAGCTTGTCGAACTGCACGGCACCGGGTTTGGCCGGCACCCCCAGCCCTGTGGTGCCCACGCTTTCGCCTGCCCGCAGCGCGGCGTCTGCCAGGGCCAAGGCCAGCACCTGGGCGCGGTCGCGCTTGGTGGTGTCAGCGGTGCCATAGGTCATGGACAGCGACGGATCGACCCACAGGTGCAGCGCTTGGGCCACCTGCCATTCTTTCTGCTGAATAAATTCTTCGTCCGACCGACCGGACCTGCGCCAGTCCACAGCACTGGCAGCGTCGCCCGTTTGGGCCGGGCGGTACTGCCAAAACGTTTCCCCGCTGCCCGCGCGGCGGCGGCCATGGGTGCCCCATGTCAGGGTCGCGGCCAACTGGCGCGCGCGCACCACCAACGCCGGTTGCGCGGCAGACAATGCCTTTGCCTGGGTGGGGGCTGTGGCCGCCAAGGGGGTGATCACGTCCGTCACGCGGCAGCAGCTTGACCCAGGGCGTCATCCACCACCTGGGCAATCAGATCGGCCTGCTGCACCCCTTGGGCGCGCGCGGCAAAGCCCAGGGCCATGCGGTGGTTCAACACAGCAGGCGCCATGGCGCGAATATCTTCAACCGACGGCGCCAGCGATCCGCGCAGCAAAGCCTGCGCCCGCACCGACAGGGTCAGGGCTTGGGCCGCACGGGGGCCAGGGCCCCAGGCCACATGGTCGCGCACCGCTGCGGGGGCCGATGGATCGCCAGGGCGGAACAGGCGCACCAGATCGACGATTTGATCTAACACAGCGGCCCCCACGGGCATCTGGCGGATCAAGGCTTGGGCGGCCATCAAACTGTCGGGGGTGAATACTTCGGACACGTTCGCTTCAGCCGTGCCGGTGGTGGCCAAGATGATATCGCGTTCTGTGTCACGATCCGGGTACGGCACTTGGATTTCCAGCAAGAACCGGTCCAACTGCGCTTCGGGCAGCGGATAGGTGCCTTCCTGTTCCAGGGGGTTCTGGGTGGCCAACACGTGAAACGGCTGCGCCAACGCCCGGGTTTGGCCCGCGATGGTCACGGCCTTTTCCTGCATCGCCTGCAACAGCGCAGACTGCGTGCGCGGGCTGGCGCGGTTGATTTCATCGGCCATCAGCAACTGGCAAAACACAGGACCTTCCAAGAACCGAAAAGACCGCGTGCCGTCGGTGGCTGTTTCCAAAACTTCGGACCCCAAAATGTCGGCGGGCATCAAGTCCGGCGTGAACTGCACCCGGTTGCCATCCAGCCCCAGCACGGTGGACAACGCTTCCACCAAGCGGGTCTTGCCCAGGCCCGGCAGACCGATCAGCAACCCGTGCCCGCCACACAGAACCGTGGACAGCACCAGGTCCACCACGCGGTCCTGACCGATGAACACCTGCCCCACACTGGCGCGCGCCTGGGACAGCGTATCGCCCAGCGCTTCGATCTGGGCGACAATATTATCGGGATTGGACATGACGCGGCTCCTCGGTACGCTATGATAGTGAACCTAACGTGCCAGACTGGGATGGCAAAATCTATGGCAGGACAAAACATCGTGAAGCCTTCGGCAGAAAGCATCGCCGCCAGCATCCAAGCGGCAGGCAAAGGGCGCGGATTGCCCCCCGTGCACCTGTGGAACCCGCCCTTTTGCGGCGATCTGGACATCCGCATCGCCCGCGACGGCACCTGGTTTTACCTGGGCACCCCCATCGGGCGACCCGGTTTGGTGAAACTGTTTTCATCGATTCTGAAGAAAGAGGACGGCAAATACTTCCTGGTCACCCCGGTGGAAAAAGTGGGCATCACCGTGGACGACGCGCCATTTGTGGCGGTGGATTTCAACGTGGTGGGCGACGACCTGCGCTTTGAAACCCAAGTGGGGGATTTCGCGACCGCCGGCCCCGACAACCCCATCCGCGTGGTGCGCGACGCAGACACCGGCGAACCCGCGCCATACGTGCTGATCCGCGCGGACCTGGAAGCGCTGATCGACCGCAAAAGCTTTTACCGCCTGGTGGACCTGGGGGTGACAGAAACCGTGGACGGGGTTGACTGGTTCGGCGTCCGGTCGGGGGGGATGTTCTTTCCGATTATTGAAGCGGCGGAGTTGGGGTGAAGGGCCCGTGCGGTGGGTTTCACCCACCCTACGGCATCCGGGGCGAAGGGCCGCAGGCGACCCGCCCCCATGGGTCGACGGCGTTGCCGTCCCCCCTTCAGGCCGCCTGGGCCCGCAAGCAAAATAGGGCTTGTCTAAGC
>JAHDDS010000054.1:10089-11742 GCA_020629235.1 Planktomarina sp.
GCCGTCCCCCCTTCAGGCCGCCTGGGCCCGCAAGCAAAATAGGGCTTGTCTAAGCCCAAATTCCCAGAACTCTTTGCATACTCGCACAAATTGTCTACAAATCCGAAACAATAAACGCTGCCAGGAAAGACTGCCCCGTGACTGACACCGCCAGATGGCAGCATCTTTACAGTCTGATTGACGGGTCCAAGCTGGTGACCATCGCCGATATTGGGGCCAATCCCATCAATCCTGCGCCGTATCAGGCGCTGCTGGACGCGGGCCTGTGCCGGGTGGTGGGGTTTGAACCCAACAAAGACGCCTATGACGCGTTGATGAAGACCGCCACGAAGCATGAAACATACTTCAACCTGGCGGCGGGCCAAGCAGGCACCCGGACGCTGCATCTGTACCCGGCGTCGGGGTTTTCATCGCTGTTTCCTTTGGACGCAGATGCGCTGGATCACTTCGGCAAATTCCAAAACCAGCTGGGCAAGGCCACCGCCATCGACGTGGACCTGGCCCCTTTGGACAGTATCGACGATCTGCCCCCCATCGACCTGCTGAAGATGGACGTGCAAGGCGCAGAGTTAGAGATAATCAAGACCGGTCCCAAGAAACTGCGCCACGCCTGTGCTATGATCTTGGAAACGCGGATGTACCGGATTTACGACGGCGAACCCACATGGCGGGCTTTGGACGGGCACATGGCGCGCAAGGGATTTCAGTTGCACAAGTTTATGTCCCTGTCACAGTTCGCCTTCGGCAATCCGTTCCAGGACCTGGTGCGCATGCCCAACATGCGCAACCAACTGCTGGACGGCGACGCGGTTTACATCCTGGGGGCCAAGAAATTCGCCAAGATGACCGACGCGCAACTGCTGAAATCCGCTGTTCTGGCGGACGCGGTGTTCCAAAGCTTCGACTTTGCGCTGAAATGCCTGGGCGCGCTGATGGACCGGGGCGTAATCACCTTCGACGACGCCGCCGCATACTGCCAACTGCTGCCCCCAGAATTGCGCCGCTAGGCAGCGTGCGGGTCTGGCAGACGGGGTCAACGCCAAATATCTTGCGCGTCATAGACCGCCACCAAATCCAGGATCGTGCGTTGGTTGGCCGCAAATCGACCGTGGAAGGCCACCTCTATCTCTAACCGGTTTGAACTAAGCACCGACAGGAAGGTCAACGGATGGTGCAGCAAACTGCCCGGCCCGCTGTCTTGGGACCCCATAAACACCAAGGGCACCGCCACTTCTGTCACCACATACAGATGCTTGCCTTCCGCCCAAAACACTGCGGTGGGGTGGCTTTGGTCTACGGCATAATTGGGGGCTGTGTGCCCTGCATTCCCTGCGGCCTTGGGCGGGGCGGTGATCAAGGGACTGATCGGGGGGGTGATCGGGTTTTGCCCCAGCGGCACCACCGGCCCGGCCCCTGACAGATCCTTGCGGTCCACCCCATCGGGCACGTACTGCGCCACCACTTGGGTGTGCCCGTTGTCAAAATAGCCCAGCCATCCGTGTTTGGATTTTGCGCAGCCCAAATGGGGGGTCGACGCGTCTTGGTTCAGCGGCGCGCAAGACCCATCAGCCATGGGTTTGAACGCAGGGGCCTGGGCCAGCGCCCCCGTCCCCAGAATTGCCAAAATAAGTGCGGCAATGAATGGCATTCTTC
>JAHDDS010000054.1:11842-15744 GCA_020629235.1 Planktomarina sp.
ACAGGCCGCATTAATCATCCAAACTTGGGATCCCGTTTGGCCATGCCTGCCATCACCGCTTCCATCTGGTTGGGGCTGCCGATCAGGTCGGCCTGCAACGCCCCTTCCAGGGCCAACGCCGCGTCCCGGTCCAGGCCCCAGCCGTCGTCCACCAGGCGCTTGGCCGCCGCCACCGCGTCGGGGCTGCGGGTGGTGATGTCGCGGGCCAAGTCCAAGGCATGGGCCATGGGATCGTCCGCCAGATGGGTCACCAACCCCACAGCCTGGGCCGCAGGGGCGTCCAACATGCGGGCGGTCATCATCAGCTCTTTCGCCTGGTCGGCGCGCATCAGTTTGGGCAAGAACTGCGTGATGCCCATGTCGGGCACCAGACCCCATTTCGCTTCCATGATCGACAGCCGCGCACCGGGGGCCGCGATGCGGATGTCCGCCCCCAGGGCCAGTTGCAGCCCCGCCCCGATGCACACCCCTTCGATCACGGCAATCACCGGCTGGGGGATCGCGGCCAGGGACAAGGCGGGCGCTTGAAAGAAATTCGGCACAGGGCCGCGCATGATGCCACGAATGTCGTCCAACTTCGGCAGCATGGATTGCAAAAACCCCAGATCAATGCCCGCGCTGAAATCGCCCCCGGCCCCGCGCAAGATCACAGCCCGCACGCTGCGGTCGGCCCCCAATTCGGCCATGGCTGCAGGGATCGCCGCCAGCAAGGCTTCGTCCAAAGCGTTCTTCTTGTCGGGGCGGGTCAGGGTGACGGTGGCCAGGCCCCCGTCGCGGGTGATATCAAGGTGATCCATCCGGCAACCTTACCCCAATCACGCCCAGGCGAAACCCTTACGTGACGGCGGCCCAGTCCCCCAGCCCCAGGCCGTCCAACCCCCAAGGCCCGATGCCAACGCGCACCAGCCGCAGCGTGGGGTGGCCCACATGGGCGGTCATGCGCCGAACCTGGCGGTTGCGCCCTTCCGCAATGGTGATCTGCACCCATGTGTCAGGCACCGATTTGCGCACCCGTATGGGCGGATCACGGGGCCACAACCAATCGGGGGCCGCCACCACCTGGGCCTGGGCGGGGCGCGTCGGCCCGTCCTTTAACGTGATGCCGGTGCGCAACGCATCCAACGCTGCATCGTCCGGCACGCCTTCCACTTGCACCAGATATGTCTTCTTCATCTTGGCCTTGGGGTTGGCGATCTGCGCCTGCTGGCGGCCGTCATCTGTCAGCAGAAGCAAGCCTTCGCTGTCCCGGTCCAGCCGCCCCGCGGGATAGACCCCGGGCACGTCGATGTAATTCGACAAGGTCGGGCGCGGGTTGTCGCCCATGGACCGGTCGGTGAACTGCGACAACACCCCCCAGGGCTTATTGAAGCGGATCAGCACGGCCTTACCCGGCCAACGCCTGGTCCAGATCGGCCCACAGATCGTCCGCATCTTCCAGGCCCACCGACAAACGCAACAGACCTTCTGGAATGCCCGAATGCGGCTCAATCGAATGGCGGTGTTCCACCAGGCTTTCCACACTGCCCAACGATGTGGCCCGGTGGAATATCTGCATCCGTCCCGCCGCCGCCAAAGCAGCCTGCGCCCCACCGTGCACCACGATGGACAGCAATCCCCCGAACCCCGCCATCTGGGCCTGGGCGACCGCGTGACCAGGATGATCGGCCAAGCCGGGATACAGCACTTGATCCACCGCCGCGTGCCCCGCCAGCCGGGTGGCCAGGTCCAGGGCGGTCGCACTCATCCGGTCGACGCGCAGGGGCAGCGTGCGCATGCCGCGCACCAGCAACCAGGCCTCCCACGACCCTAGGATGGCACCGCCGCGCACCCGGTCAGCCGCCATGTCCTGCCACCACGGATCGTCCGGCGCATTGGTGCTGATGCAGCCGGCCATCAGGTCCGAATGCCCGTTGATGGCCTTGGTGGCCGAATGGATGGAAAAGTCAGCGCCCAGGTCCAACGCCCGGGTCAAGATCGGCGTGGCGGCGGTCCCGTCCACCGCCAATTTCGCCCCTGCCCCATGGCAAATCGCAGCAGCCCCCGCGATGTCTGTGACCCGCAGCCAAGGGTTCGACGGCGTTTCCACCAGCACCAGGGCCGGGCGATGTTCAGATACAAGGGTGGTAAGGGTGGAAGGGCAAAACAGCTCTCCTTCCACCAAAGTCAGCCCCATTCGGGCTGCATTATGGCGCAACCAATCGGTGGTGCCCCAGTAAATCTGCGACTGCAGAAGTACCGTGGACCCCGATGGAACCGCACGAAGCAGGCTGGCAAAAGCTGCCATCCCCGAAGGGTGCAACTGACACGCTGCCGCATTTTCAAATTGCGCCAACAGATCTTCCGCCACATCCACGATGCCAGTGCCGCTGCGGGCATAGCTTCGGGTCGGGTCAACAAGGTCATAGGCCGCGTCGCGGGCGAATGTGACGCCCGGTCCTAAAGGCGGGGTTAACGCACCGTCCGATGCGTTAACAAAGTGCCCCGCCTGGGCGGCAATGGTGTGGGGGGATAAGGCGCGTTTGGTCATGCCCTGGCATAGGGCGTTTCGCCCCCAAGGTTAAGCCTTGTTAAGCCTTGTCTTCGGGGTCCTGCGTCGCTGCAGGGGCATCGCCATCCACATCATCAGATGGCCCATCGAAGGCGTCTGCGGGGGGCATGTCGTCTTGATCTGCCTGGACAGATTGCTGCAAACGGTCTTTCACTTTGGCCTTCAAATCCTGCCACGCTTGGCTGCCAGTGCTTTGATTTTGTTGCAGTAATTGCGCCATGGGGTTTGGCTTGACCACGCCGTCCAACACCAACTGATGCAGATAGGACTTTGCCTGATCTGCGGGGATGTTCAGCATGGTTTGCAACGCACGCGGCGTGCATTCCCCGTGCAGGCTGTGCATGTAAATCGCCCAGAACCGCGCTTGGCTGGGCACCGCCACAGCCGCAGGTTTGGCCACCGCCAAAGCCGGTGCTGGCAGCGCCGGAAGGGTTAACGCCGCGCCCAACATTTTGGTGAAACTGCGTCGGTTCATGGCTGGTCCCCCGCGGTGTCGCCTTGGCCCATGGGCGGGCCGGGTTCTGCACCATCATCTTCGCCGCCTGGGGCAGGATTGCAAGTGCAGGTGATGGCCCGGCGCAAGTGGCGCAGCTCGGCCGGAACTTGCGTGTTTTTCGTCAAATCTATCAATGGCTTACGCGATTTCGGCACAGCCAAGGCCGACGGCGACAGCACCCCTTGCGCCACAAACCCAGACACCACCCGCCGCGCTTGGGCCGCCGACATATTCATGGCAATCTGCACCCCGCGCACAGGCGAATGGCCCGGCAGTTTCGCGAAATAACTGGCCCAAAACTGCGCCGCGTTTGCGGGCACCGCGGGGGCTGCACTGGCCAGGGTGGCCGCTGGCAATGGCAACGCAGGCACCGCCACCGCCGCCAGGCCGGTTTGTAAAAAAGCGCGTCTTTTCATGGGGTTAGGTCGCCTTCACCGCAATCACAGGTGATGGGCGCGCGTAAATCCCGCAGCTCTGCCGGGACATCGTCGGTGTGCCAGGGCGTGCGCCTGTGCGCCACTTGCGCCGCGCTGTTGGGGCCCGTTGCCACGGTCTTAACCGCCGCCGCCGCCGGGGCATACCCGCCCCGCGCCACCGACCGCATCACCAGCGATTTCGCCTCTGCTTCCGACACGGCCCCAGCCACCCGCGCCGCCTGCAACGCCGCTTGGCCGTTCGCCGTGCCAAAATAAGCCGCCCAATACCGCGCCGCGATCCCCATTTTTGGGGCCGGGGCAGCAGCCATCGCCACACCCGGCAACGCCGGAATCACAGCAGCGGCCAAGCTGGTCTTCATAAAGCTGCGTCTGTCCATATATGTGATGTGGGCGGGTAAGATGTTGATTTAGAGGGGAAATT
>JAHDDS010000055.1 GCA_020629235.1 Planktomarina sp.
TTCGGCGTCTGACCTGACCACATGGAAACGCGAAATGGCCGATCTGTCTGGGGTGTCTTTTGGCGGGCCACAATAAGCGCGTCTGATGGTTCAACGCATGCCCTGTCATTCTTCGGGAAAGGCAGGGCAAATCTGGTTTCAAAGACGCGAGGATGCCCGCTGACGTTTGCCGATGGAATTAATTTACATTGCGTTTTGAAAGATGCCGCGCGTAAAGTATTGATGTTAACATTGAAGCTTTTTGCGCCTTTTCCGTTGGGTTTGCGCATTACAGGGTACATCTGGTGTCGGACAACAGTATCAAAAATATGGAAGACTTCGCGGCGGTCAGCGGCATTTCGCGGCCCACGGTGTCGAAGTATTTCAATGATCCCAAAAGTGTTCGCGCCTCTACCCGGTCCAAAATCGAAACGGCGCTGGAAAAATATGACTATCGCCCGAATATCTATGCCATCAACCAAAACCGCAGTCGCACCAAAAATATTGGACTGGTGGTCCCAAATATGACCGACCCGTTCTTTGCGGCCATCGCGCGTGCGCTGGAAGGATTGATTTTGGATGCGGGGTTCAGCCCGCTTTTGCTCAGCTCCCATGGGGGGGCGGATCAAGAGGTGGCCAATTTGGAAAGCTTGCGCGCCATTAAACCCGCGGGGGTCTTGCTGGCGCCCTGGGGGCGCGCGTCGAACTTGGCCGAGGTGTGCCGCTTTGCCGATCAAATCCCCACCGTGCTGTTTGACGCCAACCTGGACGGGGTGGGGGCGGGATTTTTCGGATCAGACAATGTGCAAAGCATTGATTTAATTGTGGATTACCTGTGTCGCAGCGGTGAAGCCCCGGCGTTTTTTGAAATGGAAAACCCCATCAACCCGAATGCGTTGCGCCGTCGCACTGCCTATGTCGCTGCGATGGAACGCCAAAACCAGACCGCCACCTTCATCCGTGTCAAAGGGGACGGCTGGGATTTTGAAGAAATTGGATATCGCGAAGGATTGCGCTTGTTCGCCCAAGGGGACCTGCCGTCCAGCACGATCTTGTGTTCCAATGACCGCTTGGCCATCGGGCTGCTGGCCGCAGCGTTTGAACGCGACATCAAGGTGGGGCTGGACAGCGATTGCAGCCTGCGCATCGCAGGCCACGACGACCACCCGTTTGCGCGCTATACCTGTCCTGGGTTGACCACGATCGCGCAGGATTATGCCGCCATCGGTGCCCGCAGCGTCGAGGCGATTCTGAAATTGATCCACCGACCAGACCAACCCAAAACCCGCGAAATGGCCCTGTTCGAAGGCCGTCTGGTGATGCGCGGGTCCGCGTAACGGGCTGTTTACAGGGGATAAATCGAAAAAACTTTACGCGTGATAAAATTAAGTTGACTGCGCGACATCTTTTTCCGTAGCCTTTCCCCATCATCCAATAAGGGAGGACAAGGATGTCACTTAAGAACGCATTGTTCGGCGCAACGGCGCTGACCATGGCGGGCACTGTGGGCTTTGCCGCAGGCCACGCCAAAGAACTGACGATCGCCATCGTCAACAACGGTCACATGATCAACATGCAAAAAGTTGCAGAAGCTTACACCGAAGAAACCGGTGTGAAGCTGAACTGGGTCAGCCTGGAAGAAGGCGTTCTGCGCGAGCAGGTCACGTCCGACACAGCCACGGGTGGCGGTCAGTACGACGTCATCAACATCGGCATGCAAGAAGCACCCATCTGGGGCGCTGCTGGCTGGATCGAACCGCTGGAATTCGGCGCAGAATACGACATGGACGATATCTTGCCTGCCATCCGCGCAGGTCTGAGCCACGAAGGCACCATGTATGCGGCACCATTCTATGGCGAAAGCTCTATGGTTATGTACCGCAAAGACCTGATGGATGCCAAAGGCGTGTCGATCAAAGACAACGACAGCTGGGACAACATCAAAAAAGCAGCAGCCGCTGTGCATGACCCAGACAACGGCGTTTACGGCGCATGTCTGCGCGGCAAGCCCGGTTGGGGTGACAACATGGCGTTCATCACGACCATGGTAAACTCTTTCGGCGGTGCATGGTTCGACAAAGACTTCAAACCAACCATCGACTCCGACGAATGGAAAGCGGCCATCAACTTCTATGTTGATTTGCTGGGCAACTACGGCCCTCCGGGTTCTGAAGGCAACTCCTTCAACGAAATCCTGGCGCTGTACAACGAAGGCAAGTGCGGCATGTGGATCGACGCCACCATCGCTGCGTCCTTCTTGGAAGTAGACGGTGTTGCATACGCACAATCGCCAAACGCAGGGAACCCCGTTGGGGCGAACTGGCTGTGGGCATGGGCCATGGCTGTTCCAGCCGGCACAGAGAACACCGATGAAGCAAAAGCATTCATCGAATGGGCCACCTCCAAGGACTATGTTCAAGCTGTTGCCAACCACCCCGACTTCGGGTGGGGGTCTGTGCCCACAGGCCAGCGCGCATCGACATACATGTTCGATGAGTTCAAAGCCGTCGCTGGTTTCGCAGAAGCTGAAATGGCTGCCATCAACTCGGCCGCCCCAGCAGCAACAGACCTGAAGCCTTACGTAGGTGTTCAGTTCGCAGCGATCCCAGAATTCCCCGAAGTGGGGTCCGCCGTTGCCCAAGAAATGGCAGCAGCGCTGTCGGGTGCGAAGTCTGTGGATGAGGCCCTGGCCGCATCGCAAGCTGCCGCAGCCGCGATCATGGAAGAAGCAGGCTACTAAGCCCCTGCCTTGATACGGGGCGGCCTTCGGGCTGCCCCGCACTTGACCACCACTACCCATTTGAACAGCCCCCAAAGTGCGGCATAACGGTGAAACCCGTTTTGTCCGAAGGATAAGGTTATGTCTGACAGACGCCTGCCACGCCTGCTTCAATCACCTGCGGTGATTTTGCTGCTGATCTGGATGATCGTGCCGCTGGGGATGACGCTTTACTTTTCTTTTATCCGGTACGTGCTGAACAATCTGCGCCGTCCGGAATGGACAACCCCGTCCTTCAGCAACTGGCGCGGTTGGGGAAACTATGACTTCGTCTTGGGGGTCAAAGGGTTCTGGCCCGCAGCCTTCGATTTGGCAATTCCCCTGGCCCTGATCGCGGTGGCTGTCATCGCAGGCGGTGCGGCGCTGAAAGCGTATTTGGACGCAGGCCCGCGCGATCTGGTCCGCCGGGCGCGGGCGCATTTGGGCCTTGGGCATGTCATAGCCTATTTCATGCTGGCCCTGCTGCCGATGATCGGCTTTGTCTTCTTCTTTGGCGACGTGTCCTTTGGCACCGGTAAGTTCTGGCTGGCCATGAAGAATTCGCTGTTCATCGTGGGCAGCATTCTGTTTTTGACCGTCACCCTTGGCATCTTGATCGCCGTCTTGATCAACCGGGTGTTCCCGGGCCGTGGGATCGTGCGGGTGATGCTGATTTCGCCCTTCTTTGTGATGCCTGCCGTGAATGCGGTGCTGTGGATCAACATGATCCTGGACCCTGTGCTGGGCTTGCAAGGCCTGGCTGTGGCCGGGATCAACGGGGTGATCGACAGCCTGCAAACCGCGCCCGTTGTGGGATCGTTCTTTTCACTGTGGCCCGACTTGGAACCGATTTCGTTCCGGGCCACGCAAACCAGTGCTTATGCGGTGATCATCATGGTCACGTGGCAGTGGACACCCTTTGCGGTGCTGATTTTGATGACCTCGCTGCAGTCCGAAGACCAGCAGCAGAAAGAGGCCGCCATCCTGGACGGGGCAGGGGCCTGGAACCAGTTCCGCTTTTTGACCCTGCCGCACCTGGCGCGTCCCATTGCCATTGTGGTGATGATCCAAGCGATTTTCCATTTGTCGCTTTACGCAGAAATCGAAATCGTCAGCCGCGGCAATGGCAACAAAAACTTGCCCTATCTGATTGGTGAATTTGCCAACAACAACATCGGCGCGGCCTCGGCCACAGGGATTTACGCTGTGATCTTGGCCAACATCGTCGCGATCTTCCTTTTGCGGATGATCGGGAAAACATTGATGGATTGACCCATGGCAATTGTCGCACAAACCACACGCCGCAGCCGCATCAGCCGGGCCACCTTGGCCTGGATCGTGGGGCTTTTGTTCTTCTTCCCGATCTTTTGGATGGTGCTGACCAGTTTCAAAACGGACGCCGATGCGGTGAAGCCTGAATTTCTGATTTGGTTCACGCCGACGTTGGAAAATTACGCGAATATGACCGAAAACTATGACTATTGGCGCTTTGCCACCAATTCGGTCATCACGTCGGTCTTTGCCACGGTCTTCGCCCTGGCGGTGGGGATCCCCTGCGCCTATGCCATGGCGTTCCGCCCGTCGCGGGCCACCAAAGACGTGCTGATGTGGATGCTGTCCACCAAGATGCTTCCGGCGGCGGCGGTGCTGTACCCGATGACATTTCTGACCAAAGGGTTGGGGCTGTATGATACGCACTTCATCGTCATCATGGTGTTGATGCTGATCAACCTGCCCATCGTGGTGTGGATGTTGTTCACCTATTTCAAAGAAATCCCGAAAGAGATCATCGAAGCGGGCCAGATGGACGGGGTGAACACTTTCGGCGAAATCCGCGAAATCCTGATCCCGCTGGCCTGGGGCGGCATCGCATCCACCGCATTGCTGTGTTTCATCTTTAGTTGGAACGAAGCTTATTGGACCGTGCGGTTAACCACCACCGAAGCCGCCACTTTGTCCAAACTGATCGAAGGCAACCGCGCGCCCGAAGGGCTGTTCTTTGGGCGTCTGTCCGCCGTGTCCGCTGCGGCGGTGGGGCCGATCGTGGTGCTGGGGTGGTTCTGTCAAAAACAATTGGTCCAGGGTCTGACCTTCGGCGCCGTAAAGTAGGAAATCACCATGGGACGCATTCAACTTGAAAACGTGACCAAAAGCTTTGGGGAAACGCAAGTCATCCCGCCGCTGGATCTGTCCATCGAAGACGGTGAATTCGCGGTCTTTGTGGGGCCGTCGGGGTGTGGCAAGTCCACGCTGCTGCGCCTGATCGCGGGGCTGGAAGAAACAACATCCGGGCGCGTGCTGATCGACGATGAAGACGTCACGCTGGTGTCGCCGTCCAAGCGCGGCCTGTCCATGGTGTTCCAAACCTATGCCCTGTATCCGCACATGACCGTGCGCAAGAACATCGCCTTTCCCATGCGCATGGCGGGCCTAAGCGAGGCGGAACAAAACAAGCGCATCATGGCCGCCGCCGACAGTCTGAACCTGACCGATTATCTGGACCGCAAGCCGGGCCAATTGTCGGGCGGCCAGCGCCAGCGCGTGGCCATCGGGCGGGCGATTGTGCGCGACCCCAAGGCGTTCTTGTTTGACGAACCGCTGTCCAACCTGGACGCGGCGTTGCGCGTGGGCATGCGGATCGAAATCACCGAAATGCACACCCGTATGGGCACCACGATGATTTACGTGACCCACGACCAGGTGGAAGCCATGACCATGGCCGACAAGATCGTGGTGCTGCAGGCGGGCGTCATCGAACAAGTGGGATCGCCCCTGGATTTGTACCGCGCCCCCCGCAACCTGTTTGTGGCCGGGTTCATCGGATCGCCCAAGATGAACTTTATCGAAGGGGACGAAGCCGCCAAGCGGGGCGCGCAGACCATCGGCATCCGCCCCGAACACATCGACGTGGTGGACAGCGGCCCCTGGACCGGGACCGTGGGGGTGGCCGAACACTTGGGATCGGACACGTTTTTCCACATCCATGGCACCGGGTTGGCCGACATTCTGACCGTGCGGGCAGTGGGCGACGTGCAGATGTCCCACGGCGACACCATCCACCTGTGCCCACGCGAAGGCGATATTCACCGCTTTGACGCGGCGGGGCTGCGGCTGTCATGACCCGTCTGGCTGGCAAATGCGCGATGATCACCGGGGCCGCGCGCGGCATCGGGCTGGCCTTTGCCACCAGGTACCGGGCTGAAGGGGCCCAAGTGGCCATCTGCGACATTGACCTGGCTCGCGCCCAAGCTGCTGCCGCCGACATCGGGGCCATTGCTGTGGAACTGGACGTGACGGACCCCGCCAGCATCGACCGCGCCGTGGCCCGCGTGGCAGCCGATCTTGGCCAGATTGACATTCTGATCAACAACGCCGCGGTCTTCACAGCAGCCCCGGTGGTGGACATCAGTCACGACGACTATGCCGCCACCTTTGCTGTGAACGTGCACGGCACGCTTTTCACCCTGCAAGCTGTGGCCCGCCACATGATCGACCGCGGCATTCCGGGCAAGATCATCAACATGGCGTCCCAGGCGGGGCGGCGCGGCGAACCGCTGGTGGCGGTGTACTGCGCCACCAAAGCCGCCGTCATCAGCCTGACGCAAAGCGCGGGTCTGAACCTGATCCAACACGGAATAAACGTGAACGCCATCGCCCCCGGTGTGGTGGACGGCGAACATTGGGACGGGGTGGACGCCGCCTTTGCCAAGTTGGAAGGCAAACCCAAGGGCCAGAAAAAAGCCGAAGTGGGCGCAGGCGTGCCCTTCGGCAGAATGGGGACGGCCGACGATCTGACAGGCATGGCGGTGTTTCTTGCCAGCGCCGAGGCGGATTATATCGTGGCCCAAACCTATAATGTGGATGGGGGCCAATGGTTAAGCTGATGAAAGATCATGACACAGGCCTGATCGCGCTTTGCAACGCCAATCTGGACCTTTTGCCCGAAGACATTTTGCACCCCATCTATGACCGCAGCGCCATCACGCCGGGTATTGTTCACATCGGGATGGGCAACTTCCACCGCGCGCACCAGGCTTGGTATTTGCACCGCTTGATGGGGCTTGGCTTGGCCCTGGATTGGGGGATCATCGGGGCCGGGGTGATGCCCGAAGACCGCGCGCAACGCGACCGCTTGGCCGCGCAAGATTACCTGACAACCCTGATTGAATTGGACCCGTCGGGCACCCGGGCCGAAGTGATCGGGTCCATCGTGGATTTTGTGCCGGTCGCTGTGGGCAATGGTCCGCTGATCCAGCAATTGGCCGACCCCGCCATTCGCATCGTGTCGCTGACCGTCACCGAAGGCGGGTATTTCTTGGACCCCGCCACCAAGCGGTTTGACCCGACCCACGCCGATATCGAATATGACGCGGCCCACATCGACACGCCCCGCACGGCCTTTGGGGCCATTGTCGCGGCGCTGAAAATTCGCCGCGCCCGGGGCGTTGGGGCATTCACCTGCCAAAGCTGCGACAACCTGCCGGGCAACGGCACCATTTTGCGCGCGGTGGTGACCGGGCTGGCCCATCTGGTGGACGCCGATCTTGGCGATTGGATCGCCCAGAACGTCAGCTTCCCAAATTCGATGGTGGACTGCATCGTGCCCGCCACCGGCCCAAAAGAGCTGGCCTTGGCCCGCAAGCTGGGCCTGGACGACGCGGCCCCTGTGACCCATGAAAACTTCCGCCAATGGGTGATGGAAGACGACTTCTGCGCGGGCCGCCCCCCGTGGGAGCAGGCCGGGGCGACAATGTCTGACCGGGTCCATGATTTTGAGGCCATGAAGCTGCGGATCTTGAATGGCGGCCACCAGATCATCGCCAACCCGGCTGAAATCTTGGGGCTTGCCACCATCGCGGACGCCATGGCGCACCCGCTGATCAAACAGACATTCCGCAAAATCGCGCTGCATGACATCGCGCCCCACGTCCCACCGGTGCCTGGCATGACCCAGGCGGACTACGTGGACCTGATCGACCGGCGGTTTTCCAATCCAGCCATCCACGACACCGTGCGCCGCGTGGCCTTTGACGGGTCATCGCGCCACACAGGGGCGGTGTTGCCCGTGATCCGCGACGCCATCGCCGCCAATGCGGACCTGACGGGCCTGGCGTTAAGCCAAGCGCTGTGGGCGCGCATGTGCACGGGCCAGCGCGACGACGGCACGCTGATCGAGTCCAACGATCCCGATTGGGCCAATTTGCACGCCGCCGCCCAGGCCGCAGTCACCGATCCGGGTGTTTGGTTGGACCAGCGCCAGTATTACGGCGACATTGCCGACAGCCAGGCCTTTCGCGATGCCTTTGCCCATATGCTGGGCCAGCTGACCGCCCATGGCGTAGAATCCACCTTGAAGCAGTTCGTGGGCTGACGCCGCCGCACCACCGCGGACGTTTTGACCAAGCGTCCCAGTGCGGATAGGGTTTTGCAAAGGGCAGGCGCCCCAAGGTCCCCCCACGCGGCAATTCAAGGTGTTCCATGACAGACGACGCACAGGCAATTCAGCAGTGGTGGCGCACGTCCATCATCGACATGGCCCCAGGCCGCATCGCGTTTCGGGGCCACGCGGTCGAAGACCTGATCGGCACCGTCAGCTTCCCCCAGATGATCTGGCTTATGACTGCGGGCCGCGTCCCGTCGGATGCCGAAGCCGCCCTGCTGGAAGCGGCCCTGGTGGCGGGGGTGGACCATGGCCCGCAAGCCCCATCCATCGCCGCCGCGCGGATGGCTGCCACCTGCGGTGTGGGGCTGAACAATGCCATGGCCAGCGGCGTGAACATGCTGGGGGATGTCCACGGCGGGGCAGGCGAACAGTGCGCGGCGCTGTATTACGACATTGCCGCGCGCATGGACGCGGGCCAGGGCCTGGACGATGCGGTGCAAGACGGGCTGGATGCCTGGCGCGCGGCAAACGGCAAAATCGTCAGCGGTTTTGGCCACCGCTTCCACAAACCCGTGGACCCGCGCGCCCCGCGTTTGATGGCCCTGGTGCGTGATGCCGCCCAGGCGGGCACGGTCACAGGCCGGTTCGCGGACATTGGCGAAGCAGTGCAAGCCAACCTGGGCCAGCGCGCGCCCTTGGCCATGAACATCGACGGGGCCACGGCGGTGATCTTTTGCGAATTGGGCTTTGCGCCCCCTTTGGCGCGGGGCTTGTTCTGCCTGTCGCGGTCGGTGGGCATCTTGGCCCACGCCTGGGAACAGATGCAGCAAGGCGGGCGGAACAAAGGGCCGATGCCGCCTGCGTATTTGCCCACCTATGACGGGGACGCGCCCTGATTTTTGCTGGGCCGGCGTGCTTTTCAAACTGCGCATAATTTTGTCGCCAGTTCTGAAATCTGCCTATTTTGGCGGCAGAATGACGCCGATCCCTGGCCATGCGCACAAATAATTGGCGCAATCTTCAGCGGCTTTGAAAGATCACAGTCAGCGGAGAATCCATGCCTGCCCAACCCACACCCTTGCCCCCCACAGATCCCCTGACCCCGCCGCGCGCCCGCGGCAGCGCTTGGGTGACCACCAAGGCACGGGCTGGGGCAACGGTGTTGGACAGGTTTCGCACCAGCGGGTCGCTGAAGGTTGTCTTCCCCCAAACGGGCGCAGATTTGACCGGCATCCTGGTGAACACCGCCGGTGGGCTGACCAGCGGGGACCGCTTCGATGTGGCCGCGAACGTGGGGGCGGGCAACCACCTGACCCTGTCCACCCAAGCCGCAGAGCGGGCCTATCGCGCCAGCACGGGACCGGCCCAGGTGCGCACGGTTGTGGATGCAGGCCCCGGGGCCACGGTGCAGTGGGTGCCGCAAGAAACACTTCTGTTTGACGGCTGCCACGTGCAGCGCGATTTGACCTTGCGCCTGGATGCCACGGCGCGGTGTTTGATGGTGGAACCGCTGGTCTTTGGCCGCACCGCCATGGGCGAGGTGGTCCACACCGGCACGTTCCGCGACCGCATTTTGATCGAACAAGACGGCCTGCCGATTTACCGCGACGGGGTGCATCTTTCGGGCGACATTCAGGCCACCCTGGCGCGCGCTGCCGTGGCGGGCGGGGCAGGGGCCATGGCGCAGCTGGTCTTTGTGCACCCAGGCGCCGCCGCCCATCTTGGCGCGGTGCGGCGACATCTGCCGGACACGGGCGGGGCCAGTCTGCTGCGCCCGAACGTTCTGGTGGCGCGCATCCTGGCCCAGGACAGTTTTCTGTTGCGCCAGTCCTTGCTGCCGATCCTGGACCGGCTCAGCGATGATACCCTGCCCAAAACTTGGAGGCTTTGACCCATGCAACTGACCCCCCGGGAAAAAGACAAACTTCTGGTGGCCATGGCCGCCGAAGTGGCCCGCAAGCGCTTGGCGCGCGGCGTGAAGCTGAACCATCCCGAAGCCATCGCGCTGATCACCGAAGCGGTGGTGGAAGGCGCGCGCGACGGGCGGTCGGTGGCCGATATGATGCAGGCGGGGGCAGAGGTGATCACCCGCGACCAATGCATGGACGGCGTGGCGGACATGATCCACGACGTGCAGGTGGAAGCCACTTTTCCCGACGGCACCAAGCTTGTCACTGTTCACAACCCCATTCGTTAAGGTACACCCATGATCCCAGGAGAAACCTTCATCGCCCCCGGCACCCTGACCCTGAATGAAGGGGCCGACGTCACCACCTTGATGGTGGCCAACACCGGCGACCGCCCCATCCAGGTGGGCAGCCATTATCACTTTGCCGAAACCAACCCGGCGCTGGATTTTGACCGCGCAGCGGCCCACGGTCTGCGGCTGGATATCGCGGCCGGAACCGCAGTGCGGTTTGAACCGGGCCAGCGGCGCGAGGTGCATTTGATCCCCATCGGCGGCGCGCGCCGGGTCTTTGGGTTCAACCAAGCTGTCATGGGGGATTTGTAATGCCAGCCCAAATCAAACGCAGCGAATACGCGGCGATGTTTGGCCCCACTGTGGGGGATAAGCTGCGCCTGGCCGATACAGAATTGTTCATCGAGGTGGAGCGTGACTTGATCGCCGAAGCCGCCGGGGCCGCTTTGACACAAGGCAGCGGTGCCAACGCCCTGCATTATGGCGAGGAAGTCAAATTCGGCGGCGGCAAGGTCATTCGCGACGGGATGGGCCAATCACAGATGACCCGGGCCGAAGGGGCCGTGGATACGGTGATCACCAACGCGTTGGTGCTGGATCATACCGGCATC
Source organism: Planktomarina sp. (assembly GCA_020629235.1). Classification (GTDB taxonomy): domain Bacteria; phylum Pseudomonadota; class Alphaproteobacteria; order Rhodobacterales; family Rhodobacteraceae; genus Planktomarina. The sequence goes on from JAHDDS010000055.1 coordinate 10,932, forward strand.
TACAAAGCGGACATCGGCCTGAAAGACGGGCGCATCGCCGCCATTGGAAAGGCGGGCAATCCAGACACCCAGCCGGGTGTGAACATCATTGTCGGCCCAGGGACGGAGGCCATCGCGGGCGAAGGGCGCATTCTGACGGCGGGGGGGTTTGACAGCCACATCCACTATATCTGTCCGCAACAGATCGACGACGCGCTGCATTCCGGGCTGACCACCATGCTGGGGGGTGGGACGGGGCCTGCCCACGGCACACTGGCCACCACCTGTACGCCGGGGCCCTGGCACATCGGGCGCATGCTGCAAGCCGCCGATGCGTTTCCCATGAACTTGGCGTTTGCGGGCAAGGGCAATGCAAGTTTGCCCGCAGCGATCGAAGAACAGGTGAACGCCGGGGCCTGCGCGCTGAAACTGCACGAAGACTGGGGCACCACGCCTGCGGCCATTGATTGCTGCTTGTCGGTGGCCGATGCCATGGATGTCCAAGTGATGATCCACACCGACACGTTGAACGAATCCGGCTTTGTGGAAAACACCGTGGCGGCCATGAAGGGCCGCACCATCCACGCGTTTCACACCGAAGGGGCGGGTGGGGGCCACGCGCCGGACATTATCAAAATCTGCGGCGAAGATTTCGTGTTGCCGTCGTCCACCAACCCCACGCGGCCGTTCACGGTCAACACCGTGGAAGAACATCTGGACATGTTGATGGTGTGCCACCACCTGGACAAGTCCATTCCCGAAGACGTGGCCTTCGCCGAAAGCCGCATCCGGCGCGAAACCATCGCCGCCGAAGACATCCTGCACGACATGGGCGCGTTTTCCATCATTGCGTCCGACAGCCAAGCCATGGGCCGCGTGGGCGAGGTGATCATCCGCACCTGGCAAACCGCCGACAAGATGAAAAAGCAGCGCGGACGCCTGGCCGAGGAAACCGGCGAGAACGACAATATGCGCGTGCGCCGGTACGTGGCCAAATACACCATCAACCCCGCCATCGCCCACGGGATCAGCCACGAAATCGGGTCGATCGAGGTGGGCAAACGCGCGGATCTGTGCCTGTGGTCGCCTGCGTTTTTCGGGGTGAAGCCAGAAATGGTGCTGATCGGCGGGTCCATCGTGTGCGCCCAGATGGGGGACCCCAACGCGTCCATCCCCACGCCGCAGCCGGTCTATTCCCGGCCCATGTTTGGGGCCTTTGGCCGCGCCGTGGAAAACGCCGCCGTGGTCTTTGTGTCGCAGGCCGCCCAAGCCGACGGGATCGGGGACAAGCTGGGTTTGGCCAAGAAAACACTGGCCGTGCAAAACACGCGCGACATTGGCAAAAAAGACCTGAAGCTGAACACCGCCACCCCGGTGGTGGAAGTGAACCCAGAAACGTATGAGGTGCGCGCCGACGGCGAATTGCTGACCTGCCAACCGGCGGAAGAATTGCCCATGGCGCAGCGGTATTTTCTGTTCTGATGGCGGACTATGTGGCGCAAACTGTGGCCCGCGCGGGCACCTGGTCCGACAGTTTTGAACTTTGCGTGTTGACCTATGACGAACGGTTTTTGCGGCGCAAGGTGATCCAGACGGTGCACGATGAAGACCTGTTGGTGGACCTGCCCCAGACCACATCGCTGAACCACCGCGATGCATTTGTGCTGACCGACGGGCGATTGATCGAAGTCGTGGCCGCGTCAGAAGACCTGTATGCTGTCACGGGCCCCCTGGTGCAGCTGGCTTGGCACATCGGCAATCGCCACACGCCCTGTCAGATCGAAGACACCCGCCTGCTGATCCAGCGCGACAAAGTGATCGGGCACATGTTGGAACATCTGGGGGCGACGGTCACGCCAGTGGTGGAACCCTTCACCCCCGAAGGCGGGGCATACGGCCACGGGCGCACCCATGCCCATGATCACGGACATTCGGCCCACCATGACCACTGATCCCAAACTGTTGACCCTGGTGCACTGGCTGTCGCCTGCCTTTCCCATCGGGTCCTTTGCCTGGTCCCACGGGTTGGAAGCGGCCATCGCCGACGGCTGGATCAAAGATGCAGACGGGCTGCACGACTGGCTGGCGGATTTGATCCACCACGGCAGTCTGCGCAACGACGCCGCCTTGGTGATCTTGGCCCATGCCGCCCCTGATTTAACCGGGATCAAAGACCTGAACGCCGATGCCCAGGCCCTGGCGGCCAGTGGCGAACGCTTGGCCGAAGGCACCCGCCAAGGGGCGGCCTTTGCCAAGCTGGTGCGCGACGTGTGGGGGTTGGACGTGCCCGACCTGATGTTGCCGGTCACCATCGGCTGGGCCGCCAAGCAGGCCGACTTGGATGTGACGGACGTGGTGGCGGTGTTTGCCCAAAACACGTTGGCCAACCTTGTGGCGGCGGCCCAGCGGTTGATGCCCCTGGGCCAGTCTGACGCACAGCGCATCTTGGCGCAGCTGACCCCTGCTGTCGCGGCCTTGCCCGATCAAGTGGCGGACCTGGGGGTGGGGGATATGATCAGCAACACGTTTGCGTCTGACATCGCCGCCATGCGCCACGAAACCCTTCAACCCAGGATGTTTCAATCATGACCCAGATGAACGGCCCCCTGCGCGTGGGCATCGGCGGACCCGTGGGGGCGGGCAAGACCACTTTGACCGCCAAGCTGTCGGCGGCGTTGAAATCCCAATTTTCCGTGGGTGTGATCACAAATGATATTTACACCCAAGAAGACGCAGAGGCGCTGACCCGGATGCAAATCCTGCCGTCTGATCGGATCATCGGCGTGGAAACGGGCGGCTGCCCCCACACGGCCATCCGCGAAGACGCGTCGCTGAACCTGGCGGCGGTGGCCGACATGCAGGCCCGCCACCCAGATTTGGACGTGGTGTTGATCGAAAGCGGCGGCGACAATCTGTCGGCCACCTTCAGCCCGGAATTGGCGGACCTGACGGTCTATGTCATCGACGTGGCGGCGGGCGAAGAAATCCCGCGCAAGGGTGGGCCCGCCCTGACCCGGTCGGACATCTTGGTGATCAACAAAACCGATCTGGCCCCCCACGTGGGGGCAAGCCTGGCGGTGATGGACCGCGACGCCACGGCCATGCGCGGTGGTCGCCCCTTTGTCTTCACCGCTCTGCGCCACGACGACGGGGTAGACCAGGTGCTGGACCTGGTGAAATCCCTGGGCGGATTGGGGTGAATTGCGCTTAAATTTGGAACGCGGTTTGAACTTCCCGGTGCTTTGTGTCACTGGCCCGCCAACGCGGCGGCCCCACAGTGGGTGCACCGTTGGGGTTGAAGCGGTTCCGCCTTGCCTCAGATAACACGCCAGACTGCTGCAAAGCCCGCCCCTGCGCGGCCCAAGGAAACGACGCCCCATGTTCGATATGACCCGATACCGCAATGATTGGACCCAGAATATCCGGGGCGATCTGCTGTCCGGCCTGGTGGTGGCCCTGGCGCTGATCCCGGAAGCCATCGCCTTTTCCATCATCGCGGGCGTGGACCCGAAGATCGGGCTCTATGCGTCGTTTTCCATCGCGGTGATCGTGGCCATCACGGGCGGGCGTCCGGGCATGATTTCGGCGGCCACAGCGGCCACCGCCGTGCTGATGGTGACCTTGGTGAAGGACCACGGGTTGCAGTATCTGTTGGCGGCCACGATCCTGGCGGGGCTGTTGCAGATCGGGGCAGGGCTGCTGCGGCTTGGGTACGTGATGCGGTTTGTGTCCAAGTCGGTGATGGTGGGGTTCGTGAACGCCCTGGCCATCCTGATCTTTGTGGCACAACTGCCCGAACTTGACCCCAGCAAGGTGCCGCCCCTGACATACGCCCTGGTGGCCGTGGGGCTGGCGATTATCTATCTGTTTCCGCGCATCACCAAGGCGGTGCCGTCGCCCCTGGTGACCATCATCGTGCTGACGGCCGTGACTGTGGCCATGGGCTGGGACGTGCGCACGGTGGGGGACATGGGCGAACTGCCGGACACGCTGCCGGTGTTCTTGCTGCCTGACATTCCGCTGAACTGGGAAACGCTGCAGATCATCTTCCCCTATTCCGTCGCTGTGGCTGTGGTGGGGCTGTTGGAAAGCCTGATGACCCAGCAGATCGTCGACGACCTGACGGACACCACATCGGACCGCAACCAAGAATGCATCGGCCAAGGCCTGGCCAACACCGCCACCGGGTTCATCGGCGGCATGGCGGGCTGTGCCATGATCGGGCAATCCATCATCAACGTGAAATCCGGCGGGCGCGGGCGGCTGTCGTGCTTTGTGGCGGGGATTTTCCTGCTGATCTTGGTGGTGGTCTTGGGGGACATCGTGTCCATCATCCCCATGGCGGCCTTGGTGGCGATTATGATCATGGTGTCGATTGGCACATTTTCCTGGTCGTCCATCGCCAACCTGCGCGACCACCC
>JAHDDS010000007.1:0-2483 GCA_020629235.1 Planktomarina sp.
GGTTTGCAGTACTGACAACGCTGACTGGCGGTATCGGTATCCTGTTGACCGGCACCGTGGTGGATAACTGGTTCGTCTGGGCACAAGACCACGGCTATGCACCTCTGGATCAATGATCCAGGGGTGACCCAACCAAACAAAGGAGACTGACCGATGTCTGACAATACCGACTGGTGGTCAAAAGATGACAAACCCGGCCTGACAAAGTGGGTGTTCCAGAACATGGCAATGGGGGCCACCTATGCGGCGCTGCTGCTGTTCGTGATCTTCCTCATCTACTTTATGCTGCGGGGCATTTCAGGGCTTCTGCCCGAAGATCCCTTCGCCGCGCTAGAGCTGACGAACCAAGCGCTGACCGCGCTGGTGTGACCTTGGGATTATCGAATTGGGTGCGTCAATCACCCAATACTTAAGGGCTTTGTTCCTTAGTTTCCCTTTCATTGACACAACTGGCGCCGTGTGGCCTTCCACGACGGCGCCTTTTTTCCTTAAGACCCGGAGGCGCTGCCATGGCTTCGACTGACACCCCCCTTCTGGACCGGATTGCCGGTCCTGCGGATTTGAAAGGTCTGACCGATCTTCAATTGTCCGATCTGGCGGATGAAGTACGATCCTGTGTGATCGACAGTGTTTCAAAAACCGGCGGCCACCTTGGATCATCCCTGGGCGTTGTTGAAATCACTGTGGCGTTGCACGCCGTGTTCAACACCCCCACAGACAAGATCGTTTGGGATGTGGGCCACCAATGCTACCCTCACAAAGTCCTGACGGGGCGTCGGGACCGCATGCACACCCTACGCCAAAAGGGCGGATTGTCCGGGTTCACCAAAAGGTCCGAAAGCGCATACGACCCGTTTGGGGCGGCGCATTCATCCACATCGATTTCAGCCGCCCTGGGCTTCGCCGTGGGCCGCGATATGGGCCAACCCACCGGCGATGCGATCGCTGTGATCGGGGACGGATCCATGTCTGCTGGTATGGCTTACGAAGCATTGAACAATGCGGGCGCACAAGGCCGCCGCTTGATCGTGATCCTCAACGACAACGAAATGTCCATCGCCCCGCCTGTGGGGGCGGTGTCCAGCTATCTGTCCGAACTGGCCCGTGGCACGCCCTTCCCGTCTTGGAAAGACATGGCCAAAGGGTTCGAAGCCGCCTTGCCCGATCAGTTCCGCGACAGCGCGCGCCGCGCACGGCAATTGGTGACCGGGGAAACCAAGACCGGCACCATCTTTGAAGAAATCGGCTTTGACTATATCGGTCCTGTTGACGGCCACGATGTGCAGTCGTTGCTGCACGTGCTGCGGGACGTCCGCACGCGGGCCACGGGTCCCGTTCTGATCCACGCCCGCACGGTCAAAGGCAAGGGGTATGCGCCCGCCGAAGCATCCGCTGATTGTTACCACGGTGTGGCCAAGTTCGATGTGCCCACCGGGGCACAACACAAAAAGCCCGCCAATGCGCCGTCCTATACCTCGGTCTTTGGGAAAGCGCTGACCGAAGAAGCCCGTCACGATGCGAAGGTTGTGGCCGTCACCGCCGCCATGCCGTCGGGCACCGGCGTCAACCTGATGGAAGAAGTGTTCCCCGCACGCGTGTTCGACGTGGGCATTGCCGAACAGCACGCTGTCACCTTCGCCGCCGGGATGGCCGCCACTGGGTTGAAACCGTTTTGCGCCATTTATTCCACCTTCTTGCAACGCGGATACGACCAGATCGTGCACGATGTGGCCTTGCAGGGTCTGCCGGTGCGCTTTGCCATCGACCGCGCTGGATTGGTGGGGGCTGACGGGGCGACCCATGCGGGGTCCTTCGACATTGCCTTCTTAGCAAACCTGCCAGGTATGGTGGTGATGGCTGCGTCCGACGAAGCGGAATTGACCCACATGGTGGCCACAGCAGCCGCATATGACGACGGGCCCATTGCGTTCCGATACCCGCGCGGTTCCGGCATGGGCGTGTCTGTGCCGGACCGGGGTGAAATCCTGGAAATCGGCAAGGGCCGCGTGGTGCGTGAAGGGTCCGATGTGGCAATCTTGTCTTTTGGGGCGCATCTGCACCCCTGCTTGGAAGCCGCTGACATGCTGGCCACAGATGGGTTCACAACAACGGTGGCGGACGCCCGGTTTGCCAAACCCTTGGACACCGACCTGATCGCCCAACTGGCCCGCAACCACAGCACTCTGATCACCGTGGAACAAGGGGCCACGGGTGGGTTTGGCGCGCAAGTGCTGCATCACATGGCGGGCGAGGGGTTGTTGGACACGGGCGTGAAAGTCCGCACGATGACCCTGCCCGATCGGTTCATCGAACAGGCCGGGCCTGAAGACATGTACGCCGACGCCCTTCTGACTGCCGGCGACATTCGCGGGCAAGCGTTGAAGGTGCTGGTGCCAGATGGGAAGGTCACAACTCTTCGGGCCTAACGTTTTCTTTTTGAGAAAATCCAGTTGAGTTGTCAGACAGTTTCCAAAAGTCGACTT
>JAHDDS010000007.1:2583-38530 GCA_020629235.1 Planktomarina sp.
TTTTCTTTTTGAGAAAATCCAGTTGAGTTGTCAGACAGTTTCCAAAAGTCGACTTGGCAGAACCATGTCCGCGTGGCGGTCCATATAAATCCGCACCCACGGGGTGTATCTGTCGGGGTTGGCGTTCAAATCGGCGCGCAAATCGCCGGCAGACATCCAACGCGTCGCGGCCACTTCCTCTGGGTTCAGGGCCATCGGCAAATCAGCGGGCGCGCGGGCGACAAACATTTCCACCACTTCGTGTTCCACCAAACCGCCGCCGACATCGGCGCGGTATTCCACCTGGCCGCGGTGGTCCAAATCCAGGCCGGCGATGCCCAGTTCCTCGGCCAAGCGGCGCGTGGCGCATGTGGCATCGTCTTCCCCCCAGTGGGGGTGGGTGCAACACGTGTTCGCCCACAAACCAGGCGTATGGTATTTGCACAAGGCACGCTGTTGCAGCAAAATCCGATCGTCCTGGTCCAGCACGAACACGCTGATGGCTTTGTGGCGCAGTCCGCGTTGGTGGGCGGCCAGCTTTTCCACTGGCTGCAGGGTCCCGTCCACCCAGGCTGGGATCATGATATCAGTCATCGTCATACATAGGCCTTTGGCACGATTCCCAGCAGATGCGCCACGTTTTTCACGCCGATTTTCAGGTGGGCCAAAGGTTTTGCCTTCACCAGTTCTTTGTTCATATAGGCTTCAAATGTCAGGCGTTGCACGTCGATGTCGTGGCACAAGGACACAAAGCGTTCCCGGCGATTGTCCGATTTGTAATACGCATCTTGCATGGCCCGCAGCACGCGGAACACGGTTTTATGTTCCTTCATGAACATCTTGCGCGCCAGTTGCAGGTCTTTGGCCTTGCCGCTGACCAAGGCGGCCTGAACAGCAGTGGCCGCCACACGCCCACCGGCCATAGCATAGTAAATTCCTTCGCCCGACGATGGGGCCACAACGCCCGCGGCGTCGCCCGCCAACACCACGTCCTGGCCGTTGTCCCAACGGTCCATGGGTTTCAACGGGATGGGGGCGCCTTCTTTGCGCAGCGTTTCACAGTCGGCCAGGCCGGAAGCTTCGCGCAGGGCGGCGGTGGCGTCCTTCAGGTTCACGTCCGGGTCTTCTGTGCCCATGCCCACGCTGGTGGTGCCGCCGTGCGGGAACACCCATCCGTAAAAGTCTGGGCTGATGGCCCCGTCGTAAATCACGTCGCAGCGTTCGGGGTCATAGACATCTGTCTTTGGGGGGGCTGAGATGATTTCGTGGTATGCAAAGACCAAAGGTACCTTGTCCGCGCCCGGCACTTCGGCCCGGCCCACTTTGGATTTTGCGCCATCAGCACCAATGACAAACTTTGTCGGCAGGCTGCGTTCTTCACCGCTGTCTTTGTCGCGGTACACCACGGCTGTCCCATCTTGGCGATCCACCCGCACAAATGTGCCCACATGGTAATCTGCGCCTGCATTCCGGGCACGGTCGCGCAGATATGGGTCAAAATCCTTGCGGTCCACCATACCGACGTATCCGTTTTCGATGGGGATATCGACTTTGCGGCCCGTGGGGGAAATCATACGGGCGGTGTTCACCTTAGTCAGCAACTGGTCTTCGCCAATGTCAAAATCCCGCATCAGTCGGGGCGGGATGGCCCCGCCGCACGGTTTAATGCGACCTTCCCGGTCGATCAGGGCAACCTTGCGACCGGCAACTGCCAGGTCATGGGCGGCAGTGGCCCCGCAGGGGCCGCCCCCGATAACAACGACGTCGTACATAGTCACTCTCCCGGTTGAAGGATGGGGTTGGGGCGTCTGCCGTCCAGCAAGCGCGCGGCCATCCAGGCAGCGGCCAAGAACAGCAGCGCCTCTAGTATAAAGACAAGGCCATAAGCAGCCTCGGACGGCAGGGCCAAACGGGCCAAATCCACCATGCCGGTGGCGATCAGCCCCGCCACACCTGCGGCAATCGCTTGGGCCGCCCCGAAGACCCCCATACGCGTGCCGGTGGCCCCGGTCTGTTGGGCGGCGATCCGCATCATGGATCCCACGGCCCCCACAACGAACAAGCCGTTGCCCAGCCCGAACACCACGGTCAGCGGCACAATGGGCAGACCAGCCGCCAATCCGGCCAGCCCAAGGGCGGACAATCCGCACCCGATCATGGCCCACGCCCGCAAAGACCCCAGGTGCAGATAGGACAGCACGCCGGTGGCGATCATGCCCAACAAGGCCGCCCCGTCTTTGGCCCCCGACAGTTTGGTGCTGTCTTCGGGGGGCAACCCGTGCACATGGCCGGCAAAGGGTTCTAAGATCAGCTCTGACAGATAAAAGGCCAGGATCGACAGGAAGACAAATCCGGTAAAGGCCCGTGCGGCAGGATCATCCCATGTGTCGCGCAGCGCGGCACCCAAGTTTTCCTGCGCGGCCGGTGGCACGGGGCCCAGGCGGCGTTCTACCCCGAAGGTGGCCACAACAGACACTAAGAAACAAATAAAGGCCACGCAGGGAACCACCACCATCAGGCGGTCTGGGGAATACGGTTCCAACGCGATGCCCGTGCCGATGGATGCAACGATCGCGCCGAAGATCAACATCAGCCAGGCCAGGGTGGCCATGGCCCCCTTTTGGCGATCGGACGCGGCGCTGGCCAGAAGGGTCAAGAACGATGTGCCTGCGGCCCCGATGCCCAAACCGATGGCAGCATAGGCGACGATCCACACCGCCAGCGCCAGGGCGGGGTTCGAAATCCAAGCGATGGCCCAGGCACTGGCCACCAGGCCCAGCCCCACCAACGCAATGCCCGCCAGAATGAACGGCGTGCGCCCCCCGCGGGTGTCGGATCGGTGCCCCCAAAATGGTCGGGTGACTTGAACGCCATAGTGCAGCGCCACCAAGACGCCGGGCAGGATCGCGGGCCAGGCCAGTTCCACCACCATCAAGCGGTTGAACAGGTTCACAGGCAACGCGGCCAACCCACCGATGGCGGCATTGGCCAAGCACAGCCGGATCAATCCCCCCCATCCCAGGGTCATGCCAATCCCCGCAGGGCAAAGGCGGAGACCATCATTCCCGATACGTACAGGGTGACGCCGGTGCCGTTGTACCATGGGGCCAAGCCCTTGGGGTCTTTCATCAGCTTTGCCATGGCCAGGATTTGAAAGCCCAACAACACTGTGACTGCCAACGCGTGCCAGGGCTTGCCCCAGATCAACAGCATGGGGATCACCAGGCATTGCGCCAAGGCCATGACGGTGCAGGCAATTTTTGCGGCGTCCTTTGGGCCCAACATGGCGGGCAGGGACCGAACGCCCGTGGCGCGGTCGCCTTCCAGTGCTTTGAAATCATTCAGGGTCATGATGCCGTGGGCACCAAAGGCATACAGCAAAGCGATGATCACCACCTCAAAACGCGGTGCACCTGCAGCCAGAATGGCGGCCCCGGTGAACCATGGCAACGCTTCGTAGGACAGGGCCACAAGGCCCGGTCCCCACCAGCCGGATTTCTTCAAACGCACAGGTTCCGCGGAATAGGCCCAAGCGGCCAGCACCGCCGCAATCGTGGCCCCAAAGCCCCAGGGCCCCAATAAAGACCCCACCGCCAACGACAAAGCCGACATGGCCAAGGCGATGTACAAACCCCACCGTCCCGGCACGCGGCCGGATGGGATGGGGCGATCGGGTTCGTTGATGGCGTCCACGTGGCGGTCGCACCAATCGTTTGCGGCCTGGGACATGCCGCAGACCAAAGGCCCCGCCAGCAAAATCCCCAGACCGACAAGACCGATGGAATCCATGATCGGGGCATTGACGGACACCACGCCGCACAGGAACGCCCACATGGGCGGAAACCATGTGATGGGTTTGATCAGCCGCAAAAGGGCAGACGGGTCTGGCAAGCGCCGTGGTTGTACATCAGAAATGACAGTCATGCTGTCAACTAGACACCACAATCCGAGTCGATGCAAGACAGCTGTGGGTCAGCCTTTGGCGGGCGGATCTCTTTCGATGGGATTGGTTTGGTGGCTGATTTGCGGTTTGTCAGACATCGACGAATGCCGTGCCATAAAGCGCAGGATCAAGGTGCAGTAAAACTCAATCTCTGCCTTGTTTTGCGCCAATCGACCCCAGAACAGTTCCAACCGTTCCGACAGGGCCTTGCTGTGTTTGCCCACGGCCATAGGATCGGCCACCGCCAGGTTCAGCACCGGCATGACAATGTCGTTCAACGTCCGGGCCGCCAAATCGTTTTCCGTGTCTTGCAGCAAAGTTGGCGCCCGACCGGGCAAGAACAATGCGTTGATCGAACCGATGAAGCTTTTGAAGGAAATGATAACCCGCTGTATGCCATTGCGGGCTTCTTGGCCCGTGACGGACAAACCGTTCAACGTCACGCCATGACTGTCCAATTCAAAATCAGCTGCGGTTAATACCACCGGGGCCTGGCCGCGCGGCAAATAGGCCCGCAAGACATTTCCCAGATCCGGGATCAACGCGTCGTTGGGCCCGGTAGGTTTGTGAAACGCCATGGTCTGCGTGAACGAGTCCGTCACGGCTGTGATGCGATCCAACATCCACGCCCCAGCTTGCCGGCCAGACGTGTCCCGTTTCACCCAGATCGTCAGCGATGGCAGAAGTACATCGGGTGTATTTGTTTTGGCGAGGTCCGCCATTTCAGTTCTTTCTCAATCTTTGTGTTGCAGACTTTATCGTCCCCGCCCGACACATGCCTTAAAACTTGTTAATGAAATATTAACAGCCATTCGGATGTAATTTAGGAAATGAAATTAATTTGGGTAACAGTTGCCCTTTAAGGTGTGTAGAATGTTAATTGTGCGCGCTTAAGGGGAATTCAGATATTTACCGTTGGCTGCCTATTTTTTGCAAAGGTTGCTCGAAATGAATGAAACATCTTCTAACGACACTGGTGCTGGGTTGCCTGCGGAAGACGCAAGTACCCGCCGCACGTTGGGCGCTGTTGATTCCAGCTTCTATTTGATTGGGGTCGGTGCTTCAGCGGGGGGGCTGGACGCGATCAAACAGCTTATCGCCCAAGCCGGCGAAGGATTTTCACATTCATTTGTGATCATCCAACATATTTCACCCGACCATAAATCTTTGATGACAGAAATCCTGGCCCGCGAGACGGGTCTGGCGGTGCGCGAGGTGACGGATGATATGCCGGTTTTGGCGGGGCATATTTATCTGATTCCGCCGAAAACCAATGTGATGATCCAAGGCACAATCGAAGATGATCGCCCGATGATAGAACACGGCGACCTGGAATCGCGTGCAGGACAGCGGTTTTCGCTGGTGGCCCCGTCGCCGCGCCCGAAATTGAACCTGCCGATCGATGTGTTCTTTCATTCCTTGGCAGAAGCCGTTGGAGAACGCGCCATTGCGATTGTTTTATCGGGCACCGGAACCGATGGCAGCCGGGGGTTGCGGGCGGTGAAAGATCGCGATGGTTTCGTGATGGTCCAAGACCCGCTGACTGCCGATTTTGACGGAATGCCCCTGTCTGCGATTTCCACCAACCTGGTGGACATGGTGGCGGCACCCGACGCCATGGTGGCCGAGTTGAAGCGGTACATCACACTGCGGGAATCCGGCAGTTTCGACATTGAACAATTGTTCCAAGACCGTGACGTGGAATTGGAACAACTGCTGGTGCGCATCAGTGAAGAAGCGGGCATTGATTTCACCAAATACAAAAAACCCACCCTGAAGCGGCGAATTGCCCGGCGGATTGCCCTGAACGATCGCAAGTCGCTGCAAGACTATATCCAATTCACCCACGAACACCCCAACGAATTGGCCATTCTGCACAGAGAGTTTCTGGTGGGGGTGACCAACTTTTTCAGGGACGCAAGTTCTTGGAAAGCGTTGTCGGAACAGATCTTGCCGGGCATTTTTGACAAGGGCCCGATAGATGAACCCGTCAAGATTTGGTCGGTGGGGTGTTCGACGGGTGAAGAAGCGTACACCATCGCGTTCATCTTGGAAAAATACAGGACCGACCACGACATCAAGCGCGACTTCCGGATTTTCGCCAGCGATGTGAACGAAGACGCGGTGCGGTCGGCCAAGGACGGGATTTATTCAGAATCCGTCATCGACGAAATTCCACCGGAATATCGCAACAGCCATTTCCTAAGCTTTCATGGCGGCACGTTTCATATCACCAGCACGATCCGCAACCGGGTGATCTTCAACGCCCACGATGTCTTGCAAGAACCGCCCTATATCAACACGGATCTGGTGATTTGCCGCAATATGCTGATCTACCTTAGCCCGGAAATGCAGAAGAAAGTGCTGTCGCTGTTTTCGTTTTCCCTGCGCAATGAAGGGCATTTGTTTCTGGGGGCGGCGGAAACGGTGACCCACCAGTACACCAAGTTCGAAACGGTGGTGTCGGCGTTCCGAATTTACCGCAACATTCGACCCAACCAGCGCAGCCAATTCCGCCGTCCGCTGTTGGAAAAAGCGACCGAGACTTATCCGCTGCCCCGGTTGCGGCGCTTGGCGACCCGCGAACCCCAGCGGTCGTCAAGTGCGGTGGGTCCGATCCTGGAAAATACGCTGCGCAATATTGATGGCTGCGTGCTGATTTTGGACGAAGGCGGGAATGTTCTGGAATCGGTTGGGGACTATCTGAAGTTCATCAACCTGCCGTCCCAGGCGTTTTCAGCCAACGTGTTCGACTTGGTGCATGACCGACTGAAAAGTTCCATCTCTTTGTTGATCCGTCGGGCCGAAACCCAAGGGTCCGCAGAATCTTTGGGCACGAAGTGTTCCTTTGGGGACCGGATCGAACAGGTGGATTTATTCTGCCAACGGATCGAATGGGAAACCCAGCCCGTTGCCTATTCCATCCTGCTGCGCAAAACGAAAGAGATTGCAACACCGCAGGTCACGATCAACACAGACCAGTTGTCCCAAGATGCGGACATGGCGATGATCACCCGCCTGGAAGGCGAGGTCGAAACGCTTCGCGAACTTCTTAGCGCCACCACAGAAGACTTGGGCATTTCAAACGAAGAACTGCAAACCGCCAACGAAGAATTGACGGTGTCCAACGAAGAACTTCAGGCCAACAACGAAGAAATGCAGTCCATTAACGAAGAACTGCACACAGTAAACGCCGAAAATGCCGACAAGATCGTGCAACTGGAAGCGGCGAATGCTGATATTGAAAACCTGCTGAACACGGCAGATTTGGCCGTTCTTTTCTTGGACAATGCTTTGTGTATTCGTCGGTTCAACCCAGCCTTTTGCCGGTACGTGGACCTGAAGGTGGGGGATGTGGGGCGGGGCTTGGCCAGTTTTACATCGAATTTTGCCCAGCCCGATTACACCCACTTGCTGGATGCGATTGCCACCGCCCAGGACGACAGGCAAGAAGTGCAACGCGAAATGCTGTTGCAAGATGGATCCTATGCCTTGGTGCGCGTTCGCCCGTTCGAGGTAGAGGTGGCCGATCGGTTCGCGGGCCTGGCGATCACCGTTCTGGACATCACCCAATCGCGCAAGTTGAAAGAAGAACTGCGCATCCAACGCGACCAGTTGCAGGGCCTGATTGAAGCGGAATCCGCAGGGTTTTGGGACTGGGATTTACGCGATGGGTCAGAATACGTCAGCCCGCGTTTGTTCACCATGCTGGGGTTTGACCACGGGGCCATGGCACCGGATGAACAGGGGTGGCGGTCCTTTGTGAACCCCAAGGACTTGCCTGCCTTGGAAGCGGCGCTGCAAACCCACTATGAAAGTCGCGGCAGTATCCCGTTTCACAAAGAAGTCCGTTTTTCCCATCGGGACGGGACCGAACGGTGGTTCATTTGCCGCGGGCGGGTGGTGGATTGGTCCAACGACGGCCAGCCGTTGCGCATGTTGGGCGTCCAAATTGACATCACGGATATGAAGTCCCGGCAACTGACGTTGGAACACACGGCGGACGAACTTTATCAATTCAGCCATTCCACGATCCACAATCTTTTGCAGCCGTTGAACACGCTGTTGCAGGGGTTTGATCTGCTGAAAACAGACCTTGGCGAAAGCAGGGACGTGGCAGACACGGTGGATATATTGCAAGGGGTGGTGGACCGCATGCGCACGCGCGTTATGGGCATAAGGTCCTATTCCAGCATGTTTTCAGATCAAGACGTCCCAAAGATGTTGGACCTGACCAAGATCGCGAAAGACACGGTCACAGACCTGAAAACCAGGGTGGAAGACGCATCGGCGCAGATCAACATTCCAGACTTGCCCCAGGTGTTTGGGCACGAACAACAGGTGGCGGCCCTGATGCAGAACCTGATCAGCAATTCGCTGAAATACCGCAGCCCCAAACGGGATTGTGTCATCACCCTGTCCGGCGAATTCTTGGCCGACGGGTACGTGGCGATCACGGTCAAGGACACGGGCCAGGGCATCGCAAAAAGCGAACGCGACAAAGTGTTTGATCTGTTTCAGTCAGGTGCTGGCCACGACGGGCACGGCGACCGCGGTGTCGGGCTGGCGGTTTGCCGACGCATTCTGTCGCAACACGGCGGCACCATCCAAATCGCCAAAAGCGGCCGCAGTGGAACGTCAGTTGTGTTCACCCTGCCCACCGGCGCCCCCAGCATGAAACAGGCCAGGCCTTGAAGAAAGGAAACGCCCATGTCCCAAAGCGCTGAAATAGGCCTTGCCCCCAGCTTGATGGAGGCGGGTTATAACCTGACCAGTTTCTTGGAACAGGTGACAAACGTTGCCCCCAGCATCATCTATGTCTTCAATCAAAAAACCCGCGCCAACGAATATGCAAACCGCAACATAGCCGATGTAATGGGATTTTCAGAAGCGGAAGTCCAAGCCATGGGCAGCGCGGTTTTGCCAGAACTGTGCCACCCCGAAGACATGCCGCGCATCTTGGAATTTCACCAAAAGCTGCAGACCATCGACGACGGCGAAGTGGCCACTATCACCTATCGCATCCGGCACAAAGACGGCGGGTGGCGATGGCTGATTTCTTACGACACCGTGTTTGAACGGGACGCCCAGGGGCTGGTTTTGCGCACCATCGGGGCCACTGCTGATATCACGGCGCAAAAGGAAGCCGAGGCCAAAACCAAAGACGCGCTGCGCGCCGAAGCGCTGGCCACGGAACAGCTGCGCGCCTTTGCCTATTCCGTGTCCCATGAAATGCGCGCGCCCACCGTCACTTTGCAAATGTTGTTGGGGGAGTTAGAGAACGGCCACGCCGGGCCCTTGTCCGACGATGCCAAAGACTTGGTGGCCAAAGGTTTGGAAACCGTCGCCCGCATGCAGGCGGTGACGGAAAACACGTTGGATTTCACGAAACTCGTGGAACAGGGCACCAGTTTAGAACGGGTCAACCTGGGGCACATCCTTTCGAACGTCATGCAGGACCTTGCGGCCAATGTGACGGCAGCTGACGCAACGGTGAAATGGGCCAAGCTGCCAGACTTGCTGGTGGACAGCCTGCAAATGCACGCTCTGTTCCGCAACTTGATTTCCAACGCACTGAAGTACAGCCGACCCGGGGTGCCGCCTGCGGTTAAAGTCACGGCCCAGGTCGGCAGCGCCGCCACACTGATCGCCGTACAAGACAATGGTCAGGGCATCGACCCAAAGCACTGGAACAGCATTTTTAAAATGTTCTGGCGCGGCCACCACCACGATGACGTTCACGGCATCGGCCTGGGTCTGCAGATTTGCCGCCATGTGGTCACGGCCCATGGGGGGGACATTTGGGTGGACAGCAAACCAGGCGAAGGGTCCACTTTCTGGATCCGCCTGCCGGGGGCCAACCAATGACGCGGATCGCAAATTTGGTGTTGGTGGACGACAATCCCATTGATCAACTGCTGTATCGGCGCATGATCGAACGCACGGGCAAAGTGGACAATTTGCAAGAATTCATGAGTCCTGATCACGCCATTGCATACTTTCAAGATAACCCGGATGCGTCGTCGACTGTTGTGTTCTTGGATATCAATATGCCACGTACGGACGGGTTCGAATTTCTGGAAATGTTGGCGGACAATGTGACGGGCGCCAAAGTGCCTGTGGTGGTGATGCTGACATCGTCTTTGAACCCCCAAGACAAGGCACGCGCCGCCAATTTCCCCATGGTGAAAGAGTTTTTGCACAAACCCCTTCGGGCGGCCGACATCGAACGGATCGCCAACGCATATGGGGTGCAATCTGGGGATCTGTGATTTGGGGGGTGTTGGTGCCCAGAAGAGGACTCGAACCTCCACGTCCATACGGACACTAGCACCTGAAGCTAGCGCGTCTACCAATTCCGCCATCTGGGCTGATGTCGTGAAGGGGCGTGTAGAAGCCCAAGACGCCAGGGTCAAGGCCGAAATCGGCGAATCCATGAACCTTGTCGAACGGGCTGCCGGGCCCTAGGTCCTGCCCGGATAGATAGGAGTTTGCCATGGCGCAGCGGGTCACAATATTTGGGGGGTCTGGGTTTGTGGGTCGCTATATCGCGCGGCGTATGGCGTTACAGGGCTGGCAGGTACGGATTGCTGTGCGGGCGGTCAGCAAAGCGAAATTTTTCGAAACCGAAAACTTCGCCAGCCAAATTGAAATCGTCCCATGCACGATCCTGGAAGATGCATCCGTGGCCAACGCCCTGGACGGTTCAGATGCGGTGGTCAATTGCGTCGGCATTCTGGCCCAGGACGGGGCGAACACGTTTGATGCGGTGCAGGCTGAAGGCGCCGACCGCATCGCACGATTGTCGGCCCAAGCGGGGATCACAGCTTTTGTTCATGTATCGGCCATAGGCGCAGACGCCGACGGGGCCAGCATGTATGCGCGCACCAAAGCTGCGGGCGAAGCGGCGGTGATGGGCCAGATCCCCACAGCTGTGATTTTGCGCCCATCCATTGTGTTCGGGCCAGAGGATGACTTTTTCAATCGCTTTGCGGACATGACGCGGTTCAGCCCGTTTGTGCCTGTGGTCAGCCCGTCCACCAATTTCCAGCCGGTATATGTGGATGATGTCGCAGCAGCGGCACAGGCGGCGTTGCTGGGGCAAGCACAGCCCGGAATTTATGAGTTAGGCGGGCCAGAGGTGGCAAGTTTCAAGGCGCTGATGCGCAAGATGCTGGCAGTTTTGGGCAAGCGGCGTTTGGTGTTGGGGCTGCCACTTAGCATGGGTAAATTGATGGGCAGTGCGGGCGAAACGGTGCAGGCCTTCACGTTCGGGGTCGTGCCCACGCCCATAACCATGGATCAAGCGCGCAGTTTGGCCAAAGACAACGTGGTGACAGGGGATTTCCCGGGCTTAGATGCCTTGGACATCACGCCAACACCGATGGATCAGGTCTTGCCCACATATCTGAAATAGTTGGTCTTTCTTACAGATACGCCACGCCCAGCAGGATCAGCCCCAAGACCACGCGATAGATCACGTAAGGTGTGAAGCTGACTTGGCGCAGCAGCCGCATCATCAAGCCCAAAGCGGCCAGTGCGGCCAGGCACGACAGGACCATTACGATGGACACGTCGCGCACTGGTACCTGCCCGCCGATCAAGTCCAAACTGGCCAGCGCGCCCGATGCGATGATGGTGGGTATGGACATCAACATGGCGATCCGTGCGGCTTCGGGCCGGGTGAAGCCCGCGCGCAGGGCACCTGTGATCACAATGCCGGACCGCGATGTGCCGGGGATCAAAGCCACCATTTGCCAAAGCCCCAATATCACAGAATCTTTCAAAGACAGGGTGCCCATATCGCGGGTCTGGGCGGCGCGCTGGTCTGCCCAGTACAGCACCAATCCAAACCCCAGCATGGTCCAGCCGATCACGGCGACACTGCGCAAAGCGTCGCTGACCCCAGTGACCTTCAGCACCAGCCCAAACAGGATCACCGGGATCGTGGCGATCACCAAACACAGCGCAAGCCATTCGCCTTGCCCGGTGATGCGCCCACGCAGAAGACCGGGGACCCCAGAAACTGCCAAGGCCACGTCGCGACGAAAATACAGCATCACAGCGAACAACGTTCCAACGTGGGCCGCAACATCGATGGCGGTGCCTTGGTCCTGCATCCCGGTCAGGCCGGGCAAAAGGATCAAATGCCCCGATGATGACACCGGCAGAAATTCTGTGATCCCTTGGATCAGCGCGATCAAAACAAGATGAAAAACTGGCATGGGCGTCTTTCCAATGGCGTGGGCATGCGCCTAGCCTAGGTCGCCAGGAATTGCCAACACTTCGGTGCATCGCTGCCTCTCTACGATTTGACTTGCCCCCGGCGGGCGCCGTGCTTTCTTATGGGGGAACACCCGACCCGGAGATGCCCTTTGAAACGCTTTGCCCTGCTTTTTGCCAGCCTGTCTGCCACCCCCGCCATGGCAGAATTTCCCGTGCCTGACGGCTGCACGGCCTATATGACCGTGCAGCAACGCAGCTGTCTGGTGACGCATTATTATACTTGCGCAGCGGATCCAGAAGGGCACCAGTGGCGGGCGGATGTGGGGTTGGACGGGCCGTTCTTTTTGTCCCAGATCGATCGCGAAACCCAGTGGATCCTGTCCATCGACCTGGACGCCAAAACCCGCGAGGTGCTTCTGCCCGATCCGGCTGACCCGGCGTCTTTCAGTGACTTGGCTGCCACTGGTTTGGATGCGTTTGATTTCACGATTGAAGCCAACAACGGGGACCAGACCCGGGTCGTGGGGTTTGATCGACTGACGGGACAGGAAGTGGTGATCGACGGGGTGCCCTTGTTAGAGGCTGAAAACCAAGTCACTTTGACCGATGTTAAAACCGGCGACGTGAAGTGGTCCGCCACCGGGCGCGAATACATCAGCTTGAAACACCGTTTGTTTCTGTCCGGTACTGGCACATACACCTTGCCGGATGGGGATGAAGTCACGTCCGACGACCGCCCGGTTGAGTTTGATTTTCCTGGCGACCCAGGATTTTTGGCAGACAAGCCGAAGTACGATTGCAACCTGTTGGACGCCGCATTCCCAGCGAATTGATCTTCGCCTGTCTGTCCCCTTGACCCACACGGTCCGGGCGTGGTGATTTCATCCCATGTTGGGTTCCAGACAGCCTGCCCGCCGCAAGGGCCCTTTGCGCCGCCTTGTCGGGTGGCTGTTGCGTTGGATGTGGCGGATCGTTTTCTGGGGGGCGATTATTCTTGCGGTGTGGGTGCTGGCATATCGGTGGATCAACCCACCCACAACTTACCATATGAAGGCGGAAGCGGCCCGGTTGGGCGGGGTCCAATATGAATGGGTGGACACAGATGCCGTCGCGCCGGTGTTCTTGCGGTCCGTCGTTGCAGCCGAAGACGCAGATTTTTGTGTGCACAGCGGTGTGGATTGGTCGGCGATCCAACAGGCCCTGTCGGAAGGGGCACGGCGCGGGGGGTCCACCATCAGCCAGCAAACGGTGAAAAACGCATTTCTGTGGCAAGGCCGATCCTGGGTCCGAAAAGGGTTGGAAGTGATGATCACCCCCTTTGCCGATTGGGTCTGGGGCAAGGACCGCATGTTGGAAATTTACGTCAATATTATCGAATACGACACGGGCGTGTTTGGTATTCAAGCAGCCGCGCGTCACCACTATGGCGTGGATGCATCTGACCTGAACCGTGTCCAGGCGGGTCGGTTGGCCGCTGTTTTGCCCAATCCACGGGGATATCAGGCGGTGAACCCGTCCGCGTTTATCCGTGACAGGGCGGCGTCCATCATCGCTGGATCGGACATGATCCGCCGGGACGGACGGTCCGATTGCTTCGAGGATTGATTGCACCGTCGGGTAAAGGATAGAACACGCAAAACAACATTCCGACGGACCCCATGGCCACCCTGTATCACGTTCCCTTGTCCCCGTTTTGCCGCAAAGTGCGGCTGTGCCTGGCGGAAAAGAAAATCGACGTGGAATTGATCCACGAAAAATACTGGCTGAAAGAAAGCGATTTCTTGCAGCGCAATCCAGCGGGCAAAGTCCCAGTGCTGAAACTGGACGGAAAAATTCTGTCCGAAAGTGCCGCGATTTGCGAATACCTGGAAGAAAAACACCCCACGCCGCCGTTGATGCCGAAGGCCGCCATGGATCGCTTTGAAGTCCGCCGTTTGGTGGCTTGGTTCGACGACAAATTCCATAGAGAAGTGACGGAAAACCTTCTTTATGAACGGGTCAACAAGAAGGTGCAGGGGACAGGATACCCCAACGGAACCAACGTGAAGAACGGATCCAAAGCGATCAAATACCATTTGGACTATATGGCATGGTTGTTGGATCATCGGCGTTGGTTGGCGGGCGATGCAATGTCCATGGCCGATTTTGCCGCCGCCGCCCATTTGTCGTCCCTGGACTATATCAGCGACGTGGATTGGAACCGAAGTGCTGCCGTGAAAGACTGGTACGCCAAGATCAAATCACGGCCAGCGTTCCGCAGCATCCTGGCCGACGTGGTCAGCGGCTTCCCCCCACCGCCACACTACGCCGATCTTGACTTCTGATCTGAAGACCCGGCTGGTGGCCCAGGCCCTGGCCGAAGGTTTTACCGCCGCGCGCGTTGCGGCCCCCGATGCGATTTCAGACGTTCCAGACCGTTTGACCCAGTTTCTGGACGCGGATCACCACGGGCAAATGTCTTGGATGGAAGACCGTGTGTCTTGGCGGGGCGACCCGCGTGTGTTGTGGCCGGATGTAAAATCTGTGCTGATGTTGGCGGAAAGTTATACGCCCGATGCGGACCCATTGGCCGGGCTTCAGCAGACAGACTGTGGCAATATTAGTGTCTATGCCAGGGGCAAAGATTACCACGACGTGGTGAAAAAGCGGCTTAAGCGTCTGGCACGGTGGTTGGTGGCGCACGCCGATTGTCAGGTGAAGGTTTTCGTGGACACCGCCCCAGTCGCGGAAAAGCCACTGGCCCAGGCGGCAGGTTTGGGCTGGCAGGGCAAACACACCAATCTTGTGGGGCGCGGCCTGGGGAACTGGACGTTTCTGGGGGCCATTTTCACAACCGCAATCCTGGACCCCGACACGCCGGAAGACGATCACTGCGGCAATTGTCGGAAGTGTTTGGATATTTGCCCCACCGACGCGTTTCCGGCGCCTTACCGTTTGGATGCCCGGCGCTGCATTTCGTATCTGACCATCGAACACAAAGGCCCCGTCGCCGAAGACCTGCGCCCTGGTTTAGGCAACAGGATTTATGGCTGTGATGACTGTCTTGCCGTGTGCCCTTGGAACAAATTTGCCAAAGGTGCGGCCGACATACGATATGCTGCCCGGGACGGAACTGTTTCACCGCCGCTGGCCGAATTGGCTGCGTTGGATGACACCGCATTCCGCACGCGATTTTCAGGCAGCCCCATCAAACGAATTGGACGGGACCGGTTTGTACGCAACGTGTGTTACGCCATCGGAAATTCGCAAAACCCAGGGTTTTTACCTGCGTTAGAGCCGCTTTTGAACGATCCTGACCCATCCGTCGCGGATGCGGCCATATGGGCCAAAGCGCGTTTGTTGGGATGACTTTGCGCGCTGTGGGTCTGCCGGGATTTGAGTATTTTTGAACAAAAGAAGTTGGGATTTCCCCCCGATGGACTTAGGGGACCCGAAACGTCAAATTGGCCCACGCGGAATGCCATACTGCATTGATCGGCGGGTTCGGTGCGGTGCCGAACAAGGCAACGTGATCCACCATATAGGTGTGGCCAGATTTCACCGGTAATGTGACGGTGCCGTCGTCGCCTGTGCGGTGCAGGGTGATGTTGATGGTGCCTTCGGGGGTTTCTTCAAACAGTTCCACTTGTGCATCTGCGCGCGGTTTGTCTTTTAACCAAACTTGCACTTTCATGCCGTCAGTCATGGCGTCTGTATAAGGGTTAGTCAGCGCCAAAATTTCCACATCCATGCCGGCCCGCACATCTGATCCGGCCCCAGACCCCACCGCCACCAAGGCCTTGGCGTGGCGGCGGTACGTCTCTGCGAAGCCTGTTTCCGGCAGGCCGCGGTCCTTGTGCATTTCAGCGGCCCAAGCAAAGTCTTTGTGTTCGATGAAGTCCACAAACTTCTGCCATTCTTGATAGGTCAGGTCGCTGTCGGTGGTTTCATGGATCAGCGTTATCAATCCTTCGGGGGCATCAGGCATCTGCATTGCTGGGCGATCGCCAGACCGTGCGGGCAAGTCCATAATCTTGCCTTGATGACCAAAAGCTTGGGTCGTGGTGCGTGGCCCCAGATAGCTGTGCTTTGGCCCGATGAATTCAGACCCAACCCGGTGGTGGGCTTCGATCTTTGCGCCGACATTTACTTGAAATTCGACTGGATCAATCCAGAATTCGTGGGCATGAAGGGGCAAGGCCCACACCAGGGCGACGATCAAAAGAAGAGAGCGCTTAAACATGGCAACATCCAGATATCCAGGGGTCCGAATGGGTCTGTCTTTTGCAGTGAAGTCAACCCTGGTTGTGCTGACATTGTTGTGGGCCAGCCTTGTTAAGGCCCATGAAACGAAGCCGGCTGTTGCAGATGTGATGATCGAAAACGGCGTTGCCAAGATCGAAGTCTTTGCAAACGTGGAAGCCCTTTTGGCCGGGATCGACCTGTCGCAGTACAGCGATACGAATGATGCACCGCAAGCGGAAGCTTATGACACGTTGCGGGCTTTGTCGGATGCGGAACTGGTGGCGCAAATCGAACAGTCCTGGCCCACTTTGGCGCCGGGATTTTTGACCGAAGGTGGCGGCCCGATTGCTTTGGTGCGCGCCGAAGTTGACCCCGAAGCCAACCCCGAATTCGCCCGAGATACGCGCTTGTTTTTAGAAGCGCCCTTGGCGGACGGCGCGGACAGTTTTCAGTTTGGCTGGGTGGAAACCAATGGCGGTTTGGTGGTTCGATGGGGCGATGTGGAAGACGCCTTTGCCGTTCTTTTGAACAATGGCGACCTCAGCCCAGCCATCCCGTTGGACATGGGCGCTGCTGAAAGCGCCGGTGCGAATTTCTTGCGGTTTGTCATCGAAGGGTTTGAACACATTATCCCCAAAGGTCTGGACCATATTCTGTTTGTGCTGGGCCTGTTCTTCTTCGCCTTGGCGTGGCGCCCGTTGCTGTGGCAGGTCACCGCCTTTACCCTGGCCCATACGGTGACCTTGGGGATGGCCACTTTGGGGGTGATCACCATCCCAGGCGAACAGATGTGGATCGTGGAAAGTCTGATCGCCTTGTCCATCACCTATGTCGCGGTGGAAAATATTCTTCGGCCCCAACTGGGGTGGTGGCGCATTGCTGTAGTGTTTGGCTTTGGGCTGCTGCACGGTTTGGGGTTTGCCAGTGTGTTGTCGGATGTTGGGCTGCAGCCAGGCCGATTTATCGCCAGCCTGATTGGGTTCAACATCGGGGTTGAAATTGGGCAATTGGCCGTGATCTTGGCCACCTTCCTGCTGCTGTTGGTGGGCACGCGCTTGGCCAAAGTGGCCCGATTGCCCGCCGACCAAGCCGCTGCCGAGGCGTTGCCTGTGATGCACCGATCTGTGTCTGTCATTGGCAGTTTGATCATCGGGATCATCGGCATCTATTGGGTGGTGGAACGCGCGATTTTGTAATCGCATTCCGTCCCAACGTGGGGCTGAAAAAGAACCAGATCAGGCTGGATGCTGTGGATTCAGTGGCCTGATTTGTGTGCCATCAGACGCAAAGTTCGACGGGGCCAAGTGGGCTTGAAACCGGGCTTTGCGGTCGGGCCATTCGCTGTCCAAAATTGAAAACCAGGCCGTGTCCCGGTTGCGCCCCTTGTAGTGGGTGCATTGGCGGAAAATGCCTTCAAAGGTGAAGCCCAACCGTGTTGCCGCTGCACGGGATGGCGCGTTCAAGGCATCGCACTTCCATTCGTATCGGCGCATCCCCAAATCATCGAACGCGTGGGCCATCATTAAAAACATAGCTTCGGTGGATATCCGGCTGCGCTGCATCAGCGGCGACATGGAGATCCAGCCCACCTCTATACTGCCGTCGCGTGTGTTGATCCGCAGGAACGACGCAAGCCCCACTGGCGCGCCTTTGTCGTTCAAAATGGTGTAAAAGAACGGATCATCGCCAAAGCAAGTGGCTTGGAACCAATCGTGAAACGCCGCCCCGTCCCCCACTGGGTTGGTGGGCAGATAAGTCCAATTCTTACCGCTGGCATCTAATGAAAACGCCTGGAACAGACCCTGTGCATGGGTGTCATGGGTCTTTTCCAGACGACAATATTGCCCCTGCAGCGCCCGCCCGTCGGGGCGCGGCCATGGGCCCAGGAAATCCAAAGCGTGCCCGATGGGTTGTCCGTGTTCGTTGATCCGGGTCATGGGAAAAAGGGCGCGCGGGGTGCACGCGCCCGTTCACTTTACGCGGGCGGTGTGCGCACAGCGGTTTCATAAGCCTCCGCAATTTCGCGCGTCAGGGCACCGACTTCGAATTTGAATTCACCGATTTCGCCCACCGGCGTCACTTCCGCGGCTGAGCCGGTCAGCCAGCATTGTTCAAATTCCGCCAGTTCTTCCGGCATGATGTGCCGTTCGTGAACTTTGATTTGGCGGTCGCGCAACAGGCCGATAACCGTTTGGCGCGTTAACCCGTTTAAGATCGCGTCGGGCAGTGGCGTGTGCACTTCGCCGTCTTTGACAAAGAAGATATTCGCGCCGGTCGCTTCGGCCACGTACCCGCGATAATCCAGGAACATGGCGTCAGAACAGCCCTTCGCTTCAGCCGCGTGTTTTGACATGGTGCAGATCATATAAAGTCCTGCCGCCTTGGCCGCCGTGGGGATGGTTTCCGGGCTGGGGCGTTTCCATTTGGCGATGTCCAGTTTGGCACCTTGCATCTTGGCGTCGCCGTAGTAGTTGCCCCATTCCCAACTGGTGACTGCCACACGAACAGGATTGCGGCTGGCCGCAACCCCCATGTCTTCACCTGCCCCGCGATAGGCGATGACACGGACATAGGCATTGTCGAATCCGTTGGCGTCCAACACCGCGCGCTTGGCGGCGCAGATTTCTTCTGGGGTGTATGGGATGGGCATGTCCATCAGTTCACCCGATTTGATCAGGCGTTCTGAATGTTCGCGGCTTTTAAAGATGTTGCCATCATAGCAGCGTTCGCCTTCAAACACAGAGGATGCATAGTGCAGCGCATGGGACAGAATATGCACTTTTGCATCGCGCCATTGCACCATTTCGCCATCCATCCAGATGACACCGTCGCGGTCTTCGTATGAACCAGCCATTTCGTCCCTCCTTCAGGTTGGCTTTCCAAATGTTACGCAATAAGGTCCGATGTGGACATAATATTGCGCCAAAAGTGATGCTGGCTAGCAATTGATTCTTGGAATGTCAACAATGCTGACGTATTCTGAGTTCAGGACAATGGACGATACATCTGCAAAGGCCCCGCCGTATTTGGCTGACGATCAACTGCAACAGGGGATCGAAGCTATGTTCTTTGCCTATCGCGGGTTTACGGCGGACCCAGACAGGATTCTGGCAGAAAAAGGTTATGGGCGGGCCCATCACCGCGCCTTGCACTTCATTCACCGCAGTCCTGGCACCACGGTGAACAATCTGTTGGTGACCTTGGGAGTCACAAAACAAAGCTTGAACCGGGTGTTGCGTACACTGATCGAAGATGGGCTTGTTCACAACGCTGTGGGCACTCGTGATCGGCGCGAACGGTTGTTGACCTTGACCCAAGCGGGCATTGCCTTGGATAAGGCGCTGTCGGATGCCCAGCGGGCCCGGATGCGGGCGGCCTTTACCGCTGCGGGGCCAGACGCAGTGGATGGCTTTCGCACAGTGTTGGAAGCGATGATGGACCCGGACATGCGCAAACAGTACAAACGGTTGAGTGAGGGAGGTTCAAAGTGACGCCAGATGCCCACCTGTTGATCGTTGACGATGATGAACGCATTCGCATGCTGCTGCAGAAATACCTGATCCGCAATGGCTTCCTGGTCAGCGGGGCCCGCGATGCAGCCCACGCCCGGCGCATTCTGTCAGGGTTGGATTTTGACCTGATCATATTGGACGTGATGATGCCCGGGGAAGACGGGTTAAGCTTGACCAAAGACTTGCGCGCCGAACGGGATGTACCGATTTTGTTGCTGACCGCCAAAGGTGAAACCGGGGATCGGATCGCTGGATTGGAAGCAGGGGCGGATGATTATTTGTCCAAACCGTTTGAGCCCAAAGAACTGCTGTTGCGTATCAACGCCATTTTGCGACGTGCGCCCGCCACACCGGATACCAGCACCGTCCCCAAAGTCCTGCACCTTGGGCCGGTTCGATATGACGTGGATCGGGGAGAGTTGTGGCAGGGTCAGGACCTGGTGCGGTTAACGGCCACCGAAAGCCACCTGATGCGCATTTTCGCCACAAAACCGTCGGAACCGTTCAGCCGCACCCAATTGGTGGAAGAATTGGGGCGGGATGGCGGGCAATCCCAAGAACGGGCCGTGGATGTGCAAATCACCCGCCTGCGCCGCAAGATCGAAGCCGACCCAAAACAACCGCGATATCTGCAAACCGTCCGTGGCGCAGGGTACATGCTGGCCCCAGAATAACTGCGCGACCTTTCGGTCGCCCGTGATGTTTGCACGCCCCATCCGGGGCATGCGGATTGCCTGCGGCGCGAGTATTTGTTGAACAAAAGAAGCCTGGATTGTTCTGGTTGTCAGACCCCCGCACTTCTTGTTTAAGCGCTTGCATGTCTTGCGTTATCGTCACCCACCCCGCCTGTCTTGATCACGTCACACCGCCCGGCCATCCAGAGCAGGTCGCGCGGTTGGAGTATATCTTGTCAGCCTTAGAACCATTGGGGTTGCAGCACGTCAAAGCGCCCCTGGTGGCGGATGATGACTTGCTGAAAGTTCATCCCCAAAGCCACATCGATTTGATAAAAAATAGCGCTCCGGACGCCGGTTGGGTGTCCTTGGACGGGGACACGCATATGTCGCCCGGCACACTGGAAGCAGCGCTGCGCTGTGCCGGGGGGGCCGTTCGGGCCGTGGATTTGGTAATGTCAGGCGACGCGTCCAACGCCTTTGTGGCCATGCGTCCCCCGGGGCATCATTGCGAACGCAGCACGCCTATGGGTTTTTGCTTTTTCGGCAATGTCGCTTTGGCGGCGAAGCACGCCTTGGATCATCATGGGCTGGACCGTGTGGCCATCGTGGATTTCGACGTACATCATGGCAATGGCACCCAGGATTTGGTGGAAGGCGACAGCCGCATCTTTTTTGCCAGCACCCATCAAATGCCATTGTATCCGGGCACGGGCCACGCCCATGAAACGGGGGCGGCAAACAATGTGATGAATTGTCCGCTGCCCGGGGGCGCAGGATCCAAAGTGTTTCGCGATGCGATGGAGCGCGAGGTATTGCCCGCCGTGGACCGGTGGAAACCGCAACTTCTGCTGATTTCCGCAGGATTTGATGCACATATGGCGGACCCTTTGGCGGGTATGGATTTGGTGGAAGACGACTTTGCTTGGGTGACAGACAAGCTGTATGATTTGGCTGACACCCATGCGGGGGGGCGAGTCGTGTCTTGCCTGGAAGGGGGCTATGACCTGGAGGCACTGGCCGCCAGCGCCAAAGCCCACGTGGAAGTTTTGATGGCGCGCGCGCCGAAAGAAAGGTTGCCCCATGGCTGATGCTGCATTGGATGGATTGAGTTTCGAAGCTGCAATGGCAGAATTGGAACAAGTGGTCACCAAGCTGGAACGCGGTGATGTAGCATTGGAAGAATCCATCGGTCTTTATGAACGCGGGGCCGCATTGAAGGCCCACTGCGAAGCCAAACTGAAAGCGGCAGAAGAAAAAGTGGCTGCCATTACCTTGACGACCGATGGCCAGCCCAATGGCACGGCGGACCTGCCTGAATAATGTTTGCTGCGCGTTTGACTGCCGCTGCCCATGCGACCCAATCCGTTTTGGCGCACCGGATGGCGGGATATGCCGATGTGCCGGTGGTGCACGGCATGCGGTATGCCGTCGAAGGTGGCAAAGGATTGCGGGGGTTCCTGGTGATGGAATCGGCGGCGCTGTATGGTGTTGCGGGACCCGGGCCAAGCTTGGCAGGTGCTGCGATTGAAGCGCTGCATGCGTATTCGCTGGTCCATGATGATTTGCCGTGCATGGATGATGATGATGTGCGGCGCGGTCAGCCCACTGTTCACAAAAAGTGGGACGATGCCACTGCCGTTCTGGTGGGCGATGCGCTGCAGACCCTGGCGTTTGATCTTTTGGCAGACGCGGATTGTGCAAGCGATCCAGCTGTGCGGGTGGCCTTGGTGGCCAGTTTGGCGCGGGCATCGGGTGCGCAAGGCATGGTTTTGGGGCAAGCCCAAGACATCGCCGCTGAAACGGCTGGCCGCGTTTTAGATCTGGACGAAATTTCGGAATTGCAGCGTAACAAGACCGGGGCATTGATTGAATGGTCCGCCCAAGCCGGTGCTGTGTTGGCGAAAGAAGACCCCACGCCACTGCGGCACTATGCCCAAGCGTTGGGCCTGGCCTTTCAAATCGCTGACGACATCTTGGATGTTGAAGGGGACGCGGCCACTGTTGGCAAGGCCACGGGCAAAGACGCCGACGCTGGCAAAGCCACTTTCGTATCGCTTCTGGGGTTGGACGTTGCCAAAGCCCGGGCCCAAGACCTGGTGGATCAGGCATGCGACGCCTTGGCCCCATTTGGTGCCAAAGCAGATGTTTTGAAAGCGGCGGCGGATTTCGTCGTGACGCGCAAAAAATAAGGAGGCCGCAATATGGCCGAACGCCCCATTACCCCTTTGTTAGACACTGTTTCTTCGCCGTCAGACATGAAGGGTTTGTCGGACGCGCAGCTGCGGCAACTGGCAGATGAAGTGCGGACCGAAGTGATTTCGGCTGTGTCTGAAACCGGTGGGCACTTGGGGGCTGGCTTGGGCGTTGTGGAATTGACCACTGCACTGCACGCTGTGTTTGACACCCCCAAGGATCGGCTGATCTGGGATGTGTCGCACCAGTGTTATCCCCACAAAGTGTTGACGGGCCGCCGCGACCGGATGCGAACGTTGCGCCAAAAGGATGGGTTGTCGGGGTTTACAAAACGCAGCGAAAGCCCGTTTGACCCGTTTGGCGCGGCCCATTCGTCGACCTCTATCTCGGCGGCGTTGGGGTTTGCCGTGGCGCGGGATTTGGGCGGGGCCACAGAACACGGCATTGGGGACACCATCGCGGTGATTGGCGATGGTTCCATGTCGGCCGGCATGGCGTTCGAGGCGATGAACAACGCGGGCCATCTGAAAAAGCGGATGATCGTGATTTTGAACGACAACGAAATGTCCATCGCCCCGCCGGTCGGGGCTTTGTCATCTTATCTGTCCCAACTTTATGCGGGTGCGCCGTTCCAAGAATTCAAAGCCGCTGCCAAAGGTGCAGTCAGCCTTCTGCCCGAACCGTTCCGCGAAGGGGCCAAGCGCGCCAAGGACATGTTGAAGCACATGACTGTGGGCGGGACGATGTTTGAACAACTGGGCTTCAGCTATCTTGGGCCGTTGGATGGGCACGATATGGACCAGCTTTTGCCCGTGTTGCGGACGGTCAAGGATCGGTTGCAAGGCCCCATTCTGATCCATGTGATCACAAAAAAGGGCAAGGGTTACGGCCCCGCCGAACGGGCCCGCGACAAAGGGCACGGCGTGTCCAAGTTCGATGTGATCACGGGCGAACAGAAGAAAGCACCGTCCAACGCACCGTCCTATACTTCTGTCTTTGCGAAGGCGTTGTTGGATCACGCGGCCAAGGACGACAAGATTTGCGCTGTCACGGCGGCCATGCCGGATGGCACGGGGTTGAATTTGTTTGCTGAACGGTATCCCAGCCGGTGTTTCGACGTGGGCATCGCAGAACAGCACGGGGTCACGTTTTCTGCCGCTTTGGCGGCGGGTGGGATGAAACCGTTTTGCGCCATGTATTCCACGTTTTTGCAGCGCGGCTATGACCAGGTGGTGCACGATGTTGCGATCCAACGCCTGCCAGTAAGGTTTGCCATCGACCGCGCCGGTCTGGTGGGGGCCGATGGCGCGACCCATGCCGGGGCGTTCGATGTTGCGTTTTTGGCCAATCTTCCGGGTTTTGTGGTGATGGCCGCCGCCGACGAAGCCGAATTGACCCGCATGGTGGCCACTGCTGTGGCCCATGATGACGGCCCCATTGCGTTTCGCTTTCCCCGCGGCGAAGGGGTCGGCTGCGACCTGCCGGAAACGGCAGCACCATTGGAAATCGGCAAAGGCCGCATCATCACGACCGGCAGCAGGGTGGCAATCTTATCTTTCGGCACGCGCCTGTCTGAAGTTCAAAAGGCGTGCGACGATTTGGCGGCCAAGGGCATTACACCCACCGTTGCGGACGCGCGTTTTGCCAAACCTTTGGACCGCGATTTGATTTTGGATCTTGCGGCCAATCACGACGCCCTGATTACCATTGAAGAAGGGGCAGTGGGTGGTTTTGGCAGCCACGTGGCGCATCTTTTGGCAGACGAAGGCGTGTTTGACACGGGCCTGAAGTACCGATCCATGGTGTTGCCGGACATCTTCATCGACCAGGCCAGTCCCAAGGATATGTACGCAGTGGCCCGCCTGAACGCAGCTGACATCGAAGCCAAGGTTTTGGATGTTTTGGGCGTGGCCTCGCTTAAGGCGCACGCCCCTTGAAGATCAGTCAGTAAAGACCTGGGCTGCGAAGTATGCCCCGCAGTATGGGCCTTTGCCGTCAAATCCGATGCCCGCGCCCATCTTCTTGTATTTGCGGTTCATCAGGTTTTTGTTGTGCGCCTTTGACGCCACCCACAAGCGCACCAGTTCCTTGCCCAAGCTGTCATAGGTGTGGGGCACGATGGCTTGCCCATTGCTGCGCTGGAATTGGCATTTGGACGCATTCAAGATGCGGAAGCTTTCCCCCGGTGGAATAGTCAGCCGGGCAGTTTGCGCAATGTTTTCGGCCCCGGCCCGGAACTTGATCCGCTCTTTCTTGTAACGATCGCGCAGCGTGCGATACCCAGATTTGTTGGAAGTGTGGGACAACTTTCGTGACTTGCCCATCCATTTGGCATGCCCATCGGCGGCTTTGGTCAACTTTGCGGAAAATTCCAAAGGCTGTCTGCGTTTTTTGCAGCGTGCCACGTTGGTATAGGCTGTAATCACCTGCGAAATTTTCATGGCATCAATCCGCTTGGGATTGATTTGTTCATTCGATCCCGCGACCGATTGCAGGCTGCAAGCCTGGGCGGCAGATGCCAGCCCCAAGGCGACGCAAAATGTCAAAATAAATTTCATGCTTTCCTCCATCAACGTCACCATAGTCGCGCGCGCGCGTAAAAATCAATGCGCCTGACCTTCGGTTGGGTTTGACCGGGCGTCGCTGTCTGTGCAGGCTGCCCGTCATGATATATGCGCCGGCCACAAAGTTTTTTCGTTGGATCGTTTTCCTGTTGGCGGCGGGATATCTGACCCATTCCATCTTGGTGGCGCACTGGGATTTCGGCGGCCCGTTTCGGTACCTGACGATATGGGCATTGGCCCTGTCCGCCTTCGTGGCGGCCCAAAATTTGCGGGTCTCGTACCGCTTGTCTGCCAACAGCTTGGACCCGCTGGTTTCGGCCACGGCGGTTGTGAATGCCATGGTGGTGTTCCTGTATTGGCGGCTTTACTTTGCCGATCCCATGTCTGTGACCCGGAACGGGCAGTTGGGGGACCCGTGGCGTGAATTCTATATGCACGGGATCGGCCCACTTTTGATGTGGATCGACGCCGTTTTTATCAACCGCGTGTTTCGACGGTTGCTGGGGGCAGCCTTGTGGTTGGTGGGGATTGTCGCGGCCTATGTGCTGTGGACAGAAACCCTGGTGCAGCGGTTCAACGCAGCACCTGAAGGCACAGTGACATCGGGCCTGCCGTATCGGTTCTTAAACAATCTTGAACTGGCAGACCGCGCTGTGTTTTACGCCACGAATATCGGCGTCGCGCTTATCTTACTTCTTGCGTTCGGCGCTGTCGCTTGGCTGGTGCGTCGCTTGATCTAGCCGTCGTTCAATTGCTTCCAACCGGTCCAACACCTTTAATCGGTATTCATCTGTGGCGGCGTTGCCTTCTTCTTGGTGGGCGTCTTGCATGGAATTCACGATCAAACCCACCAACAAGTTCACGACGGCAAAGGTGGTGACCATGATGAATGGTACAAAGAATGCCCAGGCATAGGGGTATTCTGCCATCACCGGCCGGGCGATGCCCATAGACCAGCTTTCAAGTGTCATGACTTGGAACAATGAATACCCTGATCTGCCCAGGGTGCCGAACCAATCTGGAAACGCGTCGCCGAACAGTTTGGTGGCCATAACGGCCCCGATGTAAAAGATGATGGCCATCAACAAAAAGACGCTGGCCATGCCGGGCAGGGCGGTCACAAATCCTTCCACCACGCGCCGCAGGCTGGGGGCGGCATTCAGCACCCGGAATACCCGCAGCACCCGCATTGCACGCAACACGGCCAAGCCTTGGGTGGCGGGCAACAGGGCAATCGCCACAATCAGGAAATCGAAGATATTCCAGCCGTCGCGGAAAAACCGCGGACCAAACGCCACCAGTTTCAGGCCAATTTCGATGATGAAAATCACCAAACAGACCGTATCCAAGAATTTGATCACCGGCCCCCAAGTTGCCATGACAGAAGGGGACGTTTCCAGGCCAAGCAAGATCGCGTTGAAAATGATCACGCCCAAGATCGCGTACCGAACCCGGTCGCGCAGCAAAAACGCTTCAAGCTTTGCCCGCATCACTTTCCTCCTGCCGCAGCAAATCAGCCAGGCCGCTTCTATAATCGGGAAAAATTAACGTCACCCCCAACTCGTCCCGGATGCGATCATTTTTTACCCGTTTGCTTTCGGCATAAAAACTGCGGGCCATTGGGGTCATGTCGGCCTGTGCAAAATCTTCAGCTGGGGGAACGGGCAGGCCCAGCAATTCTGCTGCGTGCCCGATGACATCTTCGGGCGGGGCAGGGTCATTGTCGCACAGATTATAGATCGCCCCAGGGTTGGGTTGGTCGATGCTGGCCTTCAGCACCTGGGCAATGTCAGCCACGTGAATCCGGCTGAAAATCTGATTGGGTTTGATGATCCGCCGCGCGGTGCCGGCCCGAACCTTGGCAAACGGGCCGCGACCCGGGCCATAAATTCCCGCCAACCGAAAGATGTGCAGCGGCAGGTCCAGCGCGTCCCATTGGCGTTCAGCCAGGACCCGCAACCGTCCGCGGTTTGTGCTGGGGGTCAGGGGTGTTGTTTCATCCACCCATTGGCCTTGGTGGTCGCCGTAAACGCCCGTGGTGGACAGATATCCGACCCAGTCAAAGCTGTGACCTGTCAGGTCCACATCCCGCAGAAGCGGGTCGCCGTCTTCGCCGGGTGCGGCAGACATCAACAGATGGGTGGCGTCCGCCAAGACGGCTTGCAAATCGGCCCCGGGCCAAACCAAGGGTTCGACCCCCAAGGCGCGCAATTGGTCTGCCTTGTCAGCCGTGCGCGTCGTGCCGATGATCCGCCAGCCGTCGGCCAACAACAGTGGCGTCAGGGCGCGTGCAGAATATCCGTGGCCAATGGAAAGAAGTGTTCCAGTCATGGACCTGACATAGGCCAGTTTCGAGTGTATCAAAACCGTCATGTCGACCCAACAATCCATGACGCTTCCAAATAAGCGCAACACGCAAGCATCCGTGGAACTTCACGCCCAACTTGGATGTCGCAGCCACATTATACGGGGGACCCAAGACCCAGTGTCTGAACCCAAAAAAGGACGCGCATGATGACTGATTTGAAAGGGGCCTATGCCCTGCAAACGCCGGAAGACAGCAAGCGCCTCTATGCAGACTGGGCGGCCACATATGATTCCAGCTTTGCAGATGCCCATGGATACGTGTCGCCCCAAGCAGTGGCCGACGCGTTCGCTGCCAAAAATTGCCCAGGCCCTGTTCTGGACATTGGGGCAGGCACAGGCTTGGTGGGGGTGGCATTGGCGCATCGAAACATTGGCCCCATCGACGGCACTGATATTGCGCCAGAAATGTTGGCGGAAGCCGCTTTGAAAGATGTGTATGACCGACTGTTCGAAGGAAATGTGCTGGACCGGCTGGACG
This sequence comes from Planktomarina sp., assembly GCA_020629235.1. Taxonomy (GTDB): domain Bacteria; phylum Pseudomonadota; class Alphaproteobacteria; order Rhodobacterales; family Rhodobacteraceae; genus Planktomarina. Next base: position 30,747 of record JAHDDS010000007.1, read on the forward strand.
TGGACGACGCCACATATTCCGGCATCGTCAGCGCGGGAACATTCACCCACGGGCACGTCGGACCCGCGGCGTTTGATGAATTGTTGCGGGTGGCCAAGCCCGGTGCGTGGTTGGTGTTGTCGGTGAATGCAGAACATTATGTAGCCGATGGGTTCGATGCGAAATTGTCGGACATCGCACCAAAAATCGCCAATGTGACAATGCCGAAATTCAGGCTCTATACATCGGGGTCACGGGGTCCAAACGCCGATGACATGGGGCTGATGCTTCAGTTCCAAAAGGTATAGCCCGCTTCTTTTGTTCAAAAATACTCCCGCCGGAGGCATCCGCCATTCCCGGATGGGGATGGCCAGCACCATCCGGCGCGCAGCGCCACATGGAAGGTTATTTACCGGTCCAAACAGGATCGCGTTTTTCGGCAAAGGCTTTCGCCCCTTCCAACTGATCGTCTGACGCATAAAGAACATCGACAGACCGCAGATGCCGCCCGGTGATCCGGTTCATGGCATCTTGGAATTTGCTGTCTTCAGCATCGCGCACAATTTCTTTGATGGCCGCATAAACAAGCGGTGGACCACTGGCCAATAACCGCGCCATATCCCAAGCCTGATCCATTAATTCACCTGCGGGATAAGCATGGTTCACCAGTCCCCACCCTTTGGCTTCGTCCACGTCAAACCAACGTCCCGTCAGCAGCAATTCCATGGCAATGTGGTACGGAATGCGCTTTGGCACTTTCACGCTTGCTGCGTCTGCCACCGTGCCGGATCGAATTTCCGGCAGGGCGAAGGTGGCGTGGTCTGCAGCCAAGATGATGTCGGCGGACAAGGCCCATTCCAACCCGCCGCCGCAGCAAATCCCATTCACAGCGGCGATCACCGGCTTGTTCATATCCCTCAACTCTTGCAACCCGCCAAAGCCGCCCACGCCGTAATCGCCGTCCACAGCATCACCGTCTGCGGCCGCTTTCAAATCCCAGCCGGGGCAAAAGAATTTGTCGCCTGCGCCCGTGATGATCGCCACCCGCAGGTCCGGGTCATCCCGAAACGCCGCAAACGTATCCCCCAATATTTTTGATGTGGCCAAGTCTATGGCGTTTGCCTTTGGTCGGTCCAAGGTGACTTCCAAAATCGCGCCGTCGCGGCGTGTTTTCACAGGGCTGTCGGTCATGGTGTCATCCTTATCAATGCGTCAGCGGCCACGGCGCTGTCTGGTGTGCAGATCAGCGGGTTGATTTCCACTTCTTCTATCGTGTCAGCATGGGCGACCACAAATTCTTGCACCGCCATTATGGCATCCACCAGGGCGGACATGCTGACGCCGGGTTTTCCGCGATACCCTTGCAACACGGGTGCGATGCGCAGGGACATCAAAGCCGCCGCCACGTCGTTTTGTGGTGCGGGCACCAAAAGGGATTGTGTGTCTTGCAATATCTCTGTCATCGTTCCGCCTGCCCCCAGGGTTAACAAAAAACCATGGGCCGGATCCCGCGTGACCCCCACCAGAACTTCAACCAAGGGGTTTTGGACCATGGCTTCCACCAGCAAGGGGCCGTCCGCCAGAGATTTGCACGCTTTGGCCACTTCTGCCGATGTGGAAAGGTTCAAGGCCAAACCGTTGGCCCCCGTTTTGTGGGCCAGCCCCAACACTTTCAGCGCGACGGGGAAGCCCACGGCGGTGGCTGCCTGGGCAGCGTCTTGCGCGGTTTCAACAATTTTCGATTTCGGCACCGGCACGCCCGCCGCCGCCAATCGGGATTTTGCGTCAGCCTCGCTCAACGTTTCGGTGTGTCGGGCCTGTCCTGGCAGCAGCACGGGGTCATCGCTGGGGCAAGACGGGACAGCCATAATGTCCAATGCAGCAATGGCGTGGTCAAGTCCGTGCAGGGGGGCCAGGCCTTGGTCCATCAAATGGTGTGCCGTCGCTTCTGGCAAAAGCTCTGGCAAGGTGGCCACAACCGCAAAGCGCATCCCGGTCTGTTGTGCGGCCGCCACCGCGGCGCGGGTTGCAATGTCCCAATCGCTGGCGTCACACAGATCGCCCCGGGGATAGTCCAGGACGATCAATGTCAGCGCAATTTCTGCGTCCGCCATGGCCGCCCAAGCCGCGGTCATCGCGGCTTCGTCCCGCCAGATATAGGTGTGGTAATCCAAAGGATTTGCCAAAGCCACCATCGGGCCCAATACGTTCCCCAAAGCTTGCTTTTGCCGGGGGTTCAAAGGTGGAAATCGCAACGACGTTCCAACGCACATATCTGCCACCAAAGCCGCTTCGCCGCCCGAACAGGAAATGGACGCAAGGGTCGGTGTCAGGCTGTCGCCGAACACATGGGCCAATTTCAGCGCTTCCAAAAACACCGGAAGATTGGGGGCACGGCGGATGCCCAGCCGGTCCAACAGGGCCTGCGCGCCAGCGTCGCCGCCCGTCAGGGATGCGGTGTGGGAAATGGCTGCGGCCTGGGCTTCGTCCGATTTGCCTGATTTCAGGGCGATCAGTGGGACAGCTTTTGACCGTGCTTTGGCGGCCAACGCTTCCCATCCCCGCAAATCACCGAAGCCTTCGATGTGCAGGCCGATCGCCGTGATGCGGGGGTCGTCCAGCAGGTGAAGCGCGATATCGGTTTGGGTCGTTTGGGCTTGGTTGCCGCAAGCCACAACCTGTCCCACCGGCAACCCGCGCATCTGCATGGTAATGTTGATCAGAATATTGGAAGATTGCGTCAGGATAGCCACGCCCCGATCCACCGGTCGCATTCCGTGTTGATCCGGCCATATCCCACACCGGTCCAAGCCATTGAGAAAGCCATAGCAGTTCGGCCCCAATATAGGCATGTCACCAGCGGCATCGATCAAGGCGGCTTGCAGGTCCGTTCCCGCTTCGTCTTCTGCGGCGGCTTCGGAAAAGCCGCTGGCAAAGCAAATCGCACCGCCAGCGCCAAGGTCCTTGAGTTGGGCCACGATGTCCAAAGTGGCCATCCGGTTGACGCCAATGAACGCTGCATCAATTGGGCCTGCTACGTCAGCCAGGTTGGAAACGGATCTTAAGCCCGCAACCATTTTACCCGCCGGGTGAACCGGGACAATGGTGCCGTCAAAGCCGACTTGCTTGGCAGCGGAAATGATCGACGCGCACCAAGGCCCACCCCCCACCACGGCGATTGTTTTCGGGGATAAAAGGCGCGTCAGATCACCCATGTTGCACGGATCCCGGTTGTGGCGCTGCGCGCCGCTGGATGATTTTCATCCCCATCCGAGGATGAGGGGTGCCTCCGGCGGGAGTATTTGAAAACAAAAGAATTAGGGATTTCTTCACCAGAATCGCCGCCAATGTTTGTGCGGTACAGGCGGAAGCGCCGATGGCCGTAACGGAAGAAGGCCCCCCGACGCGCTGTTGCAGCAACGGGGGGCTGGATCCCAACTTCTTTTGTTCAAAAATACTCAAGCCCCCAAGGCCCGCAACAAGTCCCGGCTGATGATGTGGCGCTGAATTTCTGAGGTACCGTCCCAAATGCGTTCCACCCGCGCGTCCCGCCAGAAGCGTTCAAGGGGGTAGTCGTCCATCAATCCCATGCCGCCATGCACCTGGATTGCAGCGTCCGTGACCCGCGCCAACATTTCAGAGGCATAAAGCTTTGCTGATGCGATTTCGCGGTTGGCGGGCAGATCTTTGTCCAATCGGTCGGCTGCTGCAAGGGTCAGCAAGTCTGCGGCATCAATTTCCGTGACCATGTCGGCCAATTGGAAGCTGACGCCTTGGAACTTCCCGATTTTTTGCCCGAATTGTTCGCGCGTTGCGGCATAGTCCAGGGCATAGTCGAAGACCCGTCTGGCGCGACCCACGGACATGGCGGCCACGGTGATGCGCGTGGCGTAAAGCCAGGTGTTCATCACTTCGAACCCGCCATCGACATCCCCCAGAACTGAAGTGTCTGGCAGGCGACAGTCATCGAATTCCAGGATCATATTTTTGTAGCCCCGGTGGCTGACGGATTTGTACCCGTCGCGGATGGTGAAGCCGGGGTGGCCACGATCCACCAAAAAGCAGGTGATGCGTTTCTTGGGGCCTTTGGGGGTTTGATCTTCGCCGGTGGCGATGAAAACGATGATGAAATCGGCGTGTTCCGCGCCAGAGATGAAGTGCTTGGTGCCGTTGACGACCCAATCCCCCCCATCGCGCACGGCGGCGCATTTCATGCCGCGCACGTCCGACCCAGCACCAGGTTCTGTCATGGCAAGTGCGTCCATACGTTCGCCGCGGACTGCGGGCATAAGATAGCGGTCCACCTGTTCGCCTTCGCACGCCATCAAGATGTTTTGCGGGCGACCAAAGAAGTGGTTCAACGCCATGGACCCGCGCCCAAGTTCACGTTCGACAAGGGAAAAGTCCACGTGGTTCAGCCCCGCGCAGCCCACACTTTCGGGGAAATTGCAGGCGTAAAATCCCAGGTCGATGGTTTTTTGTTTGATGTCTTGGGCAATTTCGGCAGGGACTTCGCCGGTGCGTTCCACCAGGTCTTCGTGGGGGTAAATCTCTTTTTCTACGAAGGCCCGCACGGTGCTGGCGATCATTTCTTGTTCTTCTGACAGGCCGTACTGCATGGGGTCCCCTTTGCGTTTCACCGCACCCTAGGCAACGTGTTGGATTTGTCAGGTTGAAATTCGACAATGCCCTTGTCGATTTCGTCAACTAAAGCCGTCAAAATCCACACATTCGTCACCTTGGCCCGCTTTCACCCGTCGCAGGGTGCCTGCATGGGTGGCGGCTTTTTCATCTGCGTCCAGGGTGTGGGTCAGCTGGTGTTCGTTCAGATCCGTGAAATTGGGGGCGTTGTGGCCCGCATCTGTTGTGGCTTGCACCCGCGTGCCGAAGGTGCGGCGCAAGTCCACATGGTGGGGTTGGCTGTCTGACACGTCGTCGATGGTCAGGTCTGTCACTTCCAAGTATCCGGCGTTGATGGCCTGGTGAAGAATATCATCGCCCCGTTTGGTATGGCTGATGATGGCGTTTTCGCCGGGGGTTTCGCCTTTGGGCATGCCGCCAGGCCAGATGTCGCCCGTGGCGATGTCAGCCTGCAGGGCGATGGCGTCCGGGCAAATTTTGCAGCGGAATTGGGTTTTCCATTTGTCGGTCCACAGTTCGGAATAGGGCCCGTCGACTTCGATGCCGCCGGGCAGAAACCCCACGGTTTTGCCCGGGCAGCCATGGCCGCGCCAACGCATGTCCGTCAGGTCCTTTGCGCGCACGTTGCGGCGGTGGAAAAAGGCTTCGGTTTCGGACCGGCTGGGGGTGGTGCCGCAGAACATGGCTTGGGTGAATACGATTTGTTCCCGCGCGCGGGCATCGGTTTTTTGCAAGTTGCGCACGCCAGCGATGTCGCAGGGTTTCAGGGACACCACAAAGCGTTCGCCTGTGTCCAAAGCATCCAGGATTGCGGCCAATGGGGCCACCGGGGCATATCGCGATTGGGACCCGGTCAACAGATCTTCTGCGTTGCGGATCATCACAGGATTGGAATGCAGGGCATCGTCCCCGTCGGCGGCCACCTGCAAAATGAAATCCGCCTGCCCGCTGTCCAAAGCAAAACGGTTCAAGGCTGTCATCACCCCGCCCGCAGACGCGCGGTGGCGCGTGTCCGGGTCCCTGGACCATCCCATGCATACGGTGCGGACTTCGCCCCAAATGGGATGCATTTGTTTCAGGGGGACGTCCCATGGGCCCGCCACGTTGATGCCTGGGCAGTGGGTCAGAATTTTGGCTTCGACTTCGGGGGTTAAGGCTTCCACATCGGGCCGGTATTGCCCAGACGTCGTGTACCCCATTTGCGCGGCGCCGTTGGAAAAGGCCGTGCACAGGCCACAGCTGACACAGTATCCCTGTTCCACGATTTGGCGAACAGATGTGAATCCGTGGGTCATTTAGAAACCTCCACCCCGGCTTGCCGGGCGCGATAGAACAGTTGAACCAACGCATCGGCCAGGTTGGGATAGGCTTCTGCGGGCTGATCGTATGTCGCAGCCACCATTGCATCGGCCCGGACCAATCCGCGGGCATAGGCTTTGGCTTTTAATGGGGCTGCGTCCAAAACCTTGGGCAATTTGGGCCTGTTGTTTGCGTAAAAGGCCCGGATCATTTCATTGGTGCCTTGCAAGCAGGGGTCGGGCGTTCCGCGCAGTTCGCAAATTTTCAACGGCACGGCAACGCATGATCGGGCCAGGTGGCTGCGGTATGTGGCGGGCAGGGGGTCGATGGCCATCAAACACGCTGCCAAATTCAGGCGTTCATCCTGCAATGGGGTGTCGATCTGTTGGGCCAAGGCCCATCCCGGCGCGATGGCCAACGCAAAGATCAAAGCACGCATCGAATTCCCCCGTCTGCCTCGCTGTCCCATCTTGGTGGCAGCAGGGCCTGACAATCAATGCCAAATTCAACGGCTTACTTTTGCATCGCTTTCATTCGGCGGCGCGTGTCTTGGGTTGCGGTGTCTGACCCATCATGGAACGTGCCGAACCACCGATCCCAGGGCATTTCTTGGTTGCCATAATTACACTCAAAATACTTATGATGCAGCGTGTGGTAAAACGTGCCCAAGGCCAGGCGGCGTTTGTCTTTGATCAACAAATCTTCGTACCCGGTGTGGGTCATGGCCGCGCCGGGGCCTTGGTATATCACATGGAAAATCAGGTGAACTGGGTGGCTGGCCACCACCACGTGCACCAACAAAGTGGACAGATACATCAGGTGTTCGCCCGGGTGCATAGAAAACCCAGACCACGGCCCCAGATCAATATTGCGGTGATGCAGGTGGTGGAAGCGTTTGTAAAAGAACGGCACGTGCAGCAAACGGTGCACCCAATAAAAATGGAACGCCGACCAGATCGGCAACAACAGCACCCAAGCGACAAACCATATGGGGTTGCTGGTGAAGGTGATGGTGGGGGCGTATCCGTTGGCCATCAGCCACATCACCACCACTTGGTACGCCGTCAGTTGCGCCACACCGCTGCCCAGTGTCCAAAACATGTTGTCTTTGACCTGGTTGTCGAAGTCGAACTTGCGGTTGTTTTGGGCCAGCTCGCGCATCGAAAATCGCAGGTCTTTGCCCTGTCCTTTCTTCATATAGAAAAACCAGTGCAGCCCACCGGCGATGGTGAAGCACAGCACCATATTCACCACCCAGGTCTGTATCACCCAGCCAAACGCCCAAGTCTGGGCATCCGCAAGACTGGGGTAAACGGTGTAAAACAATACGACCGCCAGGATCACCATCATCACCCGTTCAGACAGGGTCAGCCAATTTTTCGCAAACCAGTGCGCCAGGAACCGGCCATCAGGGGGCCACTGGAAAACGGAAGGATTTTCCAGTGGCAAATCTGGGTGATAATTCCAAAGCGGGGATGCGGGTTTGTCTGCCATGGCGGAAGTGTAAAATCCTCTTCGCCCCTTTCCGCTTCATTCGCGGCACGTTTCTTCGTTGAAACCGACATGGGCCAGAAGCCCGTGGTGGTCTGATCCCAGCTTTGGGCGCCGCTCCACCGTGCCGCAGCGGGCCAGCACTTGGTCGATGGACACGGGCACGCGGTTTGGGCCGATGTGATACGTGGTGAAAGCCGGGCGCAAGGCTGTGGTCCGGGTGGCATCGCGCACCACGCGTTCCACGCGCGTGCCGGGCTGCATATTGAAATCACCGCCCAGGATCACGGGCCCATCCAAGGCAGCCAGCTTGGGAAGAATGCGGTCCAGCTGTTGCGATTGCCACTTCGGGAAGGGCCAGAACAAGTGCAGGC
>JAHDDS010000007.1:38630-56381 GCA_020629235.1 Planktomarina sp.
CACCAACACCGATAACATCGGCACCCAAAGCCAGGTGCGCCACTTTCTGGGTCGGATCAAAGGCACCAGTCCAAGCATTGCGACGGGGATGCGGATCACGGCCAGGCTGTCGCCCAAGGGGTGAACACCGCCCAAAAAAGACCCAACCAAAACAAGCCCAACACCAAGGCAGGGCAAGGCCACAAAAAGAAGATGGATGCGACGTTTCATGACCTGCCAATGATCGGGCTGTGTGCAGACCTTGCGCGGGGTTTGTGCAGAATTAGCGGACTTGGTGAAATTGCAGCGGTTTCGTCGCTTCGCGCACGACAATGCCTTTGGCTTCCAAATCCAACTGCACGGTCTTCAACCACCATCCCGACGTCTTGCCACCTGGAAACAAGGTTGGACTCAGGTGCTGCTTGGCGGCCTCTTTTGCTTGGTCGTGTGTCAATCCAGGTGCCTGTGACGGCAGAATGGCCAGGTATGCTGCGCGCATGTCTTCGTATTTGACCCGGTCCACCCGGCTGGTTTTGCCAGGCGTGTTGATGTTTTCCACCACCACTTTGTCATCAGCTGGCATAATTGGACCCTTCATCATCCAAGATGGCTTTCAGTTCGGACAAATGTTGGTCTGCTTGGCCGGGATAATCGTCCAGTTCAGCCGCTGTTTTTTCTGCGATGGCATCTGACAAAACCCGCAGCTTTTGGCCGGTTTGAAGCGCGCGGATGTATGTTTCCGCTGCGCGTTCGAAATAGTACAACCGGTTGAATGTGTCCGCCACGCTGTTGCCAATGACCATCACACCGTGATTGCCCATGATCATGACCCGTCTTTTTGGGTCCGCGAACAATGCGGCACAGCGTTCGCCTTCTTCCTCAAACGCCAATCCGCCAAAGTCTTCGTCGATGACATATCGATCAAAGAAGGTGGCTGTATTTTGATCAATGGGGGGCAGGGTGCTGTCTGCCAAGCATGCCAAAACGGTGGCATGAATGGAATGCACATGCATGGCACAGCGGGCATGGGGCACGCGGCGGTGCAACGACCCGTGCAGCCCCCAGGCGGTGGGGTCCGGTGCGCCGGGTTGGTCCATGACGTTCGGATCGTTGGCATCCAGCAGCAGCAGATCGCTGGCTTTGATCCGGCGAAAATGCATCTGGTTTGGGTTCATCAGAAATTGCGTGCCGTCCTTATTCACCGCCAAGCTGAAGTGGTTTGCCACGGCTTCGTGAAAATTGAGGCGTTCAGTCCAGCGAAACGCAGCGGCCAAATCCACGCGTTCATTCCAGTGATCCATATTGGGGCGCAGTTGGGTGACGGGCATGGCCGTGTCCTTTCGACGTCTTCCTTGGCTATGACCCTGCCACTCTTTGACCGTCCTTGTCGATAATTTCGGTCACGCCGTCTTCTTTCACATAAGGTGCTGCGGGCCAGTTCGGCAAAAGATCCAAAACTTCGCCGGATGGGCGGCAAAGTTTGACACCTTGCTTGCACGCAACGATCGGGCGGTTCACCAAAATCGGATGCTGCACCATGGCGTCCAGCAGGGTCGCATCGTCCACGCTTTCGTCCAACAGCCCCAATTCAGCGGCGGGCGATTTGCTGGTGCGCAACGCGTCGCGCGCGGTCAGACCCGCTGCTGCGAACAAGGCTTGCAACTGCGGTTTGGTCCAGCCGTCTTGCAGATATTCCACCACTGTGGGGGTGTATCCGGCGTCCTTCACCAAGCGCACCACATTGCGCGACGTGCCGCAGTCGGGGTTGTGGAAAATGACAATGTCCATGGGTCAGCATCCTTTGGGAAACAGGGTATCTGTGCGTCCGGTGGCGCGATAGGCCACCAAGCCGATGTATTCATGAACGGCCGTTCGCAGGTCGGCCAAATGCTTCGAAAATTCGCCTTGCAGACCAGCGCGACGCTTGCTTCTGAAATCAACGGGGAACGGGACAGTGGGAATGCCGGCCGCACAAAACGCCGCAACGGACCGGGGCATATGCCACGCACTGGTCACCAGAAGGACCGCCCCACCGTCTGTGGGGGACAACAGCGGTTTTGTGAAAATCGCGTTTTCAAATGTGCTGCGCGATTTGTCTTCCCGGATAAAGCGCGATGGCGACAATTTTCCCATGGCTTCGATTGCAGGATCCAGCGGGCCGGTCAGGCCAAGGTTCAACAGGCGTTCGTTGCGCCCAGTATAAATCACCTGTGCGTTCGGGTGCAGTGCCGCCAGGGTAAGTCCCGCAAATATCCGGTCGCCCGATCGTTCCAGCGCGGGTTGCTGCCAAGCTGCGGCGTTGTGCGGGTCTTCCCCGCCGCCAAGAATGACAATCGCGCCGACGTTTCGGACGTCGGGCACAGGAAACGCCGTTTCCAGCGGACGCAACAGCGGGTTTGCCACCGGAAAAAACGTCAGGACCGCCACCGCCAGCCCGACCGCCGTCAGCAGGAAACGGGCTGCGCGCAAATGGGCGGTCCACAAAGCGACAATCCCCAAGGCAAGCCCCAGCAAAAGCCAGCCTTCGGGGGATGTCAGCATCCAAAGCAATTCACCCAGAATGAAAAAGTCCATGGCGCCTTCATGACCGTCCGCATAATTTTTGCCAAGGGGGTTGCGCCTGTTGGGGTGTGGCGTCAGATTTGGCTATGGAAAATTCAATAAAATCATGGGCGGAAACCGCCCCGAACTTGATCGCTGTTGCTGCAGGCCGGGCAGCGGCGGATATGGTTGTGCGCGGCGGGCAGGTCGCCAATGTTCACACGCGCGAGGTGTTGCGGTGGGATATCGCCGTGGTCGACGGGCGCTTTGCCTATGTCGGGCCGGATGCCAGCCACTGCATCGGTGACGCGACCCAGGTTTTGGACTGGGACGGATTCATCATTCCTGGCCTGTGTGACGGGCACATGCACATCGAAAGCGGCATGCTGACGCCAGCGGAATTTGCCCGGGCGGTTATGCCCCATGGCACCACCACGATGTTCACCGACCCCCATGAAATTGCCAACGTGCTTGGCTTGGACGGGGTCCGATTGATGCATGACGAAGGCTTGATACAGCCCGTAAACATCTTCACCCAGATGCCCAGTTGCGCCCCGTCCGCGCCGGGACTGGAAACCACCGGTTTTGAAATCACCCCCGACGACGTGGCCACTGCGATGGCCTGGCCCGGGATCATTGGGTTGGGGGAAATGATGAATTTCCCAGGCGTCATCAATGCCGACCCCAAGATGTTGGCTGAAATGGCCGCCACGGCAGCGGCGGGGAAAACGATCGGCGGGCACTATGCCAGTCCTGATTTGGGCCCTGCCTTCCATGCCTATGCCGCAGGCGGGCCTGCGGATGATCACGAAGGCACCGGCGAAGCGGACGCCATTGCACGCACCCGCCAAGGCATGCGCGCCATGTTGCGTCTCGGTTCGGCTTGGTACGACGTAGAAAGCCAGATCACCGCAATCACCCAGAAGGGCTTGGACCCGCGCAATTTCATCTTGTGCACGGACGATTGCCATTCGGGGACATTGATCAACGACGGGCATATGAACCGGGTGGTGCGCCATGCCATCGACTGCGGCTGTGACCCTTTGGTGGCGTTGCAAATGGCCACGTTGAACACCGCGACGCATTTTGGCCTGGAACGCGAATTGGGGTCCATTGCGCCGGGCCGCCGCGCCGACATGGTGTTCACAACGGATTTGGCGACCCTGCCCATTGGTCGCGTCTTTGCACGGGGTCAACTGGTGGCGGACAAAGGCCAGGCCTTGGCTGAATGCCCGCACATCACCTGGCCAGCCCACACGCGCGCAACGGTCAAAATGGGCGCCGCCAAAACCGCTGCGGATTTTGAAGTTCCCGCACCCAATGATGCAAACGAGGTGTCTGTGCGGGTGATCGGCGTTGTGGAAAACCAAGCCCCCACCCAGGCCCTGACAGCCAAGCTGCCTGTGCGTGACGGGGTGGTGGAAGGGCAGGGGGACGTCTGCCAAATCGCCCTGGTGGAACGCCACCGCGCCACTGGTCACGTCACCAACGCCTTTGTGTCAGGCTTTGGGTACCAAGGTCCCATGGCCATGGCCGCGACAGTGGCCCACGACAGTCACCACATGATTGTGGTGGGCACGGACCGGGATCACATGGCCCGTGCCGCCAACAGATTGTCCGATTTGGGCGGGGGTGTCAGCGTGTGGAAAGACGGGGTAGAACTGGCCCATGTGGCACTGCCCATCGCAGGCTTGATGTCCGATCAACCCGCCGCCGAAGTGGCCGCGGCTGCTGATGACATGGTGGCGGCTATGGCGGCCTGCGGATGCACGTTGAATAATGCTTACATGCAGCACAGTTTGTTGGCCTTGGTGGTGATCCCCGAATTGCGCATCAGCGACAAAGGGTTGATTGACGTCACAACTTTTCAGGCCACGGACCTCTTTTTGGAACAACAAGAATGAACGATTTGATTTTTCGCACACCAGACCCCATCGATCGCGCGTCGTTTGACGATGCCGCCGCTGCCGTGGCGCAGTTGGAAAAGCTCTATGCCAATGCCGTGGGTTTTTTACGGACGTCGTTTCGCGCGGTTTTGGAAAATGGCACCACGGACGGTCGCGTGCGTGCGTTTTATCCCGAAGTGCGCATCACCACCACCAGCTTCGCGTCCATCGACAGCCGACTGGCCTTTGGCCATGTGGCGGGGCCGGGCACCTATGCGTGTACTGTGACCCGCCCGGATTTGTTCCGAAACTATCTGGTGCAGCAGATCGGCTTGCTGATCAGCAATCACAGCGTGGCCGTGGACATCGGGTATTCCGACACGCCCATCCCCGTTCACTTTGCCATGGGTTCTGATTCCACGGTGTCTGGCCAAGGTGCTGCGGATTTCACCCTGCGGGATGTGTTCGATGTGCCGGACTTGTCCACCACCAACGACAACATTGCCAACACCGGTGGTGACCCTGCGCCGGATGGGACCATGCCGTTGGCCCCGTTCACAGCCCAACGGGTGGATTATTCCCTGGCCCGCTTGGCGCATTATACCGCGACAGATCCCAGCCACTTTCAGAACTATGTGCTGTTCACGAACTATCAGTTTTATGTGGAAGAGTTTGAGGCCTTCGCCCGCGATCAACTGCGCGACCCAGACAGTGGGTACACGGCGTTTGTCAGCACGAACAACGCTGTGATCACCGGGCCAGATCAATCGCTGCCTGCGCCAGATAAACTGCCGCAAATGCCGACCTACCACCTGAAGCGAGCGGATGGGTCTGGAATTACTTTGGTGAACATCGGGGTGGGTCCGTCCAATGCCAAAACCGCGACCGATCATATTGCGGTTCTGCGCCCCCACGCGTGGCTGATGGTGGGGCACTGCGCAGGCCTGCGCAACAGCCAGGCCTTGGGGGACTTCGTGTTGGCCCATGCCTATCTTCGTGAAGACCACGTGCTGGACGACGACTTGCCGGTCTGGGTGCCGATCCCGGCCTTGGCGGAAATTCAAACCAGCCTGGAACAAGCCGTCGCTGACGTAACCCAGCTGACCGGGTACGACCTGAAGCGCATCATGCGCACCGGCACTGTGGCCACCATCGACAACCGGAACTGGGAACTGCGCGACCAGTCTGGCCCAGTGCAGCGGTTGTCCCAATCGCGGGCCATTGCGTTGGACATGGAAAGCGCCACCATCGCCGCCAACGGGTACCGGTTCCGCGTGCCCTATGGCACGCTGCTGTGCGTCAGTGACAAGCCGCTGCACGGCGAATTGAAGCTGCCCGGCATGGCCAGTGATTTTTATCGCACCCAAGTGACGCGGCACTTGCTGATCGGCATCCGCGCGATGGAACGTCTGCGCGAAATGCCCTTGGAACGAGTCCATTCCCGCAAGTTGCGAAGTTTTGACGAAACAGCGTTCCTTTGAACCGCATAAAAAACACCGCCCAAATGCACGTAATTGTTGTGGAAAGCCTAAATCTTGCCTAATCATTGGCGCGGATGCCCCAACATGTGGGGTATGAGGAGGATGGAGAATGTCAAAACCAATGACAAAAACTCAGCTGGTGGCAGCATTGGCTGAGGACATGGGTGCGGACAAAAAGACAGCAGGTGCTGCCTTGGACGCCCTGTGCGGTTTGATCGCGAAAGAGGTTGCTGACGGCGGTGCTGTGACACTGCCAGGCGTTGGCAAAATCTATTGCCGCGAACGGCCCGAGCGTATGGTGCGCAACCCGGCCACGGGTGAAACCTTTCCCAAGCCAGCCGACCGGGTGGTGAAGGTGACGGTCGCCAAAGCGCTGAAAGACAGCGTCAACGCCTGATCGTTGATGCATTGGGATAGGAAGGCGGCCTTCGGGCCGTCCTTTTTTTTGCCAGCAGGGTTGCGGTGCCCCTTCAAACCCGTGACACACCCAACATGGATATCCGCGCCATCATGGCTGGTTTGGCATTTGCGCTGATCTGGTCTTCTGCCTTTACCAGCGCCCGCATCATTGTGGCTGAAGCACCGCCCATGTTGTCGCTTGCGCTGCGGTTTTTGATCTCTGGCATGATCGGTGTGGCATTGGCCTTTGCGATGGGGCAGCGGATCCGGCTGACGGCGGGTCAGTGGCGGTCGATTTTGATTTTCGGGCTGTGTCAAAACGCCATTTATCTGGGCCTGAATTTCATCGCGATGCAAACCGTGGAAGCGTCTTTGGCGTCGATCATTGCGTCTTCTATGCCGCTGCTGGTGGCGCTGATTGGATGGCTTGTGTTGTCCCAGCGTCTTCAGATCCAGGGCGTTGCGGGATTGTGCGTTGGGTTCATTGGCGTGGCGATCATCATGGGCGCGCGCGTGTCGGGCGGGGCTGATCTTTACGGTATCGGCCTGTGTGCCGTGGCCGCCCTGTCGTTGGCGGTGGCCACGCTGACGGTCAAGGGGGCGTCGTCCAGCGGCAACCTGCTGATGGTCGTGGGGTTGCAGATGTTGGTGGGGGCCGCAGCCTTGGCAATCCCCGGTGTCCTGCTGGAAACATGGCAAGTCACTTGGACCCCGCGTTTGACAGCGGCCTTTGCATACACCACCATCTTTCCCGGCCTGGTGGCCACGGTCCTTTGGTTTTGGCTGGTGGCGCGCATCGGGGCCGTCAAAGCAGCCACGTTCCATTTTTTGAACCCATTCTTTGGCGTGTTGGTGGCGGCTGTATTGCTGGGCGAAGGCCTTGGCATTTTCGACTACATCGGTGTTGTGGTGATCACGCTTGGCATTTGGGCGGTCCAAACCTCACGAAATGTGGCACAGTGATGTGACGGATTGTAACCTTTTTGGGGGCTGACAGACGCCGCGCGGTTGCCCAGAACATGTGCCATGGACTTGGTCTTTGGATATCTTGCCGGGCTTTTGACCCTGATCAACCCCTGCGTTTTGCCGGTCCTGCCCATCGTCATCGCCACTTCTTTGCAGGCATCCCGCTTTGGCCCGGTGGCTTTGGCGGCGGGAATGTCTGTGACATTTGTTTTGTTCGGCGTGGGCATCGCTGCGTTTGGCGCAAGTTTGGGGCTGGACAACACCACCATCGCGAACATCGGCGCGGTGATGATGGTCGCCTTTGGCTTGGTCTTGTTGGTGCCCCAACTGTCTGATCGCTTTGCCTTGGCGACGGGCGGCTTGGCGCAACAGGCAGACGGCCATCTGGACCAAGTCGACCGGACGGAATTGCGCGGCCAATTTGCCGGTGGGGCCTTGTTGGGGGCGGTTTGGTCCCCGTGCATCGGGCCCACGTTGGGGGGTGCCATCGCACTGGCCTCTGGCGGGGGCAGTTTGCTGTGGGCCACGGCCATCATGGTGGCCTTTGCCGCCGGTGTGTCCACGCTGATCCTGGCCTTGGGGTACGGCGCGCGCGCGACCCTGCAAAACTGGATGCGTCGGGTGGCGGGGTCCAGCCGCCCCATCATGGGGATCGTCTTCATCGCAGTGGGGCTGATGATCTTGTTCAAAGTGCACCACATCATCGAAATCTGGGCAATTCAGACATTGCCCATTTGGCTTCAGGACCTGTCGGTCCGCTTTTAGGAAAGAAAGGAACAGACATGGATCGTCGTTCGTTCATGGCTTTAACAGCCGCGATATCGTTGACCCCAGCTTTGGGGGCCGCTGCCACCGCATATCAACCCGGATTGGTGAAACAGTTACTGGCCGAAGGCAAAACTGTGTTCATCGACTTTACCACCGATTGGTGCGTGACCTGTGCCGCGCAAAAGCGGACGTTGGCCACCCTGCGCCAATCCAACCCGGCTTATGAACAAAATATCGCGTTCGTGACTGTGGATTTCGATCAACACGGCCGCAAAGGGATTGGCAAAGACTTGAATATTCCGCGCCGGTCGACCTTGGTGGTTCTCAAAGGCGACCAAGAACTGGGGCGCATCGTGGCTGGCACGGGCCGCAAACAGTTGAAGGATCTGTTGGACACGGCCCTGGCGGCGGCAACGGCCTAGGCCACCACCGGACACCCATCGCGGCCCTTACCCAATCGGGCCGCGATTTTCGCCAATTTGTCCGCGATGCAACAGCAGGTGATCCAGGATCACGCAGGCCATCATCGCTTCGCCCACAGGCACAGCACGAATGCCCACGCAAGGATCGTGACGGCCCTTGGTGATGATCTCGGCCGCTTGTCCTGATTTGGTGATGGTCTTGCGGGTGGTCAGGATGGATGATGTGGGTTTAACGGCAAAGCGCACCACCAGGTCTTGACCCGTGCTGATCCCACCAAGAATGCCGCCCGCATGGTTGCTGGAATATTCTGGGCCATCGGGTCCCATGGAAATCTCATCCGCATTGGCTTCGCCTGTTAGGGCCGCTGCGGCCATGCCGTCGCCGATTTCAACACCCTTCACAGCGTTGATGGACATCATCGCGGCGGCCAAGTCAGTGTCCAACTTGCCATAAATCGGCGCGCCAAGGCCGGCAGGCACGCCTTTGGCCACCACTTCGATGACTGCGCCGACGGACGACCCGGATTTGCGCAATCCGTCCAAGTAATCTGCCCAGTCATCGGCGGCTTGGGCGTCGGGCGTCCAAAACGGATTTTGGTCGATCTGATCCCAGTCGATGTTGGCGCGGTTGATGCCGTGGGGGCCCATTTGGGTCATGTACCCTTTGATTTTCACATTGGGGGCCATGGCCTTGATGGCTTCACGTGCCAAACCGCCTGCCGCGACACGCGCCGCCGTTTCACGGGCCGAAGACCGCCCGCCGCCGCGATAATCCCGAATGCCGTACTTTTGCCAGTACGTTATGTCGGCATGGCCTGGGCGGAACTTATCCATGATGTCGCCGTAATCCTTGGACCGTTGATCGGTGTTTTCGATCATCAGTTGGATCGGCGTGCCTGTGGTCTGGCCTTCGAACACGCCGGACAAGATTTTCACTTCATCGGCTTCGCGGCGTTGGGTCGTGTATTTGTTCTGACCGGGTTTGCGCTTGTCCAGCCAGTGTTGGATCATGGCGGCGTCAATGGGCACACCTGGGGGGCATCCATCCACGGTCGCCCCAAGGGCGGGTCCGTGGCTTTCGCCCCAGGTCGTGACGCGAAACAAATGTCCAAAGGTGTTCATGCTCATGACCGGCGCTCCTTGTTGCGACATGGCTTACAAGGGGGCGTGGGGCTGGGCAAGTTACCGACGGCGACGGTCAGCCAGGCGTGTGATGAAAGTGACGGTGCGGTCCACTGCGATGACCAGCATCGCGGTTAACTAGATTGGCATGTCGTAGGTGTTGGCGATGCCAAATCCAACATAGACCAGCCAGATGAAAAGTATTTCGAATACAAAAATAATCAGTCGCGTTCCCCCAAGGGCGCCTCCTTTCTCCTAAATTTAAGTGATATCGCCTCTTAACATAATACGACTGCAAAAGCAACGAACCGCGCCCAGAACAGGCGCGGTTTTTCAGGCTGGGCTGTAAATTTATTTGCGTGTCACAGGGCCGATGTGCGCAGGTTGACCCAGTCGCCAAAGGCCCGGGACATGGCAATTTGATCGGCCATGTCTTTTGGGACGCCGCGCTGCATCAGGGTCTGGTGCAATTCACCAGCGACGCGGCCTTGGTACCGGGGTGGGTTGGCCAGCCGCGTGATGTCGGCATTTGCCACTTGAAGGTGCATTGGGCAATCCGCCAACAGGCCTTGTACGGTTTGCCCGCGATCCACCAGTGCTGCCGAAGCCGAAGCGAAGATTGCGCATTCTTTTGCTTGCAGTTCGTTCCCGTGGGCCACGCCAGCGGCGGCGATCATCGTCATTGCTGTCATAAATGTGCGTTTCATGGTTTGTCCTCCTCTGAACTGTTGTTGAGGACAGGTATTGTTTCCAAAAAAGCGGTTTTTGGGACGCGAATGCGGACAACCGAAGAAAGTTTCTGGATCAAAGTAGCGCCGGAATGTGACCGGGTTGTCCAAATGCTGGGCAATTGTGGCGCATTGGGGCGCAGCATTGCGGATTGTGGCGGTTCCAACAAAAAGCGGGCCCCGAAGGGCCCGCAGAATTGTTTCCATTTGGGTTGGCGTCACGCCTGTTCTTTGACCCGACGCTTCACCGGGGCCCAAAGGGCCTTGTTGGTAAAGAACAACAGGATCGCCAGAAGACCCAGGATCGCAATGCCCACGAAGCCCGCGCGCTTGCGGTCGTTCAACTTGGGTTCAGCGGTCCACATCAAGAATGCCGCCACGTCCTTGGACAAGGCTTCTTGGCTGGCGTCAGAGCCGTCTTCATACTCGACGTCATCGCCCCACAAAGGTTGGCTCATGCCGATCCAGCTGCCGGGGTACTTGTGTTCGCCGTTTTCATCCAGACATTCAGCCGGATACCCGCCAGCCGCAAACACAGTGTTATAGCTGCCGTCGAAGTCGTCAGGCGCACAGGACGGTGGGTCTTCGTATCCCATCAGCAATGATGCGATATATTCCGCACCACCCATGCCTTGCACAAACTGATTGATCCCCAGACCGTATGGCCCGTGGAAGCCCGCGCGCGCTTTGGCCATCAAGGACAGGTCTGGTGCAGCCGCCGATGTCACCACCGGGAACTGGTCAGCCCATGCGGCTTCGCGGAAATCGCCTTCACCGTCCAACAAGGTTGGATCCCAGATTTCATAGTTCTTGGCATAGGCCCGCACCTGATCGGCAGGCAATTCGGGCCCACCTTCGTCCGCAAGGTTGCGGAACGAAACATAACGCAGGCCGTGGCACGCCGAACAGACTTCTGTGTACACCTGCAAACCACGTTGCAGCTGCATTTGATCATAGCTGCCGAACAAGCCTTCGAAGCTGAAATCATAGTCGGTGACTTTGCCCCCGGCGCCCGCAGCGTGTGCGCTGCCAGCGGTCAGGGCCAACGCCACAGCAACACCGGTAGAGAGTTTCTTGAACATGTCGTTTACGTCCTTTCTCACTCAGCCGGGGTCGCGGATGAACCGCTTGACTTGCCGTAGTGGGCTTTGAAGTCTTCTTCGATGGTGGTGGGTTCTGCCGTTGGCTTCTCGGTAATCCCCAGTACTGGCAAGATGACCAGGAAGTACGCGAACCAGTACGTGGACCCCACCAGCGACAAAGACGCATAGGGTTCTTCCGCAGGCATCGCACCCAGCCACATCAAGAAGATGAAGTCAGCCACCAACAGCCAAAACGCGATCTTGAACTGAGGGCGGTACCGGCCCGAACGGACGGACGACGTGTCCAACCATGGGGCCAGCGCCATCACTGCAATCGCGCCGAACATGGCCAACACGCCGAAGAACTTGGCATCGATGATGCCCGCCGTCAGGAAGTTGGCAATCTGCACAACCCACACGTCCGCAGTAAATGCGCGCAAGATGGCGTAGAAGGGCAAGAAGTACCATTCCGGCACAATGTGCGACGGCGTGGCCAGCGGGTTCGCTTCAACATAGTTGTCGGGGTGACCCAGATAGTTTGGCATAAAGCCAACCACCGCCATGAACACCACCAGGATCAGCGCCAATGCGAACAGGTCCTTGATGACGAAGTATGGCCAGAAGGGCAGGGTGTCTTTTTCTGCTTCCGCTTTGGATGTGCGACGCACTTCAACACCTGTTGGGTTGTTGTTGCCCGTGGTGTGGAACGCCCAGATGTGGACGATCACCAGACCTGCAATCACAAAAGGCAGCAGATAGTGCAGGCTGAAGAAGCGGTTCAGCGCAGGGTTGCCCACAGCGCCATTGGGCGTGCCCAGCAACCAAATCTGCAGGCTTTCCCCAATGAATGGGATCGCACCGAACAGGCCGGTGATCACTGCCGTGCCGTGGAAGGACATCTGACCCCATGGCAGAACATAGCCCATGAAGGCCGTGCCCATCATCAGCAGGTAGATCAACATGCCGATGATCCACGTGATTTCGCGCGGGGCTTTGTACGATCCATAGTACAGGCCGCGGAAAATGTGCAGATACACAGCAATGAAGAACAGCGACGCGCCATTCATGTGGAAATACCGGATCATGTGCCCGCCATTCACGTTGCGCATGATGTGTTCCACGGATGCAAACGCCATGTCTTCATGCGGCACATAGTGCATCACCAAAACGATCCCGGTGATGATTTGCAGCGCCAGACAGAAGGTCAGGACAATGCCCCAAATCCACATCCAGTTCAGGTTCTTTGGGGTCGGGATCATAAGCGTGTCGTACAGCAGGCCAATGACCGGCAAACGCTTTTCCATACCTTTGGTGAAGTTCGACTTCGGTTCGTAGTGATCGTGGGGAATGCCACCCATGGCTTCAGTCCTCCTTACCGATTACAAGTTCGTCGCCGTCAAATTTGGCGATGGGCACCAGCAGGTTTTCGTTTGCTGGCCCGCGCCGGATACGTCCGGCTGTGTCATAGTGGGACCCGTGGCAGGGGCAGAACCACCCGCCGAAGTCACCCGCGCCGTCGCCCAAAGGCACACAGCCCAAGTGGGTACACACCCCCAGCATCACCAGCCATTCGCCGGTTTCATCCAGGGCGCGGTTAGCGTCGGTTGCGGGTTCTGCGTTGTCTTCGCCGAAATTGTTGTTCCGGGCGATGGGGTCTTGCAGGGTCGCCACTTCGGCGTCAGCTTCGCGGGCCGACGCGATTTCGTCTTCCGTCCGGCGGCGAATGAACACGGGCTTGCCCTGCCACAGCACGGTCACTTGGGTGCCGGGTTCGATGTCTGCCACATTCACGCGGATAGAGGCCAAGGCCAAAACATCCGCCGATGGGTTCATCTGGTTCACAAGCGGCCAAACGGCTGCGCCTGTGGCAACTGCGCCTGCAGCTCCGGTGGCGTAGTAGAGGAAATCTCTACGGTCACCATCGTGTTCGTCGGTATTCGCCACGAAGGTTCTCCCCTTTTGTCAGTCTGGTCAAAGCCCAATGGGCCCACCAGGGCGGTAAGCATAATCAGGGCGGTACATAGATCGGTGCCCCAACCGCGTCCAGCGGACAAACGGGCGCAGCGCAGAAAAGTTTGGCGAACGGCTGCGGAATCGACCCAAAATGCCCGGCCTGGGCTGGTGTCGTGTTATTCTGGTTTGGTTTCCATCATGCTGGGGCGTTCTGAAAACTCCGCGAACCAAGCGGCCAGGGTATCGTGGCCTTGACGCCAGTTGCGCTGGTCGTGGCGCAAATCGATATAGGCCAGGGCGCAAGCGACCGAAATCTGCCCCATGTTCAACGGCGCATTCAAATGGGCCATCCAGCGCGATTGCAGGGCCGTGACAGCGCCCAGGACTTTGTTCCATTGGGCATCCACCCAATCGTCCCACTGCTTGTCTTGTGGCCGCAAACGCAGTTCATAGGACATGGCGACGGTGGAATTCATTATCTCGTCGCCCGTGGCTTCCAGGGTCAGCACGTCCCAAAGATCCCGTTCTGGGTACAGCCCGGCGCCCACACGCGCATCCAGATACCTTGTGATGACCCGACTGTCGTATAAGGCGGGACCGTCGGGTCGCACCAACGCCGGAATGCGGCCCGTTGGATTGGCGGCCTTGGCTTGGGGGTCCACTGCGGTGGGGGCTGTTGCGACGAACACTTCTTGTACATCTTCCAACTGCCCGGTTTCGCGAATCAGAACCCGGACTTTGCGCACAAACGGGCTGGCGGCGGCGGTGATCAATTGCACGGCGTTACACTTTCTTAATGCGGATGCGCGACAGGGCGGTAACGTCGATTTCCAACCCCGGCCCATCGCGGCCCAACCGCACCACGCGGCGCACCCGCCCGGTGGCATTCATCTGCTGCGGGTCGCGACGAAACGCCAAGCCTTCATCGACGCTGTCCAATGCATCTTCGGTGGGCTGGTCACGGCGCTGTTGTGGAATACCTTTGGTCACGGCATACGTCGCAAGGGCCACCGCGCCATAGGACAAGGCGACAGTGGCAATGGGGACAAGGGGCAAAGGCATGGCAATTCTCCGATCTGACGAAACCATAGGAACGGACGGCGCGGCTGTCCATGGGTGCACGTCATGAGTTCAAGTTTTGCATCCGCCCTTGGCCCGTTTGCCGACACCTTGCGCAACGCGTTGCCCCAGGACTGCTTCGCCCCCATGGAACCGCGGTACCGCGAAGAACCCCGCGGGCGGTGGCAAGCCGCTGACGGGTTGTTGGTGAAACCCGCCACCGTCGAACATGTCCGCACCGCGATCTGCATGGCCAAAGACGCCCGGGTGGCCGTCGTTCCCTATGGCGGGGGAACGGGATTGGTGGGTGGGCAGATCAGCGAAAGCCAAATCCCAGCCATGGTGGTATCGTTGGAACGGATGGACAAAATTCGGGCCGTTCACGCCGACGAAAACGTTCTGGTGGCAGAAGCGGGTTGCATCTTGTCCAATGTTCATGCCGCCGCACATGCTGTGGACCGGATGTTTGCCTTGTCCCTTGCCTCTGAAGGGTCGGCGCGCATTGGGGGGTTGCTGTCCACCAACGCGGGCGGGGTGAACGTGCTGCGATACGGCAACGCCCGCGACCAGGTTCTGGGGTTAGAGGCCGTGCTGCCCGACGGTCAAATCTGGAACGGCCTGTCGCGGCTGCGCAAGGACAACACCGGATACGATCTGCGGCACCTGTTGATCGGCGCGGAAGGGACGTTGGGCATCATTACCGCCGCGTCCTTGCGCCTTGCCCCGATCCCCGCGACCCGTGGTGTAGCGGTCTTTGCCGTCAAAGACCCCGCCGCCGCGTTGCGCTTGTTGTCAATCGCCCGCGATCAAATGGGCGAAGGGATTTCTGCGTTCGAACTGATGCACCGCCAAGGCATGGATTTCCTGGCAGAAACCTTGCCCGATGTGCGGCTGCCGTTCGCGTCCCCGCCCGAATGGACAGTGCTGGTGGATGTTGGTCTGGCCCATGGGTTGGACCCTGCCAAGGCTTTGGAACATCTGTTCGAAGCGGGATTGGACGCCGGGTTGGTGCACGATGGCCTGATCGCGCAATCGGGCCAGCAAGCCGACGCCTTTTGGGCGGTGCGCGAACGCATGCCAGAGGCGAACCGCCACATCGGTGCGGTGTCGTCCCATGACATTTCGCTGCCCCTGTCAGAACTGCCTGGGTTCATCCCCGACGCCAATGCCGCCTTGGCCCGTTTGGGCGATTTCCGCGTCAATTGTTTTGGTCATCTTGGGGACGGCAACTTGCACTATAACGTGTTTCCTGTCCCGGGAAAAACCCGCGCGGACCATCAAAACCAGCGCGATGACATAAAGCGGACTGTGCATGATCTGGTTCACGCACGTGGTGGATCAGTGTCCGCCGAACATGGCATCGGGCGGTTGAAGGTGGATGATCTGCGAAAATACGGCGACCCCGTGCGAATGGCCGCCATGGCGTCCATCAAACAGGCCCTGGACCCGGCTGGGATCATGAACCCTGGGGTTATGTTCGCGGCATGAGCAGCGCATTCCGCTGGAACGGTGACGTCGAATGGTTTTCCAACCGAATATTTGACGCGGTTTGGGAACACGGCGTTGATACGGCCAAATTTCTGCGGGTGACTGGGCCTGAATTGGCCGAAGTTCACCGGGTCATCCAAATCCTGGAATCAGGTGCATTTTGGCCCGGGATCGTAGTGGACCTGGCGGTGGAATTTCCAAGGAACGACCAACGCAAACTTTGGGCCTGGGCATTTTTGGAAACCGCCCAATCGTTGTTCCTGCGGGAACTAGGTGATCACCGTGATACCCACTGGCAGGTGGACGTGATTTGCGGGGCCCAACGGGCCGGCCATTTCTTTGAAAGTACGGTCACGGACTTGCCCAGGTGGCACGCGCGCACCCGAACAAGGGACGCGGCCAACGCAGAGTTTCGCCGAAAGCTGGACCTTTTGAAGGGGGACATGGCAGACTGAACGCGTCACTGCACAGGACAATACCCATGACAACACTGCCACGCCGCGCAACCCGGGAAGATGTTCCCGCCATGGCATCAGTCGTCGCACGGTGGGAAGCGCAAACCGCTTGGATGGACAGCGTGTTTACCGCTGACGAATTGGCCGGCTTTATCGGCGATGCGTTCGATGACCGAGAGATGTGGGTGTGCGGCAATCCCGTGGTGGCCTATGCGTCCTTCGATCCACACACTGGAAAATTGGGTGCACTCTACAGTTTGCTGACGGGCCAAGGGATCGGCAAAGCGTTGATGGATCAAATCAAGCGGGATCGCGATTTCATTTGGCTGCGCACCCACGTGCCCAATGTGGCCGCGCAACGGTTTTATGTCCGCGAAGGTTTTGTCGAAGTCAGCCGCCATGGCGCCCAGCCCCCCCACACCGTGGATGAAATTCAGATGGCATGGCACCGCTGAGCCAGGCGGGCGAACGCGTCCAATTTTATTCAAGTCGTCTTGGAAAACCCGCGCCTGCCTAGAACTGTTTCGGATAATTTAAGGTGGTTTCAATCGTTTTGCTTCACCACCGATCCCATCGAGCATTTGGTTGGGATATGACATGGCAGACAACAACGACACCACCTGGTTCGTGGACGAAGTTTTGGGGACAACAGGTGACGGCAGTCTGATCCCCGCCGCGGGTGGCGACGGTCAGACAGATGACGTCGACAAGGTGAACGGAAACGCGGGCAGCGACACAATCAAAACTTGCGACGGCATAGACTTGGCCGCAGGCGATATGGTGGGCAATGAATGGCAGTTCATCGACGGCAAGTGGGTCTATGATCCGTCCGCCATCGTGGACAATGGCGATTCCGCAGGTCGTGCGTTTTACGATGTCATCTTGGCCGGGGCAGGGGCAGACACCATCAATGCAGGTCGCGATGAAGACACAGCCTTTGGCGGTGACGGTGATGACCTGATCAACCTGGAATGGGGTGCTGATACGGGCGAAGGGGGCGCCAGTGCTGACACGATCAACGCTGGGGACGATGCGGACTTGGCCTATGGCGACCACAAAGACGGCAATCTTCTGGCGACCAATGATGCCACCAAGGCGGCGACGACCTTTGCGCAATATTCCGATGCAGGTGACTGGGCCGTGAATACGGACGGCGTGACGTCCATGACGCAGACCATCCCAACAGATGCTGCTGAAACCTATACCATCTCTTTCGAACTGGCGGCCAACATGGGCGGCGGGGCCGCCAGCGGCGCGGTGCACAAGATCGACATCAGCCAAGTCCCAGACGGCGGCGACCCCACCATCGCATCCCAGGCCATCACTGGAACCTTGGACCCGGACGGCAACGTCGATCCCGGTATGGCAAAAGGGGCATACGGTGCAGTCTTCATGGATGGGGACGGCAACCTGAACTATGGG
>JAHDDS010000007.1:56481-58097 GCA_020629235.1 Planktomarina sp.
GCGGGTGCCGGTAATGACCACATGTGGGGCGGCAATTGGTCTGCGGATGGGGGCCAAGACACATTCATCGTGTCAGCGGGTGGTGGCAAAGACATGATCCACGACTTCGAAGCCAATCACGACGTGATCGACCTGTCATCTTACGGGATTGACTATGACGACGTGGCGGCTGTCATGTCCGACAAAGGCTGGGCGACGGAAATTGATCTTAGCCAACTTACAGGTGGCCAATCCAACGACAAGATCCTTCTTAAGTCTGTGGATATTGCCGACTTGGACGAAGACAACTTCCTGCTGTGATCGGATATGCGCCATGACAGCCTCGCCCTTCCAACAGCACAAGCGGGTGATTGTCCCGCTTGTGCTTCTCAGCATCGTCACCAATGTGGCGCTTCAGTCCTCGGTGGAATTCGTGCGGGATGGCACCTTTCAGCCCGCAGCCCGTTGGGTCGAAGCGATTACAGTGCCGTGCATCTTGGCGGACGGCGGGGCGGCCAAGCAAGACCAGATTGGCAACCTGTCCAAAGTGACTGCTGCCCTTCAAGGACCAGTCGCACCCGCCATGCTGAACTTGCCTTGGTTGCCGCTTTCGGCGCTGAACAGTGTGTTGGCCAAAGCCGGGCAGCGCCAAACAGACATCTCGGCGTTCAATGGCAATCAGGCGTGCCACAACTTGATCGTTCCGCGCGGGGGCGGTGCTCCACCGCGTCTGGATCAGGTGACGTTTTCCATCAACCCGGGGGAATGTCTTGCCATCATCGGCGCGTCGGGAAGCGGGAAATCAAGTCTTCTTTTGGCCCTGGCGGGCATTCAACCCGCCCCCATCGGCGCAGTATTGATGGACCAATCCGACGTGCGAACACTGTCCCATGCCACCGTATCGGCCCAAGTTGGATATCTGCCCCAACAGGCCGAACTGTTCGACGGGACGCTGTCACAAAACATCTGCGCCTTTGACCCTAACCCCGATGACGCACGCATCGTGGAAGCGGCGAAAACGGCGGGTTGCCCTGGCGCGCGCCATCTATGCCAATCCAAAGTATTTGTTTTTGGATGAACCCAATGCATTGCTGGATGCCGAAGGCGAACGGCAATTGGGCGACACCCTGGCCCGGTTGAAATCCGAAGGGACGACCATCGTGATGGTCATCCACCGATCGGGTGTTATGGGTCTGGCGGGAAAGGTTTTGCATTTGGACCATGGCAAGATGTCGGATTTCGGCCCCCGGGCAGATGTGCTGGCGCGGTTCAACGTCGGGGTGCGTCGGTTCGAAGTGCCCATGCATCCCGCCTCACAACAGGAACTTACCGACTGTGTGGGGCGTCAATTCGTGCGATCCGGCGACGATGCGTTTCGTGAAAAGGCCATTCTTATCGCGGCAGAAACCTTCAATGTCGCGGTGGCAAATTCCACGTTTCCCAAGGCCCGCAAAGCGGTGTTCGAGTTCAGATTTGTTGATGATTTCACCTGCACGTTGACCCTGGTCGAAGACCACCCGACTTTGGCCGAAGCCAAGCTGACCAAGGTTGAACCACTGCTGACGAAACCTGAAACGGATATGGCGCGATTGCCAGCGGATGAATTGTCCTTGGCCATGTTGGACCACTTGACGGAA
>JAHDDS010000007.1:58197-68261 GCA_020629235.1 Planktomarina sp.
CTTGGCCATGTTGGACCACTTGACGGAAAAACTGACGATCCAAAATGAGCAGGGCACATGGCGGCGGTTTTGGTCAGCGAACAGCAGGTCGTCACCAAAGGCCAGTCGCTGTTTCAACTGGATGTGTCCGTAGACCGCGCCCAACTGGAACAAACCGAGCGGCAGATAGACATCTTGGTGGCCGAAAACAGCCAATTCGCAGGGATCTTGCAAGGCCATACGGATGTGACCGGCCCACCCGGCGATTGGATCAGCGCGCGGATTGCCGCCAAAGTGTCCAACCAGCAAGGTCAGGCGAACCGCGGCGCCGCGCCCCAGCGGGATGTGGGGGTGACCCAAGACAAACTGTTGGGATTGCAGTCTCAAATCTCGGGCCAGGTCAGTCGGCGCGCCGCGTTGGGTCAAGATCATGCCCAAGCTGAAATGTCACTGACCCAAGCCAGGTCTGAATTTGAAAGCCAACTGCTGGATCTGTTTGTGCCAATGAAAAACAACTGCCTGATTTGCGCAAACGCGTGATCGAGTCGCGCTACAGATTGACCAGGTGTCCACAGGCATGTCTGGATTTGTCACCTTGACCAGTTTGCCCCAACGCAATTTGCCCAAAGTCAGGGTGCACATCACCGCACTGTCGCCGCAGGCCACGCGAAACCAAGACGGGGCTGTGGTGGGGTACGAAGGGCGCGCCCGGCTGAATGCAGAAGATGTGGGCAAGGTGAAGGCCGTTATCGGTTCGGGTTTGCGGTTGTCCAACGACATGCCGGTGGGCCTGACATTTGAAGGCCGCCGCGTGACATTTGCGGACTATCTTGTCGCCCCTTTCTTGGTCTTTTTGACCAAATCGCTGCAAGATTGAAAATCTTCTGGTCGACCCATAGGCTGCTTTCATCCTGGTCCGTTGTGGGTTTGTAACATGCAGCTTTTCCGCATTTGCGCCATCCTAGCCGCCGGGCTTGTCAGTGCCACCGGCGCGTCAGCCCAAAGTGACCCACCCACCACCAACGACATTGTGCAAGACGCGCGATTGATCATCACGTCCAACAAGGGAGAGGTGCGCCTGTGGCATCACGCGCCACGCGTTTTGGTGTTGACCAATAACCGCAAAGTCTGGGCTGAAATTGAGCGCATTCGCGACATTTTGGAAAACGCCATTTCTGCGCCCTATGGCGATTCACTCTTTGGCAACGTTACAACCCGACCTTTGCCACGTGCATTTGGGTACGGCCCCCAAAGATTGGCCATGGCCATGCGCAAAGGCGGTCCCAGTGGGCACAATGTGTTTGTCGATTTGGGCGATGGTCAGACCCACAGCGTTGATTTGGTTATCGCGGTGGCCCCCCGCCCTGACATTGCTGTTTTGAACGGTCTTTGGGGTATGACGCCCAATGCCACGCGCGCCCAGATGTCTGGCGGACGGGCGCGGTGTTTTTATGCGTCCCGTTCGCGCGGCGGGGTCCGGCTTGGCGCATATGTGTCCATCGTGGCCAACACTGGGCTGGCCGAAGACACGGCTGAATGCCTGTGGGAAGAAATCCTGCACGCCATGGGGCCGCTGATTGATGCCAAGGACACCCCGTTTTTTACGTTTGACGATCGGGCCGGGTCATCAAAGTTCAAACGTGACAATGATGTGCTGTTGCTTCGCGCGCTGTATGAAAGTGGAACAGCACCCGGTGACGGCCCTGAAAAAGCCATCGCGCGGTTTCAGGAACTTCTGTCGCAACAATGAAAGCAGAGAGGTGAGCCTTAAAGGGTTCGAACCTGTGACCTATTGATTTCGTGTCACCAACATAGAATTTCTTGGCGTTTCCGGTGCATTCCAAGGAATGCCCAAAATGTTGAAGTTAAGCCTCAAAAGCTGCGTGCAGCCTCTGTCTCGTTCCGTTGGATGCCGGGATTTTTCGGTTTTCTGGTGACTATGCCGTGACAAGTCGGATTGGGCAAAATGGGACTGACCGCACGACACGTGAATGACGCTATCGTTGTTCATGGTGCGACCACCCCGTAGCCGCCACCGCCGGGTGATTTCAGAACGAAGATGTCGCCCGCCTTCATTTGGGCCACATCATTGCCTTTCATCAATTCCGTCGACCCATCCAAACGAACAATGGAGTTTTCGCCCGTCGCACCGGGCAAGCCACCTGAGGCCCCGTGGGGCGCGGTTTGTCGATTAGAAGTCAAGGTTGTTACGGTCATCGGCGCGTTGAACCGCAGCTTGCGCACGATCCCGTCGCCCCCTTTGAATGCCCCGCCGCCGCCCGAACCGCGCCGGATGGAGAATTCTTCGACCCTGACGGGAAACCGCGTTTCCAGCACTTCAGGGTCGGTCATGCGGGTGTTTGTCATGTGGCTGTGCACCGCACTTGCGCCATCAAACCCATCGCCCGCCCCAGTGCCACCACAGATGGTTTCGTAGTTCTGATAGGTGTCATTGCCGTAGACAAAATTGTTCATCGTCCCTTGGCTGCCCGCGATCACCCCAAGCGCGCCATAGAGCGTATCGGCAATCGCCTGCGACACCTCGGTGTTGCCGGAAATGACTGCAGCCGGTGCATCAGGGTTGATCATTGATCCCTTGGGCACTGTCAGGTGCAGGGGCTTCATGCAGCCTTCGTTCATCGGGATGTTCGATCCCACCAGCGTGCGGAAAACATACAGAACCACGGCGCGGCAGATCGACAACGGCGCGTTGTAGTTCAGATCGTCCTGCGGCGAGGTGCCGGTAAAGTCGATGTCCGCGGATCGCGTCGCTTTGTCGACGGTGATCTTCACCTTGATCTCGGCCCCGCTGTCGAGCGGATAGGTAAACGCGCAATCATGCAGCACGTCGAGCACACGGCGCACGCTTTCTTCCGCGTTGTCCTGCACGTGGCCCATATAGGCATGCACCACATCAAGGCCGAACTGTCGCGTGATTTTCTGCAATTCGCGTTCACCCGTCGCATTCGCGGCAATCTGGGCCGACAGGTCTGCCATGTTTTGATCGACGTTGCGGCAGGGGTATTTGGCGGAAGACAGCAGGTCGCGCGTTTGTTGGTCTTGCAGCACGCCCTGTTTGACCAGCAGAAAATTGTCGATCAACACACCTTCTTCTTCGATATGGCGGCTGTCGGGCGGGGCAGAGCCGGGGGTGGTCCCGCCGATATCCGCGTGGTGCCCGCGAGAGGCCACGGTGTAGATGATGTTTTCGCCCGCGTCGTCAAACACAGGGGTGATCACCGTGACATCCGGCAAATGGGTGCCGCCATTGAACGGGTTGTTCATCATGAACACATCGCCGGGGCGGATTTTGCCAGCGTTTTGGCGCAGGATCGACCGAACAGAACCTGACATGGACCCAAGGTGCACCGGCACATGGGGCGCGTTGGCCACCAGATCACCGTTGTGGTCAAAAATCGCGCAAGAAAAATCCAGCCGTTCCTTGATGTTCACAGAATAAGCCGTGTTCGCCAGCGTCGCGCCCATCTGTTCGGCAATGGACATATAGAGGTTGTTGAACACCTCAAGCATAACCGGATCGACCGAGGTGCCAATCGCCTCGGCCCGTTCCAGCGGCACAATTCGACGCAACACAAGATTGCCACCCGCGACACATTCGGCCTGCCATCCGGCTTCGATGATGTTGGTGCCGGTGGGTTCGATCAGAATTGCGGGGCCGGACACAGTATCGCCATTTGCAAGTGTTGTGCGGTTCACCAACGGCACTTCGGACCAGCCGTCGCCCGAATACATCTGCGCCGTCTTTGCGTCCGCTTCGACCGATACAGTGTCCGGCAGGGTCACTGCCTCGCCGGTGGAACCGACGGCTTCAGCCGTCAGCAAATCAATGATCAGGACTGCATTCTCGGGCACGAAGCCAAAGCGCGTTTTGTGGGCGGCATTGAAGCTTTGGGTCATCTGTTCAGGTGTGCCGAACGGAACCTCCAGCGTTTGGTGCGCGCCGTCAGTGCGAATATGTGCCGACGTGATCGTGGTGATGTCGCGATCGTCGATGCCTTGTGCCCGCACATCCTGTTCAGCCGCCGTGATAAGATCTGCAAGGGCGGTTTCAGCAAGGTCTGTGTCGTGGATCGCGCCCGCAAACTGGTGTTCGTGGATGGACCTTACATCGGCCAAACCCATTCCAAAGGCGGACAAGACGCCTGCAAAGGGGTGGATGAAAATACTGTCCATCCCAAGGGTGTCGGCCACAAGACAGGCATGCTGGCCCCCTGCGCCACCAAAGCAGTTCATCGTGTATTTTGTTACATCATAGCCGCGTTGAACGCTGATTTGTTTGATGGCATTGGCCATGTTTTCCACGGCGATCCGCAAGAAGCCTTCGGCGATTTCTTCGATGGTTTTGTCGGTCGCGATTTCAGCCTTCAGATCGTTGAATTTCGCGCGGACAACGTCGGCGTCCAGCGGCTGGTCTGCGTTGGGGCCAAAGACCGACGGGAATTGCGAAGGTTGCAGTTTGCCCAGCAGGACATTGCAATCTGTCACTGTCAAAGGCCCGCCACGGCGGTACGCGGCTGGACCTGGATTGGCGCCCGCGCTTTCGGGGCCCACCTGCATTCGGCCATCGCGGTACGACAAGATCGACCCGCCACCCGCTGCCACGGTGTGAATGGACATCATCGGCGCGCGCATCCGCACGCCGGCGACTTCAGTTTCGAACGAACGTTCAAATTCACCCGCATAGTGGCACACGTCCGTGGACGTGCCACCCATGTCAAAACCGATAAGGCGATCAAATCCCAAATCTGCGGCGGTGCGGACCATGCCGACAACGCCGCCCGCAGGACCCGACAAAATGGCGTCCTTACCTTGGAACCGACCCGCATCGGTCAGTCCGCCATTGGATTGCATGAACATCAAACTGTCACAGCCGCCCGTGCTGGCGTTCAGCGCCGACGCCACTTGGTCAATATAACGGCGCAAGATCGGGGACAGATATGCGTCCACCACGGCAGTGTCCCCGCGCGACACAAGCTTGATTAGGGGGCTTGCTTCGTGGCTGAGTGACACTTGGGTGAAACCTGATTGGACGGCCATTTTGCCCAAGTGTTTTTCGTGGTCGGTGTATTTGTACCCATGCATCAACGCGATTGCCACGGACCGATATCCTTTGCCGAAGGCCCACGACAGCGCTTCGCGCGCTTTAGTCGTGTTAAGGGGATCGATGACGGTTCCATCGGCGGCCACACGTTCGTCGATTTCGATCACGTCATCGTACAAAAGTTCCGGCAGTTTGATGTTCAGTGCAAACAAGTCGGGGCGATTCTGGTAACCGATCCGCAAAAGATCCCGCAGACCTTTGGTGATCAGCAAAACTGTGCGATCCCCTTTGCGTTCCAACAGCGCGTTTGTTGCAACCGTGGTCCCCATCTTCACTGCAGCAATCTGGCCCGGCGCAATATCTGCCTTTGGGTCCACGCCCAAAAGTTTCTTGATGCCAAACACAGCGGCGTCTGGATAAACCTCTGGATTCTCTGACAAAAGCTTGTGGGTTTTAAGCGTCCCGTCCGGCTTTCGGGCCACAATGTCAGTAAACGTGCCACCGCGGTCGACCCAAAATTGCCATTTATCCGTCTGCTCGTGATCCACACCGACCTCCCAGAATCAATTTGTTGTTGCCTTATGTGTATAACGCTGACAAATTGTCAACGTAATGGATTCGTATGAATTCGACCCATAGTGAAATCGACAGGGAGAGACCTCATGAAACACTTCATCATTGGCGCAACCGCACTGTTCTGCGCTTCAACAGCGTCCGCGCAAAACTGGGACATGCCAACACCATACGGTGACAGCACATTCCACACGCAAAACATTGCAAAATTTGCAGATGATGTACGGGCTGCGACAAACGGCAGCTTGGACATCACACTGCATTCCGCAGGATCATTGTTCCCACACGCGGAAATCAAAGGTGCAATCCGCAACCGTTCTGTCCCGCTGGGCGAATTTTTCTTGTCGCGCCTGTCGAACGAAGATCTGGCATTCGGCGTGGACAGCCAGCCCTTTGTTGCAACCAGCTATGACGACGCAGAACGCCTGTGGGCCGCGCAAAAACCAGTGATTACAGAACTTTTCGCTGAACAGGGCCTGATGCCATTGTTCTCGGTGCCATGGCCTGCCCAAGGTCTGTACACCAAAGGTGAAATTACCAAGGTTGAAGACCTGAACGGTCTGCGCTTTCGTGCGTACAACGCTGCATTAGAAGAATTTGCAACATTGGCGGGTGCGTCCCCAGTTCAGATCGAAGCGTCAAACATCCCGCAGGCTTTCGCAACAGGCCAAGTGGAAGCGATGATTACGTCCCCTTCCACCGGTGTGAATTCAACCGCTTGGGATTTTGTGACACACTACACCCCGATCAACGCGTGGGTGCCAAAGAACATCGTGGTGATCAACAAGCGTATGTTCGACGGTTTGGATGCTGATACGCAAGCTGCCGTTATGGCCGCAGCAGCAACTGCAGAAAAGCGCGGTTGGGAAATGTCTGCCGCTGAAGCAGAAAGCATGACGGCTGCCCTGGCGGAAAACGGCATCACTGTTTACGAGCCAAGCGCAACTTTGATCGAAGGGTTGCAGGGCATCGGCAAAACGATGCTGGGCACTTGGGATGCGGCTGCATCTGACAGTGCGCGCGCCGTCCTGAACGCCTACAACAACTAAAACCTCCCTGGAATGGCCGGTAGTGTAATGCTATCGGCTATTCTTTTGTCAAAGGACACCAAGCACATGTTGCGTTTTCTTCAAAAACTCTACGACTTATGCGGCATGATCGCTGGTGGCCTTATCTTGTGCATCTGCGTGTTAATTTCTGCCCAGATTTGCTTGAATGCATTTGGCCGGATCGCCCCGGGCGTTTTGCCGTCCACGATCCCGTCTTACGCTGATTTTTCCGGCTTCATGTTGGCCGGCGCGACGTTCCTGTCCTTGGCGCATACCCTGCGCGCTGGCGGGCATATTCGGGTGAACCTGGTGGTGTCCCGCTTGCCCCAACATATGCAGTTTTACGCGGAAGTCTTCGTGTTGCTGATCGCAACCGGCTTGATCGGGTACGCCACTTATTTCATGGGCGACCTGGTGCGTGAAAGTGTCCACTACGGCGATGTGTCGAACGGGATCATCCCTGTTCCGCTTTGGGTTCCACAAAGCGTTGCCACGTTTGGCATCGGACTGTTGCTTGTGTCGGTCGTTCACACACTGGTGGAATTGTTGATGGCCCGTGCGCCAATCCTGTCCAGCCCAGGGGAGGTGTGACGATGTCTGATCCGCTTATTGGACTTACACTGCTTGGTCTGTTGATCGCTTTGCTTGCCAGCGGGGTTTGGGTGGCCGTTTCTTTGTCGCTGGTTGGATTGGCGGGCCTTGTCTTTTTCTCCAATGCGCCGTCTGGCTTGGTATTGGCGTCCACCTTTTGGGGGCATTCTTACAGCTGGGCTTTGACGGCTTTGCCGCTTTTCATTTTGATGGGAGAAATCCTTCTCAGGTCCCGGATGAGCGATGACATGTTCACAGGACTTGTGCCGTGGCTCAGCCGCGCGCCGGGGCGGTTGCTGCACGTAAACGTCTTCGGTTGCGCCATCTTTGCGGCTGTGTCCGGATCCTCTGCCGCGACGGCTGCAACCATCGGACGCATGTCCGTGCCAGAGCTTACAAAACGCGGGTATCCCGAAAGCTTGATCCTTGGCACGCTGGCCGGATCGGCCACCTTGGGCCTGCTGATCCCACCTTCCATCATCTTGATCGTCTATGGCGTGGCCACGGAACAATCGATCGCGCGCTTGTTCATTGCTGCGATCATCCCAGGCATCATGCTGATGACGCTATTTGCCAGCTATGTTGCGGTGCGCGCCTGGATGAACCCAGAACTGATCCCAACGATCGACGAGAAATTTTCGCTTCGGGAAAAATTCCGCGCATCGCGTCGGTTGATCCCCGTGGCGCTGTTGATCGGTGGTGTGATCGGGTCGATCTACGGCGGGCTGGCCTCGCCAACGGATGCCGCTGCCTTGGGCGTGGTCCTTGCCACCCTTCTTGCGTGGACTTCTGGATCCTTCACTTGGAAATTGTTCGGCGAAGCGGTGATGTCTGCCACGCGCACGTCTTGCATGATTGCCCTGATCTTGCTTGGGGCGGCGTTCCTTTCCGTGGCGATGGGCTTTACGGGGCTGCCGCGCAACCTAGCGGCGTGGATTTCAGACATGAACTTGTCTGTCGGCGCACTGCTGATCGCGCTGACGATATTCTTCATCATCCTTGGCTGCTTTTTGGACGGTATTTCTGTCATTGTGCTGACCACGTCCATCATCATGCCGATGGTCACAGCCGTGGGCATCGACCCTATTTGGTTCGGCATCTATCTGGTGATCGTTGTTGAGATGAGTCAGATCACACCGCCCGTGGGGTTCAATCTGTTTGTGATCCAAGGCCTGACGGGCATCGATATTCTGCGGATCGCAAAAGCGGCCTTTCCGTTCTTCCTGCTGCTTTTGTTGGGGGTGTTTTTGATCTGTATGTTCCCACAGATCGTGACTTTCCTGCCCACATTTATGACAAGTTAAAGCGACGCCGCCGCCCTGCTGGCCTGATCATATTGGCCAGACAGGGCGCGCAGACTTGCTGCAATTTCGCGCATCTCTTCGCCAGTCAGGTCCAGGCGCGATAGGCCATCCAAAAAGCAACGGTCCCGCATTTCGCGATACGCTTCGCAAAGATCTGCCCCGGTTTCGGACGTGCTGTAAAACACCTCTTTCCCGCGCTTTTGGGACACCAGAAGTTCCATCTTCATCAACTTGCGCAGTGCGTAGTTCACTGTGTGCGTGTCTTCGATGTTCAGCAGAAAGCAGATGTCCGTTAGGCGTTTGTCACGTCCCCGGTGGTTGGTGTTGTGCAACACAAGAATTTCCAAAGGGGTCAGGTCAGTGTTGCCCGCCGCAGACATGCACCGCGTCATCCACCGCGAAAAAGCGTTGTACGCAATGATCATCCCGTATTCTATTTCCGAGGCTTCCCAGTTCTCTCCGTCTGCCAAATGGCGTGATGAAACAATGCGGCGTTTAGGGATATCTTGTTCATTCATACCCTTATTTCCTCGGCGTTTTCTTCACGATTAACATACATTTTATGATTGGTGTGTTCAAATTTTTCGCCAATTAATTCGAAAAGGCAACGGAAGACGGCAGGTGCGCTGCCGCATCCATCCATGCATTCAAACAAACAATGCGGGTGATTTGGCGTCTTCACAAAGTGCGATAATGCGCGACGCGGGGTCGCTCAGCATATGGGGATGAAGGATGCCGGCAATGCAATTGAGCTGAAGGCCTTCAAGAACATCGATCAGCTGTTTGCAAGCTAGGGGATATAAAGGCAGTCATTCTTGCACCACGTGGCAGCCGTTAATTTGGCCCTTTGCGGTCAACCGACGCAATGTTCTCTATGACTGCAAAGGCGCGCCCACATACTGGACGCGCCAAATATTTCTTCTGCTGTTTCGACAGGTCTTAGGCCAATGCGGCCGTCGTGGAAATCGAGATTGCCTTTGCGCCTTTGTCATATCCCAGCACCGGGTGCGCGTTGATCCATTCACGTGCCGTCAGCGCGTCCACAATGAACCGTGCCGCATCGGTGAAATGGATCTGAAAGTTCCCCCGATCCAGCTTGCATTCCAGACCGGGGAACGGCTTGGACGGGCCTTTGCGAAGATACGTCAGACGCACATTGGTCCACTCAATATCTTGGCTTTCCTCAGGGATCGTTTCCATCCGGGCCATGTCTGTGTGGGTGTTGATCAACAGGCGGCGCAGCAGTTTGGTGTATAAATCCAGGCGCTTTGTCATTGTCGACGGTGCCGCCAGAGGACAACACCATGATCCGCTTCACACCAGCGGCGCGCATGGCGGTCCGAAGTGCCGACAGACATTCGCTGCGCCGCTGCAAAGGGGTGAAGCGCTCAGGCTAAATTCCGATGCGTTGCAGCAAGACGCCGTGCCTCAAGATTCTAAATGTCTGAAATATTGGTGAGCCCTACAGGATTCGAACCTGTGACCCACTGATTAAAAGTCAGTTGC
>JAHDDS010000056.1 GCA_020629235.1 Planktomarina sp.
TTCTGCTTCTGCTTCTGCTTCTGCTTCTGCTTCTGCTTCTGCTTCTGCTTTCGCTTCCGCCTCAGCCTCTGCTTCAGCTTCAGCTTTTGCTTGGGCGGCGGCGATGGCTTTTTGGCGGGCGTCTTCTTCGGCTTGCAGATCTGCCAGGGCCTTTGCTTGGGCAGCTTCAGATTCGGCCTTCAGCCGGGCGTTTTCTTCTGCCTTTTGGCGGGCGTCTTCCTCTGCTGCGGCCTGGGCTTTGGCTTCTGCTTCTTGCCGGGCTTTTTCTTCGGCAGCGGCTTTGGCATCTGCCTCTGCTTGGGCCAAAGCGGCCTCAGCTTCAGCCTCAGCCTCTGCTTTTGCCTCAGCTTCCGCTCTGGCTGCAGCTTCTTCTTCCGCTTTCTCCTCAGCTTCTGCCTTCATCCGCGCGGCGTCTTGCGCGGCGGCGTCTTCCAGTTCGTCTTCGGCGTTTGCATCGGCCACTTGTTCTGGCGCTTCCAGATCGGCGTCTGCGTCATCCACCAGCGGTGTGTCCAGGGCATCCATGCCAGCGGTGTCCAGTTCCAACGCGTCGTCGCGCGCGTCCCCGATCACGTCTTGGGCACCGTCATCTGGTTCAGGGGCGGCCGTCAGGCCGGACTGGCCAGCCAGGGCAGGGCGCAACACCACAGAATTGCCTGCCAGTTCCCCAGACACGTGCCGGGCCAACTGCGTTTCAGCGATTTTTGCCAGCACATCCGCGTCAGGTTGGGGCGGTTCAGCCCCGAAATATCTGTCGTCGGCGGCCAGATCACGGAAATATTCCGCGATGGCTTTCATCGTATCAAAACTGTCGTCGAACCCTTCCAAGGTGCAAGAAAACACCCCGTAGGAAACCGTCAGAACCTTGTTATTCGCAACCATTTTGCGACCCCGCGTGTCATTCGATTCGCTTTTTCGTCAAATTATTTATGATCCCCAAACGCGCCCGCAATGGTCCGATGCTGGGGCGTTTCCCGCGTATTTTCTGGGCAGGAATGTGGTGAATCAGGTCAACGATCGGTTAATATCCCCCATGGCTGACGTGCATTTAACCTCAAATGAACCGATTCTTCTAATC
This sequence comes from Planktomarina sp., assembly GCA_020629235.1. Taxonomy (GTDB): domain Bacteria; phylum Pseudomonadota; class Alphaproteobacteria; order Rhodobacterales; family Rhodobacteraceae; genus Planktomarina. The sequence continues at coordinate 1,079 of JAHDDS010000056.1, forward strand.
GGGGCAGGTCCTGCACCCGCATCGGTGCTGAAATCCGCCCATGGGCTGTACCAGCGGGTTGTGTGCGCAGACGGCGGGTTGGCCCATGCCCAAGCGGCTGGGATCGTGCCCGATTTGGTGGTGGGGGATCTCGATTCGGTGGACTTGGCCACCCTGGGTCCGGTGCAGGTTGTGCAAACGCCGGACCAAAACCTGACGGATTTTGAAAAAGCCCTGGCCGCTGTAGACGCCCCTGCGGTGTTGGCGGCGGGGGTTTTGGGGGGGCGGCTGGATCACCAGTTGGCGACCTTTTCCACCCTGGTGAAAACGCCCCGACCCGTGGTGGCCTTTGACGGGGATGTGGCGGTGTTTCAGGTGCCGCCATTGCAAGACGTTGCAGTGCCTGTGCCCAAGGGCGCGCCTGTTGCGCTCTATCCCCTTGTGGCGGTCACCTGCACCAGCCAAGGGGTGCGGTACCCGCTGGACGATGCGGCGATGGCCCCCGATGGTCTGATCAGTACGTCAAATCACATGGCGGCAGATACATGGCACTTGCACGCCAGCGGTCCGGGGCTGCTTGCCATTGTGCCTGTCAGCTGTCTGCCGGATTTGGTGCAGGTTTTTGCGCAGGTGGCGCGCTGAACAGCACCATCAGACCGGCCCCCACCACCACCAATATCCCCAAAGCGGCCAGACCGTTGGGCAGGTCTTTGAAAAACAGCCACCCAAAGGCCGCGCCGAACGCGATTTCCAGGTACTGCACGGGTGCCAAGGTGGACGGTGGGGCCAGCTTCAGCCCCCAGGTCATGGACAGATGCCCCAATGTGCCGATGAACCCCACGCCGCACAGCCACCAAAACTGCTGGGCGTCGATGGGCACCAGCCGCACCTCGGACCAGCCCCAGACCGTGCCCATGGCCACAATGGGCACCAACACCGCGCTGGCGGCGATCCCGTTCATGGCCTGCAGGTCGATGGGGTCGATGGTGCGGGTCAGGCGGCGGGTGATGAAGATGAACCCAGTGAAGACCACCGCCACCGCGACAGGCAGCAGGGCGGGCCAGCCGACCCGGGCAAAGCTGGGTTGCACCACCAACAATGTGCCGATGAACCCCACCAAACACATGGCCGCCTGTACGCGGCTGGGGGGTTCGCCCGTGAACCACCCCACGCTGATGATGAAAAACGGCATGACATAGGCGATGGCCAAGGCATCCGCCAACGGCAAGTACCGCAACGACAAAAAGAAGCACGATATCGCCGTCAGGTGCAGCACGCCGCGCAGCATCACCAAGGGCATCACGCCGGGTCGCTGCCAGGTCACCGCCCGGTCGCGCCACAGCCGGGGGCGGATCAAAACCAGCGGGGCCAAAAACCGCACCAACACCACTTGCATCAGGGGCAATGCGGTGCCGATCATTTTCACAAACGCCTCTGACAGCGGGGCCATGACGCAAAAGCCCACCATCAGCAGAATGCCCAGGCGGGTGGTGTCGCGGCCCTGATCCATCAGCAGTTGGGCACGTTCACGGCCAACCCGCCAAGGGACGTTTCTTTGTACCGTTCGTCCATATCGCTGCCGGTTTGGCGCATGGTTTCAATGCAGGCATCCAACGGCACCAGGTGCGTGCCGTCCCCGCGCAGGGCCAGCGATGCCGCCGACACGGCCTTGATGCACCCCAGCCCGTTGCGTTCGATGCAGGGCACTTGCACCAAGCCCTTTACCGGGTCGCAGGTCATGCCCAGGTGATGTTCCAAGGCGATCTCGGCGGCGTTTTCCACCTGTTCGGGCGTGCCGCCCATCACGGCACACAGGCCCGCCGCCGCCATGGCCGCAGCGCTGCCCACTTCCGCCTGGCAGCCGCATTCCGCGCCGGAAATGCTGGCGTTGTACTTGATCAACCCGCCGATGGCTGCGGCCGTCAGCAGGAAGTCGGGCACCTTTGCCTGGGTTGCCCCGGGCACGTGATCCAGCCAGTACCGGATCGTGGCAGGCACCACCCCCGCCGCCCCGTTGGTGGGGGCGGTCACCACTTGGCCGCCGGCTGCGTTTTCTTCGTTCACCGCCATGGCATAGACGGACATATAATCGTTGATGGTGTGGGGGGCGGTCAGGTTCATGCCCCGTTCGGCCTGCAGCGCGTCATAAATGCCTTTGGCCCGGCGTTTGACGTTCAGCCCCCCCGGCAAGGTGCCATCACTGTCCAAGCCCCGGTTGATGCAGTCGTTCATCACGTCCCAGATGCGGGCCAGGCCTGTGTCCAAGTCCAGTCCCGGCATACGCGACAGTTCGTTGTCGCGCTTCATCTGGGCGATGGATTTGCCGGTTGATTGGCAAAATTCCAGCATTTGGGTGGCGGTGGCAAAGGGGTGGGGCACGGGCGCGCCGTCGTCTACGGCGCCGCCTTGGGCCATTTCATCGGCGGTCAACACAAAGCCGCCGCCCACGGAATAGTATGTTTCTTGCAAGATCACATCGCCCTGGGCGTCGGTGGCCATCAAGATCAACCCGTTGGCGTGGCCCGGCAGGGCGGGGCCGAAGTCAAAGGCGATGTCTGTTTTTGGGTCCAGAACCAATTCCCCCAGCCCGTCTGGCCGGACAGTGCCTTCTGCCTTGATCCGGTCCAGTTCGACGTCTGCTTTTGCGGCATCGAAGGTGTCGGGCAAGAACCCCGCCAGGCCCAGGATCGTGGCGCGGTCGGTGGCGTGGCCCACGCCGGTGTGGGCCAAAGACCCGTGCAGGCGGGCGCGCACGCCGCGCGGGCGAAACGCACTGGCGCGCAGCTGGTCCAAGAACCGCCCCGCCGCCACCATGGGCCCCATGGTGTGCGACGATGACGGGCCGACGCCCACTTTGAACATGTCGAATACAGAAAGAAACATCGTGCGCCCCCAAGTCTTGCGGGCGTCTTGGCACATTGGACCCAGGGGCAGCCAGCCAAAAGCGACCGTTTAGGGGCTGTGCGGTCCGCCCCGCGGGGCAAAAGCTGCAGGGTGGGTGGCCCCCCAAATCGCGGCGGCGTCTTTGGCCACTTTGGTACGTTGCAATCGGTCCAATTCCGCCAGGGCCAAAGCCGGACTGCCGGTGCGTTTCAGCGCCTTGTCATAGGCCGATTTCACCGACCCCGCCCGCCAGGGCAGGTGCGCTTTGGCCACCCAGGCCCGCAGCGGTTTGGGCAATTGATCGAAGTCGCGCATGGCGCGGTGCCCCTGGCGGGTGCGTTTCAATGTTGTGGTGCCACAGTTGTTGCGCATGGGACAGCCCTTGGTGGTGGTGAGTTAGGTATGTTATAACATAACAAGAAGCGGGCCACGTACAACCTGATTTCCCGCAGCGCGGGGGCCGTTTGTGTTTTGTCCGCCATGGCCGGGCGATCCTTGGGAAAACGCGCTCGCACCCGGTGCGATCTTAAGGCTATAACCCCCCCACCAAGTGGGGAGTCGCGTAAATGTCCGGAGAGTTGTCGCCGATTGATAAGGCCAAGTTTGTGGCTGCCCGCAAAGCTGCGGAATATGTCCAAGACGGCATGACCGTGGGCTTGGGCACGGGGTCCACTGCGGCCTGGCTGGTGCGGTGCCTGGCGGACAAGATGCAGACCGAAGGCTTGACCTTCAAGGGCGTGCCCACGTCCACCCGTACAGCAGCCCTGGCCAACCAGTTGGGCCTGAATGTTATCAGCTTGGATGAAGCGCGCTGGCTGGATTTGACCATCGACGGGGCCGACGAATTCGACAAAGACCTGAACCTGATCAAGGGCGGCGGCGGGGCGCTGTTGCAAGAAAAGATCGTGGCCACGGCCAGCGACCAAATGGTGGTGATTTCGGACGTGTCCAAACGCGTGGACACCCTGGGCAACTTTCCCCTGCCGGTGGAAGTGATCCCGTTTGGCTGGCAAACGTCCAAGGCCCTGCTGGAAGAATTGCTGGTGTCTATGGATGTGCTGGGGCGCAAGACCACACTGCGGATGAACGGCGACGCGCCTTATGTGACCGACGAAGGCAACCACATCTTGGACTGCCACCTGAACCGCATCGGCAACGCGCGTCAGTTGGCCTTGGCCCTGAACCAGGTGCCGGGCGTGGTGGAAAACGGGCTGTTCATCGACATCTGCGACATCGTGGTGATGGGCCACGGCGACGGCAAAGTGGAAACCCACGACATCAACGCAGGCACCATCGGCGAAGATCAAATCGACTTCTTGGACACTGACAATCTGTTTACCGACCTTGCAGATTGATCGGCCGTCCCGACATTGTATGGGACCAGACGCACCTGATTTTATGGACCTTCCATGACCTATGACTATGACCTCTTTGTAATCGGCGGCGGATCGGGGGGCGTGCGGGCCGCCAGGGTGGCTGCAGGCGACGCTGGGGCAAAAGTGGCCTTGGCCGAAGAGGACCGATACGGCGGCACCTGTGTCATTCGTGGCTGCGTGCCAAAGAAGTTAATGGTCTTTGCGTCCGGATATTCTGAAACCGTGCCAGCAGCGGCGGCATACGGTTGGGACGCCCAGATCGGCGGGTTCGACTGGCCCAAGTTTCGCGGCAAATTGCACGGCGAATTGGACCGCCTGGAAGGTGTGTATCGCAAGCTTTTGGCAAATTCTGGCGTCACCACCTATGACGCCCGCGCCACGGTCAAAGACGCCCACACTGTCACCCTGTCCACGGGCCAAGACATCACCGCCAAGACCATTCTGCTGGCCACGGGCGGGCGCCCCGTGGTGCCCGATGTGCCGGGGGCTGATCACGCCATCACGTCGAACGATGTGTTCCACTTGGACGCCCTGCCGCGCAAAATGCTGATCGTGGGGGGCGGGTACATCGCCTGCGAATTTGCGGGCGTGATGAACGGTTTGGGGGTCGACACCCACCTGTGGTATCGCGGCGCACAAGTCCTGCGCGGCTTTGACGAAGAAGCGCGCAGCCTGATCGTTGAAGGCATGGCGGCCCGGGGGGTCAACGTCGTGACCGGGCTGAATGTCGCGGCCATTGCCAAAGACGGGGGCGGGTTGATCGTCACGGGCACCGACGGCGAAGACCAGGCCTTTGACACGGTGATGTTCGCCACCGGGCGCAGGCCCAACACCGACGGCATGGGGTTGGACGCGGCGGGCGTGGACCTGGGCCCGAAAGGCCAAGTGGCGGTGAGCGAATTGTCGCAGTCCAGTGTGCCGTCGATCTATGCCATCGGCGATGTCACTGACCGGGTGAATTTGACGCCGGTGGCCATCCGCGAAGGCATGGCCTTTGTGGAAACGGTCTTCAAAGACACCCCCACGCCTGTGGATCACGACCTGATCCCCACGGCGGTGTTCACCCAGCCGGAATTCGGCACCGTGGGCCTGTCGGAAGAAGACGCTGCCCGCCAAGAACCCATTGAAGTTTATGCCACATCCTTTCGGCCCATGAACGTCAGCTTCATCGACGGGGCCCACAAGGTCCTGATGAAACTGATCGTCAGCCAGAAAACCCGCGTGGTTTTGGGCTGCCACATCGTGGGGGACGGGGCGGGAGAGATGATCCAACTGGCGGGCATTGCCGTCAAGATGGGGGCCACCAAAGAAGATTTTGACCGGGTCTGCGCCGTGCACCCCACGGCGGCAGAAGAACTGGTGACCATGAAAACGCCCGTGCGCACGACTTGAAAATTGAGGCAAGGCGCACAGGTATGCAACAGACACGAATGCTGAGGGGAAAAGACCTAGATGGCAGGTAACAATGGCGGCCCATGGGGCAGCGGCGGTGGCAACCGCGGTGGCGGTAACGACAATCGCGGGGGCGGGGATGACCGCCAACGGGGCGGCAATCGCGGCCCTGAAGGGGGACAGATCCCCGAAATCGAAGATTTGATGAAAAAAGGCCAAGAACAGCTGCGCGTCCTGATGGGCGGCAAGGGCGGTTCTGGCGGCGGCACCGGTGGTGGCGCGGGCGGCGACGGCGGCGGCATTTCCAAGGGCATGCTGGCCTTGGGGGCCATCGCAGGCGTGGTGCTGTGGGGCATGGCGTCCTTTTACACGGTCAAGCCCGAAGAACGGTCGGTGGAATTGTTCTTGGGTGAATTTTCATCCATCGGCAATCCGGGCCTGAACTTCGCACCCTGGCCGCTGGTCACCGCCGAAGTGGTGCCTGTGACCACAGAACGAACCGAAGCCATCGGCACGGGCCGCAACGGGTCCGACAGCGGGTTGATGCTGACGGGTGACGAAAACGTGGTGGACATCGACTTCCAGGTGGTCTGGAACATATCCGACCCTGCGCGGTTCTTGTTCAACCTGGCGGACCCGAACCTGACGATTTCTGCCGTGTCTGAATCTGCTATGCGCGAAATCGTGGCCCAGTCAAAACTGGCGCCGATCTTGAACCGCGACCGGGAAGCCATTGCCGACCGGTTGGGCGATTTGATCCAAGACACGCTGGACAGCTATGACGCGGGCGTAAACATTGTGCGGGTCAACTTCGACAAGGCCGACCCACCAGCAGACGTGATCGCATCGTTCCGGGACGTGCAAGCGGCCGAACAAGAACGCGACCAGGTGCAAAACCAGGCCGATGCCTATGCCAACCAAGTCCTGGCGCAAGCCCGCGGTGAAGCGGCGCAGGTGCTGGAACAGGCAGAAGGGTACCGCGCCCAAGTGGTGAACAGCGCGGAAGGTGAAGCATCGCGCTTTTCTGCCGTGTTGGAAGAATACCTCAAAGCGCCGGACGTGACGCGCAAGCGGTTGTACCTGGAAACCATGGAACGCGTTTTGGGCGATGTGGATAAGATCATCTTGGATGATCTGGGCGGCGAAGGCGGGGGCCAAGGGGTCTTGCCGTATCTGCCGTTGAACGAACTGCGCCGCAACTCTAACGGGGGCAACTGATATGGGACGTTTCGGACTTATTCTGCCAGTCATCGCCATTTTGGTGGCCTGGGCCTTTACCGCGCTGTTCATCGTAGACGAACGCGAAAAAGCCCTGGTGCTGCAATTCGGCCAGATCAAATCGGTGAAAGAAGAACCCGGCCTGGCGGTCAAACTGCCGTGGCCGATCCAAGATGTGGTGCGCTATGACGACCGCATCTTGTCGCTGGACGTGCAACCGCTGGAAGTCACCCCCCTGGATGACCGCCGTTTGGTGGTGGACGCCTTTGCCCGGTACCGGATCACCGATGTAACCCGCTTTCGGGAAGCTGTGGGCGGCGGCGGTGAACTGCTGGCCGCCAACCGCCTGGACGGCATCTTGCGCGACGAACTGCGCGGGGTGCTGGGGTCGGTGACATCGAACGACATTTTGTCCACCGACCGGGCCGCTTTGATGCTGCGGATCCGCAACGGGGCCATCGCCAAGGCGCAGGACTTGGGCGTCAGCGTTGTGGACGTGCGGTTGAAAGCGACCGATCTGCCGCGCGAAAACCTGGACGCCACCTTTGCGCGGATGCGCGCCGAACGCGAACGCGAAGCCACCGACGAACGGGCCCGCGGTCAAGAAGCCGCCCAACGGATCCGCGCCCAAGCAGACCGGACGGTGGTGGAATTGGTGTCGGACGCCAACCGCCAAGCGGAAATCATCCGCGGTGAAGCCGACGCGAAACGCAACGGTATCTTCGCCACGGCCTTCAGTGCAGACCCGGAATTCTTCGAATTCTATCGCTCGCTCAACGCGTACGAGGCATCGCTGAAAGGCAACAATTCCACCATGGTGTTGTCGCCCGACAGCGAATTCTTCAACTATCTGAAGTCGCCCACCGGGCAGTAACGCACGCACGATAACGACAAAGGCCAGCCTTCGGGCTGGCTTTTTTGTTTCCAGCGCACGGTCAAATCACGTGTTCTTTACGAATTGTAATCCCTGATTGCGTTGCCGGGCGGCCACACTACATTCATACCAGAAGCAGGAATGTGCTGGCCCCAACCCGGGCCCATGCATGAAGGAGGACGATGCCCATGAAACCCATTACCCAGTCCCGTGCGGTGGCCCATGTGGCCGCCCGTGTGCCCGCCAAGGCGCTTTGGATGTTGATGACCGCCACCGTGCTGTTGTTGGCCCAGGCCATCGCAGCCACGGCCCAGATGATGCCCAACACCTTTGCCGATTTGGCAGAACGGGTCAGCCCGTCGGTGGTGAACATCACCACATCCACCACCATCGAAGGGCGCGCCAATGATGGCCCCCAAGGCATCGTGCCGGAAGGATCCCCGTTCGAAGAATTCTTCCGCGAATTCCAGGACCGCCGCAACAATGGACCGCGCCCGCGCCGGTCGTCGGCCCTGGGATCGGGCTTTGTGATCAGTGAAGACGGGTTCATCGTCACCAACAACCACGTCATCGAAGGCGCGGATGAAATCATGATCGAATTCTTCAGCGGCGCAGAACTGCCGGCTGAGCTGATCGGCACAGACCCCAACACAGACATTGCCGTGCTGAAAGTGACCGCCGACCTGCCGTTGCCCTTCGTGGCCTTCGGCGACAGCGATAAATCGCGCGTGGGCGACTGGGTCATGGCCATCGGCAACCCGCTGGGCCAGGGCTTTTCGGTCAGCGCCGGGATCGTGTCTGCGCGCAACCGTGCTTTGTCCGGCACCTATGACGATTTCATCCAAACGGACGCTGCCATCAACCGGGGCAACTCGGGCGGGCCGCTGTTCAACTTGGACGGGGACGTGGTGGGCGTGAACACCGCCATCTTGTCGCCGTCGGGTGGGTCCATCGGGATCGGCTTTTCCATGGCGTCCAATGTCGTCACCAATGTGGTGGACCAGTTGATCGAGTTCGGCGAAACCCGCCGCGGCTGGCTGGGCGTGCGCATCCAAGACGTGGATGAAGACCTGGCCGCTGGCATCGAAGGGCTGGATGAAGCCAAAGGTGCCCTGGTGTCCGACGTGCCCCCAGGCCCCGCCGCTGACGCAGGCATCGAACGGGGTGACGTGATCGTGACCTTTGATGGCAAAGACGTCGAAGACGTGCGCGGCCTGGTGACCACCGTGGGCAACACCCCCGTGGGCAAAGCCGTCCGCGTGGTGGTGATCCGCAACGGGCGGTCGGAAACCTTGATGGTGACCCTGGGCCGCCGCGAAGAGGCAGAGGCGCAAAGCCAACCTGCATCGGCGGAACCCGAAGCCACCCCGGACGAGCCGATGGAATTGGACAACATGGGCGTGACCCTGTCCAACCTGACGGACGACGTGCGCGAAGGTCTGTCCCTGGGCGCTGACTTGGAAGGCGTGGTGGTTATGGCTGTGGACGAAGACAGCGAAGCCTATGCCAAGGGTCTGCGTCAGGGTGACGTGATCACCGAAGCGGGCCAAGACAAGGTCACCACTGTGTCGCAAATGACCGCCAAAATCGCGGCAGCCAAAGAAGGCGGGCGCAAGTCGCTGCTGCTGCTGATCAGCCGCCAGGGCGACAGCCGCTTCATGGCGCTGCCCATTCAGTAAGACTTCCAGTAAGTCTTGCGAATGACCGCACAGAAGGCCCCCCGCGTGGGGGCCTTTTTCGTGTCAGTCAGCCCGCCGCTTGGCGCAAAAACCCCGCGCAGTCTTTGCCTGCAATATCGGCCAGGCTGTGCAGCTTCAGGTGGCGGCGTGCCTTGCCCGATCCTTCCAACAGCCCGTCCGGATCAGCCAGCCCCGCCCCATGGGTGAATTCCAGCGATACATGGGCGGCATAGGCGAAGATGCCGCCGATGCGCGAAGCGGCCTTGCCCGGCACCATTTCGATGACCGTGCCGCCATACATGGTCCGCAGGCCCGCGTCGGGCAGCATGTCCACCACCAGTTCCACCAAAGCGTCTGTGATGGCCGTTTTGGTGGCGTCATCCATCGCCCGGTGCCCCGGCCACAGGGGACGCGATTTCCACCAAGCACCCGTTCATATCGCGCACATAGGACACGGTTTGTCCCCATGGTTTGGCTTCGGGGCGGGTCACAGCGGTGCAGCCTTGGGCCAACGCCCGGTCAAAGGCGGCGGCGACATCGTCGGTGACAAAGCACACCTCCCACCCGGCGGCGGGGGTGGCGGGGTCGTTGGGGCGAATGGCCAGGTCGGCCATTTCTGCGGCTTCGTTCCCGGCAAAGGCCAAGACGGTGCTGCCCGTGTCCAATTCGCCGTACAATTGGCTGTCGTGGACAAAGCGGATGCGCGCCCCAAACGCGGCTTCATAGAAGGCCAAGGTGGCGGGCACATCGGCGACGTAGATGATGATGTATCCAAGTTTCATGGGGCCAGCGTAACGGGCTTTGGCGGCGGCGTCTTGAATAAATCGGACATCACACGGGGGCCAATATTACGGGGCCCCCGGCATTATGCAGACACCAGCGTGGGCAGGGCCAAATCAAGCGGCATGCGCGATGGGGCAAACCCGCCGAAGCGGCGAAAGGCGCGGGTCATGTGGGATTGATCGGCATAGCCCGCTTCCGCACTGGCGGCCCCCAGGCCCAAGCCCTGGCGGCGGATCAGCCGCAACGCGCGGTGGAACTGCACAATCTGGCCATAGGTTTTGGGCCCGATCCCCACACGCTGTTGGAACACGCGGGCCAGGTGGCGCGGTGTGCATCCCACATGCTGGGCCAAATCCGCGACGGCCAAGCGCCCGCCCGATGCGTGCAGCCTGTCCAATGTGGCCCCCAGGTTTGGCGTGCCGGGGTCTGCGGGCGCGGGTGCGCTGTGCGCCCATTCTGCCAGGGCGGCCAGGGGATCATGCGCGGCCAGAACATCGCCCAAGGCGGGCAGGGCATGCCCCGCCGCGTCACCGCGCAGCACCTGGTCGCGGCGATGGGCCAGCGTGTCGCCCCAAATGAAGGCCCCCCGGCCTGGGCGCAACCGCAGCCCCCGCCACCGATCGCCCGCGCGATATGTGATGGCATAGGCCCGCGTGGCGGGTCCGGTCAAAACAGGCGTCACGACAGGTTTTGGCACATCCCGATGGCTGTTCCGTCTTGAACAGGCGCCATCCATGTGGTCGCGCAAAATGATGTCACAGCGCCCATCGGGCAGCACCAGGGCCGTGCCGTCGCAGGGCGCAGTGAAGGTCCATGTCGCCTCGACCCGGCGGTGGGTGTGCGGGGCAAGAAGCGTGTCGCGATATCCGGCGGGGATGGGCATGGTGGCGGGTCCCTCTATGCGGCAACGCTAAAGACCCCGCGGCTTGGGGTCCATCCCATGGGTGGGTGTCAAATTGCTGCACTGCGGCATATCCCCTTGCGCGCCGTGTCATCCCGTGACAAAGGGCGCACAAAAGTGCGGCCCCCCTTTCCCTAAACCTGGGGCAACGCTGGCTTTTCAAACAACTGCGACATGGCGTTGGCCCGCTTGGCCCGGCCAAAGTCGATCCCAGGACGGGCAAGGACCGCACCCATGGCACCAACGACATTCCTGCCGTTTCTGAAATGGGCGGACCGGGTCAGCCCAACCACCCTTCGCGCCGATGCGTTTGCGGGGTTCACCAACGCCGCCATCGTGCTGCCCCAGGGCGTGGCCTTTGCCACCATCGCGGGGTTGCCGCCGGAATATGGCCTGTACACCGCCATGGTCACGGCCGTAATCGCAGCGCTGTGGGGGTCGTCCATGGTGATGATTTCCGGCCCCACCACAGCGATTTCCGCTGTGCTGTTCGCCACCCTGTCGGACATGGCGGCCCCGGGCACGCAGCAGTACATCCAACTGGCCCTGATCCTGACGATCCTGGTGGGGCTGTTTCAGATCTTGGCGGGCATCGGCCGGCTGGGGGGGCTGGTGTCTTTCGTCAGCCATTCGGTCATCACCGCCTTTACGGCCGCCGCCGCCACCTTGATCGCCGTCAGCCAATTGGCCGGGGCCCTGGGGGTGCAGGTGGAACGGGGCGGCAATGTGGTGGAACGCCTGTGGCGGCTGGGGGAACACTTCACGGATGTGAACGGGTTCGCCGTGCTGATTTCCGGCGTGACCCTGGCCACCGCCGTGGCCTTGGCGAAACTTGCCCCCAGATTGCCCGCCTTTCTGATCGCCCTGGTGGCGGGATCCGCCCTGGCCTGGGCCTTGGACGCCCCCGCCCACGGGGTGCAAATGGTGGCCCCCTTGGCCGCAGCACTGCCCAGCTTGACCGTGCCCCAAGCCAGCTTGGACGCCACCATCGCCCTGGCCCCCGGGGCCATCGCCATCGCCCTGGTGGGGTTGTTGGAAGCGATTTCCATTGGCCGATCCTTCGCCGTGCGCCGCAAGGAAGCCTTTGATGCCAACGACGAAATGGTGGGCCAGGGCCTGTCCAATGTCGTGGGCGGGTTCTTCCAATGCTATGCCGGGTCCGGGTCTTTCACCCGGTCAGGCGTCAACGCCGCCGCCGGGGCGGTCACCCCCCTGTCAGGCCTGTTTGCCAGCGGATTTTTGGCGCTGATCTTGGTGTTCGTCAGCCCCCTGGTGGCCATGATCCCAACCCCCGCCATGGCGGGCCTGATCCTGTTTGTGGCCTGGAAGTTGGTGGATTGGCACGAATTGCACCACGTCATCACCACGTCCCGGCCCGAAGCATTGATCCTGGTTTTGACCCTGGCGGCTGGTCTTCTGATCGAACTCGATTTCGCGATTTATGTGGGCGTCATCGCGTCGCTGTCGGTCTTTGTCTATGAAACCGCGCGGCCCGAAGTGGCGGTGACGGCCCCGCTGGTCAGCCCCAAGGGCGACCGCAAATTCCGCCGGGTGGACCGCAACGGCCAACCCGAATGCCGCCAGATGCTGACCATCCGCATCACCGGAGAGTTATATTTCGGATCGGTCGAAAACGTGGGCCGCGAAATCGCCCGGCTGCGCGCGGCGCGACCTGGGCAAAATAACCTGATCTTGGATTTAAAAAGCGTGGCCAAGATCGACCTGGCCGCCGCCGACATGCTGATCGGCTTGGTGCGTGATGTGCGCGACGCGGGCGGGGCGGTCCATGTGGTGACCGGCACCGACGATCTGTTGCGGTCGTTGGAACGGTTTCACGTCACCGAAGTGCTGTGCGATGACCACGTCCACGAATCCAAACCCGAAGCCATCGCCGCCATGACCCGCGACATGCGCCGCAGCGTGTGCTTGGTGTGCCTGCGCGATGTGTTTCGCGAATGCGACCCGCTGCGCGACCGGCTGCTGCCCACCAAAGATGATCCGTTGGACGGCGGGGCTTAACCCACCACGATCAGATCGTGCCAAAAGCCATAGGATCGGGGCGGGTCCGGAACGCGGCCGTATGACGTGGTGTATCCAGGGATCAGCAAAGACCCCAAATCCTGCATGATGGCGTCTTGCAAGGACCCGGCCCAGACAATCACATCGGTCTGGTGGATGGACAAAACCGGCAAAGGCGCTGGCGTGTCCACGGCCAGCAAATACCTATGCCCAAACACGGGCAACAGCGGCGGGGCGGCCCGGAACAGGGCGGTGACATGGGCCTTCTGGTCTGCTTTGCCTTCCGGCATGGGGCCCCAACTGTCATACCAAATGTCGTGACCTACGTCGAACAAGATGCTGTTCAATACGCCGTCCTGCTGGGCTGACACCGCCACCGGGTCACGCCAGTCTACGAAAGGGTGCCAGTCGCCTTGCACCATCGTGTCACCCTCAAAACCAAACCCGATCTGGGGTCGATCCAAGGTGCCCAGGGTTTCCAGAAAGACCCTATATTCCGGGGGGAACGGATGGCCCAAGCGGGCCTCAAACGTTGCAATCTCAGCTTCCGTGAATGGTACCCACGTTGTACCCGGCACCCAATCATGTCCCCCCACGCCGCATGCCGCTTGTTTGGCCAAGCTGCGGGGTTTGTGCAGCGCCCAATGGGCCTGGGACGCTGTGCGAAACCGCGTCAAAAAATCCTGTAATTCCGTCAGGGGCCCAGTCAAAACCGCTTAATGTCTTCGCGGCTGTACGCCACCAACCCCAGTTTGCGCGCAGC
>JAHDDS010000057.1 GCA_020629235.1 Planktomarina sp.
ACGCGAGCTTCCCAAGCTTAAGTTACGGGTTCGATTCCCGTTACCCGCTCCAACGTCAGGACTGCCCATGACCGTCCCATTTACCGCCCCCTTCAACACCCCGCTTCTTGAACCAGACCTGCGCGCCGCCGGGGTGCCTGCCCCTTGGACCTTTGGCGTGGCGGACAAAACCCGGTTCGGGGAATTGGACGTGTTGGGCCACGTCAACAACACCGCCTATCTGCGGTGGGCGGAAAACTTCCGCATCAACTATTTCAAGGACTATGGCATTGCCGATTACACAGGCGAACCACCGCGTTTGGTGCTGCGCCAAATCGGGTTGGATTTCCTGAAAGAAATGACCCTGCACGAACCTTATATCATCACCGGGCGAACTGTTTCGCTGCGCAACACCAGCTTTCGGATGGAATACGCCATCTGGTCGGGGGATCTGCGCGCCACGGGCCATGCGGTGCTGGTGTGGCTGACCGATCAGGGGCAGAAAACCGCCATCCCCGATCACGCCCGCCAAGTGATGATCACGCGCGACGGGGCCGAACAGCTTTAAGCGGTCAACTGCGCGATCAGCGCCTGGGTGGATGGATCTTTGTCCGCCGCAGACACATCGCCCGCCAGCACTGGCCCCAGGGCGGTGGCCAATTCCTTGCCAAGTTCCACGCCCCATTGATCAAACGAATTGATCCCCAAAATCGCCCCTTCCACGAACACCCGGTGTTCGTACAGCGCCACAATTTGCCCAAGAACATAGGGCGTCAGCTTGGGATAGATCAGCGTGGTGGACGGGCGGTTGCCTTCGAACACGCGGTGTTTGGCTTGGCGGTCCAACTCTGCCCCTGCGAACCCCTTGGCGGCGGCTATGTCACGGGCCTGATCCAACGTGCGCCCCACCATCAGCGCCTCGGACTGGGCCAGGCAGTTGGCCTGCAACAGCTGATGCTGGTGGGCCAGGTGCGGCTCATGACTGGTCCGGCCCACCATGAATTCGCAGGGGATCACCCGCGTGCCTTGGTGGATCAGCTGGTAAAACGCGTGCTGGCCGTTGGTGCCCGGCTCGCCCCAGACGATGGGGCCAGACCCCACCGCCACGGGCGCGCCGTCCATGTCCACGCCCTTGCCATTGGATTCCATTTCCAGCTGCTGCAAATATGCTGGCAGCCGGGCCAGCCGCTGTTCATAGGGCAGCACGGCGCGGGTTTCATACCCGCACCCTTGGGCATGCCAAATCCCCACCAGCGCCAGCATCAGCGGCATGTTGTCGGGGCCTTGCGCGGTTTGAAAATGTTCATCCATCGCATAAGCCCCAGCCAAGAAGCTTTTGAAATCATTGGGGCCGATGGCAATGGCCACAGACAACCCAATGGGTCCCCACATGGAATACCGCCCCCCGACCCAGTCTTCGAACCCAAACACCCGATCGGCTGGAATACCGAAGGCGGCCGTCTTGTCTTCCGCCGACGACAGGGCCGCGAATTGCGTGGCCGGATCGGTGACTTTGGCTGCCATCCAGTCAAACGCCGTCTTGGCGTTGGTCATGGTCTCAATCGTGGTAAAGGTTTTGGAGGCCACGATCACCAGGGTCGTTTCGGGGTTCAACCCCGCCAGCGCGTCGGCCACATCGGCCCCGTCCACGTTGGACACAAAATGCGTGCGCGGCCCGTCGGCATAGGGCGCCAGGGCGATGCAGGCCATGGCCGGGCCCAAGTCCGATCCGCCGATGCCGATGTTCACCACATCTGTGATGGCCCCGCCCTGGCCTTGAAACGCGCCGCTGCGCACGTCCTTGGCAAAGGCCAACATGCGCGCGCGGGTGGCCAAGACGCCGTCCATCACGTCGACGCCGTCCACCACCAGCGGCCCATCGGGGCGGCGCAGGGCGGTGTGCAACACAGCGCGGTCTTCGGTGATGTTGATGCGGGCACCTGCAAACATCGCATCGCGTTTGCCCGTCCAATCAGCGGCGTCCGCCAAGGCCAACAAAGCCGCCCGCGATGTCTGCGTCAGCGTGGTTTTGGCATAGTCGAAATAAAGCCCATCGTGCGCCACCGAAAACCCCGCTGCGCGGTCTGCGTCAAACAGATCCACGATGCGCAGGGCCTGGGCTGCTTTGGCTTGGGTCAAAACATCGGACCACATGGGCTTATCCTTCTTTGGGGGCCCAGTGCACCATGGCTTTGGGCAAAAATTGCGCGATGGGGGCTGCGGCGATGTCGCTGGTTTGGGCCTGCGCCAGGGCGGCCTTCTTGTCGTCCCCCAAAATCACCACGTGGATGTGGGCCGCACTTGCCAGGGCGCGCGCCGACAGGGTGATGCGGTCTTCCAAACCGTCGCCCGGGGTCATGGCCAGGGCGGCGGGGGCATCATCCGCTTGGGCCGCTTCGCGTTCAGGCGCACCGGGAAAGATGGACGCCGTGTGCATATCCGCCCCCATGCCCAAAACAGCCACGGTCAGGGGCAGATGGGCGGCCACTTGCTGCGCCAAATCCCCTGCCCCGGCCTGGGCCGATGCGGCCCCGTTGTAAAGCGGTTGATAGGTCGCTGCCGCCGCCTTGCCCTGCAACAGCCGGGCTTTGATCAGGCCGGTGTTGGACCGCGGGCTGTCCAGCGGCACCCAGCGTTCGTCCCCCAGCATAACGGTGGTTTTGCCCCAATCCACATCCGCGTCTTGCAACAGATCGAACAGCGGCCCCGGTGTGGACCCGCCGGGCACCGCCAGTGCGGCGCGCCCGTTGGCCGCAACCCCGGCGGATAAATCCTGGCTGACCCGGGCGGCGACGGCTGCAAACAGCGCGGCGGGGCTTGCATATTCCACCAAAATCATACCGACAGATCCCGCCATCTGCGCCCGTCCCGGTGCAACAGGGCCAAGGCATCTTCCGGCCCCGTGCTGCCCGCGTCATAGATTTTGGGCACGTCGTGGCGGTCGCGCCAGCCGTCAATGATGGGGTCGGTCCAGGCCCAGGCGGCCTCGACCTCGTCGCCGCGCATGAACAGCGTTTGGTTGCCCCGGATCACATCCATGATCAAACGTTCGTACGCATCGGGGGCTTCTTCGGCCTCATCGCCCAAGGTTTCGGCAAAGGTCATATCCAGCGGCACGTGCGCCAAGCGCATGCCGCCGGGGCCAGGTTCCTTGATGGTCACATCCAGCGTGATGCCTTCGTTGGGTTGCAGCTGGATGGCCAGGACGTTTTGGCCGCCTTCGCCCACGTCGTCGAAGATGGAATGGGGCAAGGGTTTGAACACCACCGCGATTTCCGACGTGCGCGCCTTCAGGCGTTTGCCGGTGCGCAAATAAAACGGCACGCCCGACCAGCGCCAGTTGGCGATTTGCGTTTTCAGCGCGACATAGCTTTCGGTGAAGGACCGCGGATCGCCCGCGTCGTCGCGATAGCTGGGCCCATCGTTGCCGCCGTATTGGCCGCGCACGATTTCATGGGGGGCGACGGGCTGCAGCGCGCGGATCACCTTCAGCTTTTCGTCGCGCACGGCATCGGGGTCGAACTTGCTGGGGGGTTCCATGGCGATCAGGCACAGCAGTTGCATCAGGTGGTTTTGCACCATGTCCCGCATGGCGCCCGACTTGTCGTAATACGCCCCGCGCCCACCGACGCCCACGGATTCGGCCACGCTGATCTGGATATGGTCGATGTACTGCGCGTTCCACAGGGGTTCGAACAGCAAATTGCCAAAGCGGATCGCCATCAGGTTTTGTACGGTTTCTTTGCCCAGATAGTGATCGATGCGGTAAATTTGGGTTTCGTCAAATTCCGCCGCCAGGGACGCATTCAAGTCTTGGGCGCTGGCCAGGTCGCGGCCAAAGGGTTTTTCCACCACGATGCGGCTGTTTTTGTCCGCGATGCCCCAACTGTTCAGGCGCTTGGCGATGTCCCCAAACAGCCCCGGCCCCACCGAAAAGTAATAGGCCGCCACGACGCCTTTGCGCATCTTGGTCTTCAACTCTGCCCACCCGTCGTCGCCCCGCGCGTCGATGGTGACGTAATCCAGCCGGTCCAAAAACGCAGGCAATTCGCCGCATTCGGCCAAGGTCTTGCCGCCGAATTCTGCGATGGCGTCCGCCACCAAATCGCGAAACCCTGCGGCGTCCAGGTCGCTGCGGGCCGCGCCGATGATCTGCGCGTCCTGGGGCATTTGCCCCGCGCAGAACCGGCGGAACAGGCCGGGCAAAATCTTGCGCCGGGCCAAATCGCCGGTGCCCCCAAAAATCACCAGATCAAAGGGATCAACGGGTATGACGCGTGAAACCATGGGTGTCCTCCTGCGGCGTGGCCGATTGTGTCAGGGCTTCTTTGCGTTGCCTATCACAATCCTGTGCACGTTAGCGATAACAGTTTTGCAACATCTATGGTTCCCTATAGTCCCTGTGCAACCAAGAATGTGGGGATGTTATGAAAGACAGCGCTGTACTGCCTGCGAACGCGGGCAAATTTGTGGACCCTTCTGTGACGGCGGATGGATCTGACCGGGCGCAGGTGCGTCTCAGCAACCCTGAAACGCTGTGGTTCAACACCGGCACGCTGTGCAATATTGAATGCTTGAACTGTTACATCGAAAGCAGCCCCACCAACGACGCGCTGGTGTATATCACCGCCGATGAAGTGTCCGACTATTTGGACCAATTGGTGGACCGCAACTGGGGCGTGCGCGAAATCGCCTTTACCGGCGGGGAACCGTTCATGAACCCCGACATGATCGAAATCACCCGCCGCTGCTTGGACGCAGGGTACGAGGTTTTGATCCTGACCAACGCCATGAAACCCATGATGCGCAAACGCGTGCAAGCCGGGCTGTTGGACTTGGACGCGGCTTTCCCCGGCAAGATGACGCTGCGGGTGTCGGTGGACCACCACCAGCCCGAAAACCACGACACCGAACGGGGCAAAGGCAGCTTCAATGAAATGCTGAAAGGCATGGATTGGCTGCGCGACAACGGGTTCAAGATGGCCGTGGCAGGCCGCACCGTTTGGGGCGAAGATGATGCGGCGGGTCGCGCGGGCTATGCCGCGCTGTTTGCCGACCGAAACTATCCCATCGACGCGCACAATCCCGGCGAAACGGTGCTGTTCCCAGAAATGGATGAAACCGTCGAAGTGCCTGAAATTACAACGGCGTGCTGGGGGATCTTAAACAAAAGCCCGCACGACATTATGTGCGCGTCGTCGCGCATGGTGGTCAAACGCAAGGGGGCTGGAAAGCTGGCGGTGCTGGCCTGTACCCTGCTGCCCTATGCGCCAGAATTCGAGATGGGCGAAACCTTGGAAGAAGCCGAACGCCCTGTGAAGCTGAACCACCCCCATTGCGCGAAATTCTGCGTTTTGGGCGGGGCGAGTTGTTCGGCGTGATGGGAAACTGAATCAGTTTCCCGCACAGAAACTCGCAGAGTTTCTGATCCGATTTCTCACAGAGAAATCGCCGCCCTTAACTTTCCAGCTCTGCGTCCCAATAGAGAAAATCCACCCAGCTTTCGTGCAGGTGGTTGGGGGGGAATTTACGCCCTGTATTGCGCAACTCTTCTGCGCCCGGCTGGCGCGGTTGGCGGCGCAGGGCCAAGCCCGATTGCCGCAGACTGCGCGATCCCTTCTTCAGATTGCATTTGGAACAGGCCGCCACCACGTTTTCCCAACTGGTGCGCCCGCCCCGCGCCCGGGGCACCACGTGATCAAAGGTCAAATCCCCCGTGGTGCCACAGTACTGGCAGGAAAACTGATCGCGCAGGAACAGGTTGAACCGGGTGAAGGCCACCTGCTTTTGCGGTTTGACGTAATCTTTAAGGACCACAACCGACGGGATACGAATCTCTGTCGTGGGGGACCGGACCGCCTGGTCATATTCCGCCACGATCTGCACCCGATCCAAAAACGCCGCCTTGACCGCGTCTTGCCACGACCACAGCGACAGCGGGTAATAGGACAGCGGCCGGTAATCCGCATTCAACACCAGCGCCGGGCACTGCCCCAGGCTGGGTCCGCTTTTCACAAAATCTGTCCTGAAATCTTCACTCACGCCGAAAGTCCCCCAAAAGGGCCGCGGCGGTAAGACTGCCAAACGCGGCCTTCGGGATTGACTATATATAGGGGTTTTGATCAGGCAACCCTCAAACCTTGGTCAAAACGCGCAAAGGCGGCTTATTCCAGGCCGAAACTCTTGCGCATAAATGCCAAAGCCACCTGCAACCCGTCCGGCGCGATGCCGTGGGCGGTGCCTTTCATGATGTGGGCATAAACTTCGGTGAAGCCGGCTTCTTGCAGACCTTCGGCGGCGGCGGGCAAGGATTGCGGCGGCACCACATCGTCGGCGTCGCCGTGCACCAGCAGAATCGGCATTTTTGACTGCACTTCGTCCCCCAGCAATTCCGGTTCCAGCAGGCGGCCCGAAAAGGCCACGACGCCCGCCACCGGGTCTTCGCGGCGCGGGGCCACGTGCAAGGACATCATGGTCCCTTGGGAAAAGCCAAACAGGATCATCTGTTCGGGCAACAGGTCATAGTCCACCAACACCCCGTCCAGATACGCGTTCAAATCATCGGACGCCCGGCGCAGCCCATCGGCGGCATCTTCTTCGGACGATCCGTCGATCCAGGGAATGGGAAACCACTGCAGCCCCATGGGCGACATGGCGGTCGCTTCTGGCGCGTCGGGGGCCAAGAACAAAATGTCGGGCATATGCGGGGCCAGCACATCGGCCAAGCCCAGAAGATCGGCCCCGTTGGCGCCGTAGCCGTGCAAAAACACCACCACGCCGCGCACATCGCCGCTGTCTGGCATGCGTGATTCTGATTTCAAAACCCTGGTCATTGGACGCCTTCCCGTTGCTTGACATGGGCGTAGTAGGCCCAAAGCACCCGCGCTGCAACGGACCGCCACGGCGACCAGGCCGTTGCAATGTCACGCATGGCTTTTTCCTTGGGGCGGTCCGGCAAATCCAGCAGCATCCGCGCGCCTTCTTGCAGCGCCAAATCCCCGTGGGCGAAAACATCGGCCCGCCCCAGCGAAAACATGGCATAGATTTCGGCCGTCCACGTCCCAATCCCGGACACTTGGGTCAGGGTTTTGATCACCGCGTCATTGGGCATGGTGGCCAGGGCGTCATAGTCAATGGCGGCAGCTGCCAGGGCGCGGGTGTATTTCATTTTCTGGCGCGACAGACCGGCGGCGCGAAAGGCCGCGTCGTCGGCTTGCAAAACAGTGTCCGGGCACGCCAGCCCTGCCCCTTGGACCTTGGCCCAGATCGACGCCGCCGCCGCGACAGAAACCTGCTGGCCCACGATGGCTTGCAGCAGTGTTTCAAACCCGCCGGGGCGCAGGCGCAGCGGGATCGGGTCCGCCATGGCGTCCACCGCCGCCGCAAAGCGTGGATCGGCCTGGGCCAAGGCAGCCACACCTTCGGCGATGCAATCGGGGCCTTGAATTATCCGTCCAACAGCCATTGGCGCACCCTTTCCAAATCATCCGTCACAGCCCCCGCCACCCCTTGGGGCCGCGCGATCATCAAGACCGGCAGACCCAAGTGCCGGGCCGCGTCCAGTTTGGACCGGCTGGCCGCGCCGCCTGCGTTTTTGGTGATCAAGATATCCACACGCTCTTTTTGAAACAGGGCCACTTCTTCGTCCACGGAAAATGGCGGACGCCCGATTTGAAAACGGCCTTTGGGAAATGGGAACGGTTGGTCGGGTGGGTCAATTTGGCGGCAAATCAGCGTGGCGTGGTCGATGGATTTGAACCGGTGCAGCGTCTGCCGCCCCGTGGCCAAAAACACCGTGGCCCCCTGGGGCACAAAAGGGGCAGCGGCGGATTCGTCGGCGATGGCGGTCCAGCGATCCCCCGGCTGCGGCGACCAAGGGGGACGGTCATAGCGCAGATACGGCAGCCCCAAATCTTGGGCGATCCGCGCGCTGCGGTCGCTGATCTGGGCCGCAAAGGGATGCGTCAGGTCCAAAATGCGGGTGATGCCTTCGCGGGCCAAATACGCTTTGAAGCCATCTGCGCCGCCAAACCCGCCGACCCGCGTGGCCACTGCCAGGGGTGCAGGGTCGCGGGTGGCCCCGGCCAAGCTGGCGACGGTGGCCAGCCCCTGGTCCGCGCAAAACGCCGCAATGCCCCGCGCCGCACCGCTGCCTGCCAACAACAGGATCGTCATGCCGTGGCCAAGACTGTGCCGTGGCGATCAATCACCACTGTGTCCACCTGCACCGCGGCCCCTTTCAACACGGTCAAGGCGGTGTCGCGGGCCCCAAGTGCGGCCCAATCCGCCAGGGGTTTTCCTGCGATATCATAAGCTTGCAGCGCGGTATTGGCGGCGTTCAGGGTCGGGTTGTCAAACCGGTGCGACAGGTCCGCAAAATCCACCTGGCTGCGCGACGAATGCAGGTCAATCGCGCCTTGGGCCAGCTTGGTCATCTTGCCGATCCCGCCGCCGATGGTGATGCGGTCCACGGGGTGTTTGGCCAAATACTTTAACAGCCCGCCCGCAAAATCGCCCATGTCCAACATGGCGTGATCAGGCAAATCAAACATCTGCTGCACCACCCGTTCGCTGGTGGCCCCGGTGCAGCCCGCCACATGGCGCAGCCCCCCGGCGCGCGCCACGTCGATGCCGCGGTGGATGGATGCAATCCAGGCCGCGCACGAAAACGGGCGCACCACCCCAGTGGTGCCCAGGATGCTAAGGCCGCCTTCGATGCCCAATCGCGGGTTCCAGGTTTTCTGGGCCAGCGCCGCCCCCCCTGGCACGCTGATGGTGATCTTTGCGCCGGGCGGTTGATCAAACTGTGCGGCCACCTGCGCCACCACGTCCGCCATCATTTGACGCGGCACGGGGTTGATGGCGGCCTGTCCCACGTCGATGGGCAGCCCCGGCTTGGTGACCCGGCCCACACCCGCGCCTGCGTGAAAGCTGACCCCTTGGCCTGGCTCTACCCGTGCAACGATCAAGGCCCCATGGGTCACGTCTGGATCGTCGCCCGCGTCTTTGGTGATGCCCACTTCGGCCCAGCCATCGCCTTGGGCGTGGTGGGCCAAGGGAAAGATGGGCGTTTCCCCGCGCGGCAGCGTGATTTGCACGGACGCCGGAAAGCGGCCCGACCACAGCCCCGTCAGTGCCGCTTTGACAGCTGCCGTGGCGCAGGCGCCCGTGGTCCAACCTTTGCGCAGGTCGCCCGGTGGTTTGCGGTTTGCGCTTTCCATGGGGCGCAGTATACCCAAGGCACACGTGCCGCCAACGCAAAACGCGGCGTCGCGTCTGTTCATTCCGCCACCCGTTTCTTTGAGTTAGAGAAAGCCGATGAAACTGCCCGCACTGTCCACCGGCGATTGGCCGATATTGCACCCAGGATGGGTGTGGCTGTGCGGTGCCGGTCCAGGCGATGCGGGCCTGATGACCCTGCACGGGCTGAATGCGCTGCAACAGGCGGATGTCATCGTCTATGACGCCCTGGTGGGCGACGGTATCTTGGCCTGGGCACCGCAGGCCGAACACATCTATGCCGGCAAGCGCGGCGGCAAAGCGTCGGCCAAACAGCGCGATATATCCCTGACCCTGGTGGAACTGGCGCAAGAAGGCAAACGCGTGCTGCGGCTGAAGGGCGGCGACCCGTTTGTGTTCGGGCGCGGCGGGGAAGAAGCGCAGACCTTGGTGCAACACGGCGTGCCCATCCGCATCATCCCTGGCATTTCTGCGGGCATCGGCGGGCTGGCCTATGCGGGCATCCCCGTCACCCACCGCGACGTGAACCAATGCGTGACCTTCCTGACGGGCCACGACAAAGCGGGCGATACGCCCACATCGCTGGATTGGAGCGCCATCGCCAAGGGCAGCCAGGTGATCGTGATATACATGGGCATGAAGCACATCGACCGGATCGCGCAGCAACTGATCGCCGGGGGGCGGCCCCCGACCGATCCGGTGGCGTTTGTAACCGCAGCCACCACGGGCGATCAGGCCGTGTTGGAAACCACCCTGGAACACGCCGCACGCGATGCGGCCGCCAGCGGGTTGGAACCGCCCAGCATCGTGTGCATTGGCCGGGCGGTGGAATTGCGCAAAGTGCTGGACTGGCAGTCCATGATGGTGGGCATGGCCCCGCGCGATTTGGATCCCTTGGGCCGTGGCCGCCCCGCCGAAAGCGCATGACCCGCCGCATTTTGCTGACCGCACCGCAATCGGGCGCGGGCAAAACCACCGTCACCCTTGGGATATTGCGTGCCTTGGCCCGGCGCGGCGTGGCGGTGCAACCGGCAAAATCCGGCCCTGATTACATCGACCCCGGCTTTCACGCCGTTGCCGCAGGACGCGCCAGCCTTACCCTGGATGCCTGGGCCATGCCGCCCGAACGGTTGCGCGTTTTGACCCAAGGCCGCAGTCCCTTGGTGGTGGAAGGGGCCATGGGCTTTTTGGATGGGGCGGGGTTGCACGGCACCGGCAGTGCGGCAGATTTGGCGCGCGCCACCGGCTGCGACTATGTTCTGGTGATCGATTGCGCCAAGATGGCCCATTCTGTGGCCGCCGTGGTGCGCGGCATTCAAGCGTCTGCGCCGGATTTGCGCTGTGCCGGGGTCATCTTGAACAAGGTGGGATCGGATCGGCATTTGGCCATGCTGTCCCACGCCCTGTCAGACTGCGGCGCGCCCGTGTTGGGGCACCTGCCGCGCCGCGCCGATTTTCAATTGCCGGAACGCCATTTGGGACTGGTCTTGGCGGAAGAAATATCCAGCTTAAACAGCTGGTTGGACAGCGTTGCCGATGCAGTGGATGAACACATTGATCTGTCGTGTTTTGAAGGCAGCCCAGACCAAACCGCCCAAGTCCCACCGACACCGCCGCCCGCCCAAACCATCGCCGTGGCCCAAGACCGCGCCTTTGCCTTTGCCTATGCCCACATCTTGGACGGGTGGCGCGCGGCGGGGGCTGAAATCATCCCCTTTTCACCGCTGCAAGACGACGCGGTGCCGGACTGCGACTTTGTTTTCTTGCCCGGCGGATACCCCGAATTGCACGCAGGCACCCTGGCCGGGGCCGCGCGGTTCAAAGCCAGCCTGGCCCACCACGCGGCAACAAAGCCCGTCTATGGCGAATGCGGGGGATATATGGTTTTGGGGGACGGCCTGGTGGACGCGGACGGGCAGCGCCACGCCATGGCAGGATTGCTGCGCTTGGAGACCAGCTTTGCGCAGCGCAAACTTCACCTGGGCTATCGCAGTTTAACGCCGTTGGGGGGGCATTTTGACGGGCCGCGCAAGGCGCATGAGTTCCACTATGCCAGCACCCTGTCGGCCAAGGGGCCGCCGCTGTTTCACGGCGCAGACGCAGACGACACCCCCCTGCCCGATTTGGGCTTGCAGGCGGGGCGGGTTTACGGTTCTTTTGCCCACATCATCGACGGGCTTTGATCCCGCCGCCCTTCGACCAGAAAGCACAGAAGATGTCCGCCAACGACCGCCTGGCCAAACGCAACGTCGCCGTGCTGGTGGCGTGTCAGGCCATACTTGGGGCGCAAATGCCCATGCTGTTTGTGGTGGGAACCTTGGCGGGCAAGATCGTGTCCCCCATTGCGTGTTTGGCCACGCTGCCCATTTCGTTGATCGTATTTGGGTCCATGACCACAGCGCCTTGGCTGTCGCCGTTCATGCAGCGCCACGGGCGCAAGGCCGGGTTCTTTGTGGGGGCGACGGCCGGTGCCATTGGGGCGGCCATCAGCGCCTTCGGGCTGTATACCGGCAGTTTCATCCTTTTGTTGGCGGGCAGTTATGTCACGGGGATTTATATGTCCGCCCAAGGGTTTTACCGCTTTGCCGCCGCCGATGGGGCCAGCGACAGCTTTCGCCCCAAAGCGATTTCATATGTCATGGCAGGCGGGCTGTTGTCGGCCATCCTGGGGCCGCAGTTGAACAACGCCGTCGCCGATTGGTCTGTGGTGCCGTATCTTGGCAGCTATGTTGTGGTGATCGGCTTGAATGTTGTGGGCATGGGGTTGTTTGTCTTTTTGAAGTTGCCACCTGCCCCACCCGCCACGGACGCCACAGGCCCCGTGCGCAGCAAATGGGCGCTTCTGACAACGCCGCCCATCTTGGTGGCGATCATCTGCGGCATGGTGGCCTATGCCCTTATGAACCTGATCATGACCGCCACGCCCCTGGCCGTGGTGGGCTGCGGGTTCACGGATGCCAATGCCAACAATGTGGTGATGGCCCACGTGCTGGCCATGTTCGCACCGTCCTTTTTCACCGGCCACCTGATCGCGCGATTCGGGGTGCACCGCATCATGGGGCTGGGGCTGATGATCCTGGCCTGCGCGGGGCTTGTGGCTTTGTCCGGCGTGGCGTTGGGCAATTTCTTCGTGGCTTTGATCCTGTTGGGGCTGGGCTGGAACTTCGGCTTCATCGGGGCGACAACCCTGCTGACTGCCAGCCACGCCCCCCACGAACGGGGCCGCGTTCAAGGCATGAACGATGCCATCGTGTTCGGCTGCGTCACCGTGGCGTCGCTGGCGTCGGGCGGATTGCTGAACTGCGCGGGCGGCGACATTCTGGCGGGCTGGACCGCGGTCAATGTCGCCATGGCGCCGTTCTTGTTGCTGGCGGGATCGGCCCTGATCTGGCTGACGGTGCGGCGCAGCGCCCCGGTTTAATCGGCCAACTTTAATCCGCCAAATTTACTCAGCCAGGGCCATCAACGCATCGCGATCGAACCCAGGCTTTAATTCCACGTCAAACGTGCCGCCCGGCCCGTCCACAACCGCCACCCCGACTTGGGCCAACGCATCGCGCACCGCATCCGCTGCAGCAAAGTCCTTCGCCGCTTTGGCCGCCGCCCGTTTGGCTTGCAGCGCGTCGACCTTGGCCATGGCGTCGGCGTCCAAACCTTCGCTTTTCCACCAGTCTTGGGCCGGGTCCAGCAACCCCAAGAACTGCGCGCTTGCAGCCAAGGTGGCAGCGTCGCCGTTCTTGGCCAAGGCGTGCAAAATCGTCAAAGCGCCGGCGGTGTTCAGATCGTCTGACACAGCAGCCAACACGCCCGCGTCCACGTCCCCAGGGGCGACGCCATCCACCAGCTTGTGCCACTTTGACAACGCGCCATCCGCCTCTGCCCGTTTGGCTTCTGTCCAATCCATGGGCTTGGAATAGTGCGTGGACAGGAACACAAAGCGGATCACCTCGCCCGGGATGCCTTGGTCCAGCAGGTCGCGCACGGTGAAGAAGTTGCCCAGGGATTTGGACATTTTCTTGCCTTCAACCTGCAGCATTTCATTGTGCATCCAGACCTGCGCAAACCCGTGGCCGCAGGCGCAGCTTTGGGCGATTTCATTTTCATGGTGCGGAAATTGCAAGTCCAAGCCGCCGCCGTGGATGTCGAAGCTTTCCCCCAACAGCGCGTGGGACATGGCCGAACATTCAATGTGCCAGCCGGGCCGCCCCCGCCCCAGGGACACGCCATCCAAAATGGGTCCGTCCCAGCCCGGTTCATCGTCCGTGGACGGCTTCCACAGCACGAAATCCATGGGATTTTCTTTGTAAGGGGCCACTTCCACGCGCGCACCCGCGATCATGTCATCCACCGACCGGCCCGACAATTTGCCATAGTCTTGGAACGCGTCCACCCGAAACAGCGCATGGCCTTCCGCGCCATAGGCAAACCCCTTGGCGGCCAGATCTTCGATCATCGCCACCATTTGGGCGATATATTCCGTGGCACGCGGTTCGACGCTGGGGGACAAGTTGCCCAAGGCGGCCATGTCGGCGTGATACCAAGCGATGGTTTCATTGGCGCGATCATGGATCAAGTCTTCCAACGTGCCGGGCGCGCCGTCTGCTTTGCGTTGGCGGGCGGTTTGATTGATCCGGTCGTCCACATCCGTGAAGTTGCGGGCATAGGTCACGTGATCCGCGCCATAGACACGGCGCAGCAGGCGAAACAGCACATCAAACATCACCACGGGCCGCGCGTTGCCGATGTGCGCGCGGTCATAGACCGTGGGGCCACACAGATACATCCGCACATTTTGATCATCCAGCGGGGCAAAGACCGCCTTTTTGCGCGTCAGTGTGTTGGTCAGCTTGATGTCCACCGAAACCACCCTTTCTTGTGTGTCGCCCCCCGCTATCACCCCGGGCGGGTCAGGCCAAGAAGGGGCTTGCAAATTCGACGGCGGCAGGCCCAGGTGGGGCCATGAAAACTTCGACCAGATTGCAAAACATCACCGGCGGCGGGTCCGACGGATGGGACGTGTTTTACCGCGCGCGGGCCATGGTGGCCGACGGGGTGGACGTGACCGAACTGACCATCGGCGAACACGACATTCGCACCCACCCCACCATCTTGGACGCCATGCACAACGCGGCCCAGGCGGGCCACACCGGATACGCCATGGTGCCCGGCACAGATGCCCTGCGCGACACGGTGGCGGCCCGGATCGAAAGCCGCACCGGGGTGAAGACCAGCCGCGACAACATCGTGATCACCCCGGGTGGGCAAGCGGCCCTGTTTGCCAGCCACATGGCCGCGCTGAACGCGGGCGACACGGCACTTTATTGCGATCCGTACTATGCCACCTATCCTGGGACCCTGCGCGGGGCGGGCGGCGCGCCGAAGGCCATTTTGTGCAGGCCCGAAAACAACTTTGAACCCACCTTGGCGGACCTGCGGGCTGCGGCCCCCGGGGCCAAATCGCTGCTGATCAACACCCCCAACAACCCCACTGGCGTGGTCTATTGCGCGGAAACGATGAACGGAATCGCCCAAGTGGCCCAGGATTACGATCTGTGGGTGATCTCGGACGAGGTGTATGACACCCAAATTTGGGACCGCACCCACATCAGCACCCGCGCCCTGCCCGGCATGG
>JAHDDS010000058.1 GCA_020629235.1 Planktomarina sp.
GCCTTTGGCGCAGATACAGCGCGGTGGTTTGTGCTGTCCGACAGCCCGCCCGAACGGGATGTGGAATGGACCGCGTCGGGCGCGGAAGCCGCGTACAAGCATTTGGGCCGGGTGTGGACCCTGTGTGACAAGATCAGCCGGATGGACCCAGACGCCAAGGGCCAGGGCGACGACGCTTTGCTGCGCGACATGCACAAGGCCATCCGCGATGTGACAAACGGGGTGGAATCTTTCGGCTTCAACGCCGCCATCGCCAAGCTTTATGGCTTCACCGCGACGCTGTCGAAATCCAAAGCGTCCCACGCCGTTCAGCGCCAAGCGATCATGACCCTGGCCCAATTGATGGCCCCCATGACGCCCCACCTGGCCGAAGACATCTGGGCGCATCAAGGCGGCGACGGCTTGGTGATCGCAGCGCCTTGGCCCCAGGCGGATGAAGCCATGATGGTGGAAGCCGACGTGACCTTGCCCATTCAAATCAACGGCAAACGCAGGGGCGAAATGACAGTGGCCAAGGACATTTCCAAAGACGCCCTTGAAAAACTGGTGCTGGACCACGAAGCTGTGGTCAAAGCTTTGGACGGCAACGCGCCCAAGAAGCTGATCGTGGTGCCGGGGCGGATTGTGAATGTTGTGGTGTAACAGACGGTGGTTTTTGGCGGGGGCCGTGGCCCTGACGGGCTGCGGGTTCACGCCTGTGTATGGCCCCGATGCCCAGTCCAACCTGCGCGGCCAGGTCTTGGTGCAAGCCCCCACAACCCGCGAAGAATTCGAACTGGTGCGCGCGCTGGAACTGCGCTTGGGCCAACCCAACCAGGCGCAATACGTGTTGGATTACACCCTGACCATCACCGAAGAAGCGGTGGTGGTGTCCCAAAACCAGGTGCAAGCCCGGTTCAATGTGGTGGGGGTGCTGGCCTATGTGCTGAAATCCAATGCGGGCGATCCCGTGGCCAATGGCACCGCCAAGGCGTTCACCAGCTATTCCAGCACGGGGTCCACAGTGTCGACCGATCAGTCCCAACGCGATGCCCGCGACCGGCTGATGGTGCTGCTGGCGGATCAAACCCTGGCCCGCTTGGCCGCTGACATGGCGAAATGAAAGTACCGGCCCGGGACATTGCCAGTTTCACGGCCAAGCCCCCCAGCGGCCTTCCCGGCATCCTGATCTTTGGCCAAGACGCCATGCGCGTGGCATTGCGGCGCAAAGCGCTGGTGGATGCATTGACTGGCCCCGGCGCGGAAGAAGAAATGCGCCTGACCCGCATGGCCGGCAGCGACGCACGCAAGGACCCAGCCCAAGTGGCCGACGCGCTGAAGGCGGTGGGCTTTTTCCCAGGGCCCCGCGTGGTGCACGTGGACGATGTAACCGACCAAGCCGCCCCCGGCGTTTTGTCCGCTTTGCAAATGTGGGAAGATGGCGATGCCACCTTGGTGGTGACCGCGGGCGGGCTGAAGCCCACATCCAAACTGCGCAAAGCCTTTGAAAGCCACCCCAAGGCGGCGACCCTGGCGATTTACAACGACCCCCCGTCCCGGGCAGAGGTGGAAGCGATGCTGACCAAAGCGGGCATCGGCGCCGTGGACCGGGATGCCCAGGCCGCCCTGGATGCCATGGCCCGCGATCTGGACCCCGGCGATTTTGCGCAATTTGCGGAAAAGCTGGCCCTGTTTACTTTGGACCAGGGCCGCCCTGTGTCCACCGACGACGTGGACGCCTGCGCCCCCCAATCGGTGGAAGCCGGGCTGGATGATGTGCTGCATTCCGTGGCCGAAGCCCGCACCCAAGACTTGATCCCGCTGTTGCACCGCATGGCCGCCCAAGGGGTGTCCCCCACGGCCCTGTGCATCGGCGCGTTGCGGCATTTTCGCAGTTTGCACACCGCCGCCAGCGACCCGGGCGGTGCGGCCCAGGGCGTGGGGCGATTGCGCCCGCCCGTCTATGGCCCGCGCCGCGACCGCCTGGTGCGTCAGGCCCAAGGATGGGGCCGGCCAAAGTTGGAAACGGCCTTGGGGATATTGCTGGAAACGGATCTGAGCCTCAGGTCTGCAGGGCAGACCGCGCCGCAGATGGCGGTGGTGGAACGCAGTTTTATCAGGCTTTCAATGCTGGGGGGGCGGTGATGTACAAAGTGGTGGGAACAGGCCGGGACCGGTCTTTGCGGGTGACGTGGACCTTGGAAGAATTGGGGGTGCCCTACGAATTGGTCTTCGCGCGCCCCATGTCGGACGAAGCGAAGGCCCACAACCCCACAGGCAAAGTCCCTGTCTTGATCGACGGGGATCGCACCTTCACCGACAGCGTGGCCATCATGACCTTTCTGGCCGACAAACACGGGGCGTTGACCTTTGCCCCAGGCACCCATGACCGGCTGGTGATGGATGGGCATATGCACTTCTTGCTGGAAGAAATGGACAGCGTGCTGTGGACCGCCGCCAAGCACAAATTCGTCAACCCCGAAGACCGCCGCGTGGCGGATGTGAAGCCTGTGCTGGAATGGGAATACGACCGGGCGCTGGCCCGCCTGGAAGGGCGCTTGCAGGGGCCGTATCTGATGGGCGACACCCTGACCATTGCCGATATATTGGCGGTGCACTGCCTGAATTGGGGGTTTTCGGCCAAGTTCAGCAAACCCAGCCCGGTGTTGCTGGACTATTCCAAGCGCATGCGCGCCAGGCCGTCTTACGACAGGGCGTTGCCCCCCGCAGACCCACCGGCATAGGCCACAGCCCCCAGGCCCGCGGCCCGCCCCGTGGCAAAGCACGTGGTCAAAAGATAACCGCCAGTGGGGGCATCCCAATCGATCATCTCGCCCGCGCAGAAAATGCCCGGCGCGTGTTTCAACATCAAATCATCGGTCAAGGCCGTCGCCGCCACGCCCCCTGCGGTGGAAATGGCCTGGTCCATGGGAAACGGCCCGTTCAGACCCAAGGGCAACGCCTTGATGCGTTTGGCCAAGGACGTGGGATCCTGGGGCAGCGGTCCCACTTCGCGCAGCAGCGCGGCTTTGACGGGCGGCAGACCCAAGGCTTTGCGCAAATGATTGGACAGCGATGCCTTGCCCCTTGGCTTGGACAACCGGCGCTTGATGTGGCCCAGGGATTGATCGGGCATCAGATCAATTCGAAACGGCGCACCGTCTTGCAGGGGCCCCGCCAAGGTATAGATGCCGCCGCCTTCGATGCCGCGTTTGGTCAAGATCACCTCGCCCCGGCTGGTGTGGTCCCCCGCAGACAGGGCGCAGGCCTTCAGCGGTGCGCCGAAGAAGCGGTCCATATGGGACGACCAGGTGACGTGAAAGCCGCAGTTGGACGGGCGAAACGGGACAACGTGCCCCGCCATGGCATCCACCCAGGCCCCATCAGACCCAAGCCGTGCCCAGCTGGCCCCGCCCAGGGCCAGGACCGTCACGTCCGCGTCCAATTGAACCGTCCCCTGTGGCGTGTCGAACACCGCAGGCACCCCCAAGGTTGGCCGCCAGGTGTGGCGCGGTTTGAACACCACCCCCAAGCCATCCAGACGGGCCAACCAGGCCCTAAGCAGCGGCGACGCTTTCATGGCTTTGGGAAACACGCGGCCCGTGGTGCCGGTGAACACCGCCTGGCCCAGCCCAATGGCGAAGTCTTGCACGGCGTCGGGGCCAAAATCGGCCACCGCGCGCTTGACGTGGCGCGGCATTGTGATGGCTTGCGTGAAGGCATCCAGCGGGTCTGCTTTGGTCAGGTTCAGCCCCGATTTGCCCGCCATCAGAAACTTGCGCCCGATGGACGGCATCTTTTCCGCCACGGTCACCGACAGCCCGGCATCGGCCATCACTTGGGCCGCCATCAATCCGGCTGGCCCGCCGCCGATCACCAAGGCACGGGTCATGCGGAAACGGTTTTGACCTCGCCCTTCAGTTCCACAACGCGCTGCGGATACGGGATGGTGATGTCGTTGTCGCGCAGGGCGTTCCAGATCAAGAACAGCACGTCAGATGTGAATTTGTTCGGCCCGTCGTCCAACCCGTTGACCCAGAATTCCACGGCGAATTCCACCCCGCTGTCACCGAAGGCGCGCAATTCGCAATCGGGCGGGAACGGCAAATCCAGCACTTTGGGGTGTTGCGCCACAGCCGCTTCCACGATGTCGGGCACTTTGTTGATGTCGGTGTCATAGGCCACGGCAAAGGGCGCTTCGTACCGGTTGGCGCTGCCGCTGTCGGAATAGTTGATGACCCGGGTGACGATGAAGTCTTCGTTGGGGACCACGATCCATTTGCCATCGAAGGTTTCCAAGATGATGGCGCGCGACAGCATCTTGACGATCTTGCCCTGTTCGCCCCCGTCCAATTCCACGTAATCGCCCACCGTGGCCTGGCCTTCCAGCAGCAAGATCACGCCCGAAATGAAGTTCGACGCGATCTTTTGCAGACCGAAGCCCAAGCCCACACCGATGGCGCCCCCAAGCACCGTCAGGGCCGACAGGCTGATGTCCATGACGTTCATCAACACCAAGAATGCGATGCCATAGATTGCGATTTCCGACGCTTTGACCGCCAGTTGGCGGGTGGCGGGCTCCAT
Organism: Planktomarina sp.; assembly: GCA_020629235.1. Lineage (GTDB taxonomy): Bacteria > Pseudomonadota > Alphaproteobacteria > Rhodobacterales > Rhodobacteraceae > Planktomarina. The sequence continues at coordinate 4,564 of JAHDDS010000058.1, forward strand.
CTCGGGCTGTTGGTTGATGAAGGTTGACGACCGCGAATTCGACCAGCTGCCCAGCCAGAAAATCACGCCGCTGAAAATCACCAGCTTGATCAGCCACAGCAGATCGAACGACAGGTTGCCCAAGGGCACTTGGGTGCCGGACAAGAAATCCAGAACCGGTTGCAGCAAGCCCACAACGTACAGCAGCCCGGTGGGCAGCAGGAACAACCGGCCCAGGGCTTTCAAAATCGGCACATTGATGATGTGCAGCACCAGCACGCGGATGGCCAAGAACACGAACACCCGCTTGCCCAGGGCGATCACACCGCTGGCCCCCAGCATGGTGCTGCCAATCACCTCTGCCGCGGCGGTCAGGCCATAGGCCAGAAGCGGTGTCAGCAAGGGCAAGAACATCAAGATGAACGCGCCGGTCGATTTCAGTGCGTCGTGGGATGTGGGTTTGAAGGTCAGCGCCCGCCGCACCAGGGGCGCAGCCACTGCCGCGATCAAACGGGCCAGAAAATACGCCCCCAGCACCAAGGCGAACTGAACCCAGGCCTGCGGACTTAAAAGCCACGCCATCAGTTGGTCCATGCCGTCCCCGGCATATTTATCAAAAAGCGCGCGCGCTTGTTCCATCCCGTATCCCCTTCGCCTGTATTCGGCGGTTATTGGGATTTTTAAGGCCAATTGGGGCGAAGGTACAGCCGATAGTCGGCACCGGCAAAGTTCCGCATTTTTGCGTGACCGATCGGTCGACCCCCTTTTTATCCGCGTCCCAGCGGTCTAGCTTTGGGGCAAACAACGACGGGATTTTTCCATGACGCGTGCACGCACCACCGCCACAGCCATCGCAGCCCTTTGCCTGTTCAGTTCCCAGGCGTTCGGCCTGACCGCAGAGGAGGTGTGGGACAAGTACGAAACACTGCTGCGCACAGACGCGGACACCCCAGTGACCATCGCCAGCCGCACCAAAGTGGGCGACACACTGTCCATCAATGGGCTGGCTGTGGATTACGCCGATGACGATGTGTCCGTGGCCTATACCATCGACGTGATCACCCTGACGGAACAGTCGGACGGGTCGGTGCGCATCGAAACCGCCGAAACCATCCCCTTTGATCTGACCTTCCAAGACGGCGACACGCCGGTCAGCATGCAGTTGGAATACACCCAAAAGGACGCGGTGGTGACCGTCAGCGGCACGGTGGATCGGATGAACTTCGACAGCCAAACGCCAGAAGCGTCCGTCACCTTGGGGGAACTCAAAGGGGCAGAAGATTTTTCAGATTCTGAATTCACCCTGACCTTGCGGGACATGGTCATCACCAGCAACGTCGACGCCGCAAACATGCAGGACGCCAGCTTCAAGGCGGCTGCCATCGCCTTTGATTTCGCCATGCGCGACCCCGCCACAACCGATGGGTTCGAAGGCACGATGATTGCCAACAATTTGGCGGGCAGTTTCAAAGGCAACGCCGACGCCTTGGCCAAATTGGGCACCAGCGATGGGCCTTTGCCGGACCTGTTTTTGGAATACGGGTTCGATGACATTTCTGGGCAGATGAATTTCGACATCGAAGACGAAAAATTTGATGCCGTCTATGCCGCAGGGTCCAGCAAGGTGACCTATGACGCCAATGCCCAGTTCATCAGCGGTGTGTCCGAAGTGACGGATATGTCCATGAAATTCAACATCGCCACGCTGCCGGTCCCCATTGACGTGTCCATGGGGTCCCTGGGCGGCGGCGCGGTGTTCCCCACGGCCAAAGACACGCGCAGCCCGGTGGAATACGGGTTCTATCTGCGCGATCTGAAATTGAACGACGGTCTTTGGTCGCTGTTTGACGCCGCAGGCGTGTTCCCGCGCGACCCCATCACCTTGGAATTGAAGCTGACAGGGGACGCGGAACTGGGGTTTGATTTGCTGACCACAGACCCAGAAGATTGGGAAGAACTGGAAAACCCAGGCAAGATTTACGGGCTGAACCTGGACACGCTGCTGGTGCAGGCCGTGGGGGCCAAACTGACCGGCAGCGGGGCCTTCACCTTTGACAACGATGATCTGGAAACGCTGGACGGCTTCCCCCGCCCCATGGGCAGCGCCCTGTTCAATTTGGTGGGGGCCAACGCATTGCTGGACAAGCTGCCCCAAACCGGGCTGATCAAAGCCGAAGACCTGCTGCCTGTGCGCATGATGATGGGCATGTTCACCCAACCCGGCGACGGCGAAGACAGCCTGAAAACCGAAGTGGAAGTGAACGAACAATTCCATGTGCTGGTGAACGGCGTCCGGATGCAGTAAACCCCGCGCAAATCCACCAAGACGGAACGCGCGACATGACACATGATTTGGCAGCCCTGACCGATCAAGCACTGGCTGCTGCCAAATCTGCCGGGGCCGACAACGCAGATGCTTTGGCCTTTTCCGAAACGTCGTTGTCGATATCCGTGCGCCAAGGGGCGCTGGATCAGGCCGACCGGTCCGAAGGCGTGCGCCTGGGGCTGCGGGTGATGGTGGGGCAAAAACAGGCCTGCATTTCCACGTCTGATATCCGCGCCGATGCCTTGGCCGACCTGTGCGAACGGGCCGTGGCCATGGCCCAAGTGGCCCCCGATGATCCATACATGCGCCAAGCCGCACCCGGCAGTTTTGCCACCGATGTGGATGCCGCCGCCTTGGACCTGCGCGACGGGTCCGCAGAACCCGAAGCCGCCCTGTTGCAAACCCGCGCGCTGGACGCCGAAGCCGCCGCCATGGACGTGGACGGCGTGGCGCAAATCCAATCGGCCCAAGCGGCCTTTGGCGCTTCGCAGTTTCACTTGGCCACCAGCCAGGGGTTTTCGTCCGGCTATGGGCGCACGTCGCACCACGTGTCGTGCGTGGCGGTGGCGGGCGAAGGCACGGCCATGGTGCGCGACCATGATTATGACGCCCGAATTTACTTCGACGACCTGCGGTCCCCCGCAGACATTGGCCGATCCGCGGGCGAACGCACTGTGGCCAGCCTGGCCCCGCGCAAGCCGCCCACGGGGGCCTTTCCGGTGCTGTTTGACGAACGGGTGTCGGGCAGTTTGATCGGCCATTTGCTGGGGGCGTGCAATGGATCAGCAGTGGCCCGCGGGGCCACCTGGCTGCGCGACAAGTTGGGCGAACGGGTGCTGCCGTCTGGGATGGACCTGGTGGAAGAACCCCACCGCGTTCGCGTGTCCGGCTCTCTGCCCTTTGACGGCGAAGGCCTGCCCACATCGAACCGCGCGATCATCCGCGATGGCGTGTTGCAGGGCTGGACCCTGGATCTGTCCACCGCCGCGCAGCTGGGGTTGGACAGCACCGCATCAGCCCGGCGCGGCACGTCCGCCCCGCCGTCCCCCGGTGTGGGGAATGTGCGCTTGACCCAAGGCCCCCACAGCCAAGCCGATTTGCTGCGCGACATGGGCACGGGACTGTTGCTGACATCGCTGATCGGATCATCCATCAACGCCACCAGCGGGGATTATTCACGCGGTGCGGCGGGCTTTTGGGTGGAAAACGGCCAAGTGCAATACCCCGTCAGCGAATGCACCATCGCGGGCAATTTGCTGGACATGTTGGGGGGCCTGGTGGCGGCCAATGACGCGCGCGCGCATATATCCCGCCCGATCCCGTCCCTGCTGGTGGAAGGCCTGACGATTGCCGGGGCCTGACGCGGACCTGGCCCTGCTGGAAGCCGCCTGTTACCGCGCAGGCGACATCGCCCAAGGGTTCTTCAAATCCGACCCCCAGATTTGGCACAAAGACGACGACGCGGGCCCTGTCACTGAAGCGGACTTGGCCGTGGACACGATGCTGCGCGACACGCTTCTGGCGGCCCGGCCCGGCTTTGGCTGGTTGTCGGAAGAAACGGAAGACGACCCCGCCCGGCTGGCCTGCGAACACGTGTTCATCGTAGACCCCATCGACGGGACCCGGGCCTTCATCGAAGGGGCGGCCCATTGGGCCCATTCCATCGCCATCGCCCATCGCGGCCAGATCACCCACGCGGCCGTGTATCTGCCCGTCAAAGACATGATGTTCACCGCCCAACGGGGGGCCGGGGCCAGGCTGAACGGCGCCCCCATTGCCCCGTCTGGCCGCGCGGATACCGATGGGGCCTGCATCCTGGCCAATAAGGCCAACTTTCGCGACGAATACTGGCCTGGGGGCATGCCGGGCATCCGGCGCAGCTTTCGGTCGTCGCTGGCCTATCGCCTGTGTTTGGTGGCCAATGGGGCCTTCGACGGCATGCTGACCCTGCGCCCCACCTGGGAATGGGACATCGCCGCCGGGGCCTTGATCGTGGCCGAAGCTGGCGGCTGCGGGACGGACAGAACCGGCGGGCCCTTGGTGTTCAACGCGCCCCATCCGGCGGTGAACGGTGTTGTGGCCACAACACCCGCCATCCACGCAACATTGATCCAAGGCCTGACGGGAACTTGACCCACCCCACGGATGCGGTAAGCGGTAGGAACGCACCGCTTACCTGGGAAGGATGACGCCATGACCCAACGCTTGCACCTTGTTTTCGGGGGGGAACTTGTGGACCCGTCGCAAAATGTGTTCCGCGACGTGGACGATCTGCACATCGTGGGGATCTTTCCCGACTATGCCACCGCCTATAACGCGTGGAAGGGCGAAGCGCAGCGCACCGTGGACAATGCCCACATGCGGTACTTCATCGCCCACCTGCACCGCCTGCGCGACGAAGAAGCTGCCGCCAGCCCCACAGAAGAACTGGGCGTTTAACGCCCCCCACGTTGTGGCAACCCCGTGACACGCCCCCCCACCATCTGGGCCCATGTGGCCGACCAGTCCGACCTGGACGGTATGGTGGAAGTCGTGGACCGGCTGCATCTGGAAAACGTGCCCTGCGATTTGGTGCTGACGGGCCCAAGCGGCGTGACCCACAGCGATTTCGACGTGACCCCCCTGACCAGCTTCGATCCCAAGGGCCGCGACATCCAGGCCCTGGTGTGGATGGACAACGCGGTGAACACCCGCGTGCTGGGGCAAAGCTTCCGGTCGGGGATGCCGGTGATCTTGGCCAATATCGCCACCACACTGCTGCAGGGCGAACCGTCGGTCTGGCAGAAGCCCCTGGCACAGTCGGCGCTGAAATCCGCCCGGTTTGCCCTGGTGCACACCGCCCAGGACCGGGACTATCTTCTGTCGTTGGGGGTGGACCGGCGCGCTGTGCAGGTGACCGGCATTTTGCAGGGCTGCGGATTGCCGCCGTCCTATGACGCCGCAGAACGCCAAGACATCGTCAAAGCCATGACCGGCTGCCAAATCTGGTTTGCCCGCGGCGTGCCCATGTCGGAACTGGACATCGTGTTGGATGCCTTCGACCAAGCACGACGCAGCGTGCGCAAACTGGTGCTGTTCTTGGACCCCATGGTGGAAACGGATGCCCCCGCCATGGCCCAGGCGGCCCGGTCGCGCAATTTGACCGTGGCCGAACGGGCGGTGGAAGGCGTGCCCGAAGCCACGACCCACGTGTTTGTCACCGATGGGGCGTTTGAACGGGGCCTGTGGTATTCCCTGGCCGCCGCGACATACTTGGGCGGGACATTGAACGGCGAAGACTGCGCCAACCCCCTGGTCAGCGCAGCCGTGGGCACCGCCCTGATCGTGGGGTCCAATGCCCCCAAACACCACGCCGCCCTGGCGCGGATGGATGCCGCAGGGGCGCTGACCACCGTGGCCCAGGCCGACGACCTGGGCACCAGCGTGGCCCACTGCGTGCGCCCTGAAACCGCAGCCGATTTCGCCCATGCCGGCTGGACCATGGTGGCCAATGCGGCAGAAGGCATCAACCGCACGGTGGATTTGATCAAAGACATTCTGGTCGCAGAAGGCCAAACCTGATGCAGGCGCCCCCGTTTTGGTATCAACCCCGGGGCCTGCGGGCCTGGGGGCTGTGGCCCTTGGGGCAGCTGTACGGTTGGCTGACCGCCCAGCGGGTGAAACGCGGCCCCGGCGGGTACCGCGCGCCGTGCCCTGTGATCAGCGTGGGCAACATCAATGCGGGCGGCACGGGCAAAACCCCCACCTGCATCGCCGTGGCGGAACGGCTGATATCGCGCAACAAGCGGCCCGTGTTTGTGACGCGCGGCTATGGCGGCAGCGCCGACGGCCCCCTGGTGGTGGACCCCACCACCCACACCGCAGACATCGTGGGGGATGAACCGCTGTTGCTGGCCGCCTTCGCCCCCACGGTTGTGGCCAAGGACCGCGCCGCCGGGGTGCGCCTGGCCCAAGACATGGGCGATGTGATCGTGCTGGACGATGCCCACCAAAACCCGTCCGTTGTCAAAGACCTGTCCGTGGTGGTGGTGGATGCCCACCGCGGCTTTGGCAACGGGCTGTGCCTGCCCGCGGGCCCCCTGCGCGAAAGCGTGGATGCGGGGCTGGCCCGTGCGGACCTGGTGGTGACCATCGGGCGCGCGTCAGCCCAGCGCAGCTTTGCCCAAACCTGGCCCCGCGCAAGCACCCTGCCCCGGGTGCAAGCCGCCCTGTCGCCCCTGGCCACGGGCATGCCCTGGGACGGTCTGCCGGTGGTGGCCTTCGCGGGCATTGGGCACCCCGACAAATTCTTTCAAACCCTGGCCGATCTGCGTGCCGATGTCCGCGCCGCCGAAGCCCTGGGGGACCACCAGGCATTCACGCCGCAACTGCTGCAGCGGTTGGAAAACTTGGCCAAGGCCAACCACGCCCAGCTGGTCACAACGGAAAAAGACGCCGTGCGGTTGCCGGCGTCTTTCAGACCCAAGGTCCTGGCCCTGCCCGTGCGCTTAACGTCTGACGACTGGGGCGCGCTGGACGGGCACCTGGATTTACTGGGCGTCTAGGATCGTTTTGAACTGATCGTAGGACATGTTGCTGTTCAGCTGTCCGTTGATCATGAACGATGGCGTGGACCGAATGCCGTCGCGTTCAGCGTTTTCTTCAAACCATGTCACCAGGGTTTGCGCGTTCACACCGTCAGAAAAACAGGCGTCCAAATCGTCGTTGGTCAAGCCCGCTGTCAGACCGATTTTGCGCAGGTTGTCCGCGATTTCAGCGGGGCTGCCTTGGGTCCATTCGGACTGGCCTTGGTACAGCAGGTCGGTGATGCCAAAGAACTTGGACCCGTCCCCGCACCGTGCCACGATGGACGCCCAAAGGCCGAACCGGTCGAAATACACTTCGCGGTACACAAACTTCACCTTGCCGGTGTCGATATAGTCGCGCTTCAGGTCCTTGAACACGCCTTCGTGGAATGACCGGCAGTGGGGGCAGGTATAGCTGGCGTATTCCACCACGGTGATGGGGGCATCTTCGTCGCCCAAGAACATTTCTTGTACGGTCGAGGTATCAACCGCAACGTCTGCGCTTTGGGCGCTGGCGGCCCCTGGCAATTGGCTGACCTGCGTGTCCGATGCGCCGGTGCCAAACAGCCCGTCAAAACTGCCGGACACGATGCCCCCCACGCCCAGTGCGGCGGCAAAGACCACGCCCAAGAAAATCTTATTGTTCATTGCTGTACTTTCTTTCCATGCAAAATGTTGTCACCAAATTCCGCCAGCGCCGCGCGCAGGCCGGAATCGCGGATGTCTTCCACCGCAGCCTGGGCCGTGGCGGTGTGATCTGGGTTGCGCACGGGCGCTTGCGGGGCGGCGTGTTTGAACACAGCCTGGCCTTCGGCAAAGCCCGTGGGGGCCGTCTGGGTCAACTTGATGCGGGCGATGGCGTTGTATCCGTAACAGGCATTCACCTTGTCGCGCAGCCCAGGCAATTGCATTTCCACCATCTGGGCATGGGCGCCCTTGGTCAACAGGATCAGCGTCGCCCCGAACCCGCCCTTGGCATAGCTGACTTTCACAGGGGTGGTGATGTCCGCCAAATCCGGTCCCGCGATATCGCCCCAATGGGTCACCAGCCGGGTCACGGCGAACCCGCGTTCTTCGCCCACAGTGCGCAAACGGTTTTCCAACAGCGCCGATGCGCTGCGAAAGCCTTTGCCCCTTTTGGAATCGAATGCCATTTGATGTCCTGCGGTTTACCCGCGCTATCTTATCTTTTGACCGGCCCGAAGCCACATGAAAAAGACGTGAACGGATGACAGACCCTAAAATCAGCCAGGACCTGCTGGAATGGTACGACCGCCACGCCCGGGTGATGCCCTGGCGCACGTCGCCCGCCGACCGCGCCGCCGGGGTGCGCCCGGACCCATACCGCGTCTGGATGTCCGAAGTGATGTTGCAGCAAACCACTGTGGCCGCCGTCAAAGCGTATTTCGAAAAGTTCACCGGCACCTGGCCCACTGTCATGGACTTGGCGGGCGCAGACGATGCCGACGTGATGGCGGCTTGGGCGGGGCTGGGGTATTACGCCCGGGCGCGCAATCTGCTGAAGTGCGCGCGGGTGGTGGCGTTTGAATTGGGCGGGGTGTTTCCCAGCACCCATGACGCGTTGCTGAAGCTGCCGGGCGTGGGGCCGTATACGGCGGCGGCCATCGCTGCCATCGCGTATGATGAAGCAGCGGTGGTGGTGGACGGCAATGTGGAACGGGTCATGGCGCGGCTGCACGATGTGCACACCCCCTTGCCCACCGCCAAGGCGGAATTGACCGCCCTGGCCCGCACCCTGACGCCCGCCGAACGCCCCGGCGATTACGCCCAAGCCGTGATGGACCTGGGCGCCACCATCTGCACCCCGCGCAGCCCAGCCTGCGGGATTTGTCCCTGGCGCGGCCCCTGCGCGGCCCGGGCGGCGGGCACCCAAGGGGATCTGCCCAAGAAGCTGCCCAAAACCCCCAAACCCACCCGGCGCGGCATCGCCTATGTCGCCATGGACCCGGACGGCGGGGTGTTGCTGGAACAGCGCCCTGATACGGGCCTGCTGGGGGGCATGATGGGCTGGCCCGGCACCGCTTGGGCGGAAGACATGCCCGCCCCCGCCCCGCCCTTGGCGGCCCCGTGGCAGATGCTGAACACCCAGGTGCGCCACACGTTCACGCATTTCCATCTGATCTTGGACGTTGCGGTGGCCCGGGACGTCACGACCGCGCCGACCCAGGGCCGCTTTGTGCCCCAAGACGCGTTCCGCCCCAGCGATTTGCCCACCGTGATGCGCAAAGTGTGGGACCTGGTGGCCAAGGCGACGTAACGTCGGGACGATTGGTCCCAGGGTCTGCGCCTTGGCGGGACGGGCCGAACAGACTAGACTGACACTAAACCATTGGCCCGAGGTCCCCCCATGACAGCGACCCCCCTGTCCCAACCGTTTCCATCGCGATGGCAGAACGCCCTGCCGTTCTGGCTGTCGCTGGCCTTGATCCCCCTGGTGTGGATCAGCGCCACCTTGGGGGGCTGGTGGGTGCTGCTGTTGCCCCTGTCCACCTGGTATCTGTTTTCCATCATCGACAGCTTTGCTGGCCTGAACGAAGCCAACCAGGACCCACAGACCGAAGACAGCCAACTGTTCTGGTACCGCGCCATCACCCTGGTCTGGCCGCCGGTGCAGTTTGTGACGCTGTTCGGGGTCATCGCCTATGCCACGCGGGCCGACCACTTGGGCGGGCTGGAACTGGCCGGGCTGTTCATCGGCGTGGGCGTGATCACCGGCACCATCGGCATCAACTACAGCCACGAACTGATGCACCAACGCCCCAAGATCGAACGCTGGTTCGCCGACATCCTGCTGGCCATGGTGCTGTATTCCCACTTCCGGTCTGAACACTTGCTGGTGCACCACAAATACGTGGCCACCCCCAAGGACCCAGTGACTGCCCGGTTCAACGAAGGCTTCTGGCGGTTCTTCCCGCGCGTGCTGCACCAGTGTTACCGGTCCGCGTTGAACGCCGAAAAAGCCATGCTGGCGCGCAAGGACCTGGGCTTCTGGCACGCGTCAAACCCGTTCCTGCGGTACTGGGCCCTGCAAGCGGCATTCTTGGTGCTGGCCTTTGCCCTGGGGGGCGTGCTGGGGGTGGTGCTGTTCATCTGGCAGGCGTTTGTGGCCATCAACCAGTTGGAACTGGTGAACTATGTCGAACA
>JAHDDS010000059.1:0-3556 GCA_020629235.1 Planktomarina sp.
CAAACCGGGGGCTGCATCACCGGGTTGGATCAAGGCGCGATCGACACAGGGCTGGCCAGTCAGGGCCAGGTCTTGGTGCAACTGGACGACCGCGCCGCCAACCTGGCGCTGGCCACCGCCAAGGCGCGCTTGGCCGACAGCCGCGCCGCCGTGCAGCAGGCGGATTTCGCCATCACATCGGCCACCGCCGACATCGCGCGCATCACCGAAGAACTGGCCTTTGCAGACAAGGAATTCGAACGCACCAAGGTGCTGTTCCGCCGCGGGTTGATCAATGAAACCGCGCTGGAAACGGTGGAACGCCGCAAGCTGGACGCCACCTTCGCCGTGGACCGCGCGGGCGAGGCGTTGCAGCGCGCTGAAACCGCCAAGGCGCGCGCCGACATCGCGCTGGACGTGGCCATGTTGGACCTGCAGGGGCGCGAATTGGACCTGGAATCCCTGACCGTGACGGCCCCCTTCGACGGGGTGTTGTTGAACTTTGACCCCAGCGTGGGGGACTGTGTGCAGGCGGGCGGGCAAGCGGCGCAAATCTATGCCCCCGGGGACAAATCGGTGGAAACCTTCGTGGTGGTGGACCAACTGGTGGACGGCACCAGCGGCGTGGCCATCGGCAACCCGGTCAGCGTCATGCGCATCAACGGGGCGGCCTGCGCCGGGGCGTTTTCCTGGATCGGGTCGGAAGCGAATTTGGAAACCCAGAACGTCAAAACCAAGATCGACCTGGACCCCGGCTGCGCCCCCGATCTGTTCTTGAACGAAGCGGTCGAGATAGAGACCCTGGCCCCCGGCGGCTGACGGTTAAACCTTGGCCGCCAAGGCCGCTTCCAGTTCCGCAATCCGCGCGCCCATCTGCGCCAGCGCGCCTTGCACGTCTGCTTCGCTGTACATGCGCGGGATGTACTTGGGGCAGTTCCAATCAAAGCCGTCCACCTGGATCACCAGGCCCCGTTCGGGGGTGTGGCCATGGGTTTCTGGCAGGCGCGGGTCCAGGGCGGACACCACCTGGGCGCGCCCGATCAGCTTCAGCCGCGCTTGGCGGGCGTAATCCATCATGAACAGGCTGATTTTATCATGGCCCGCCAGATTGCCGGTGCTGATGTACTGCCGATTGCCCGCGTAATCGGGCATGGCCAAGGTGCGATTGTCCACCACTTTGCAAAACCCAGGCGCCCCGCCCCGGTGCTGGATATAGGGCCAGCCGTCCGGGTTGACCGTCGCCAGATAGAGACTGGTGCGGCTTTCGATAAACGCTGCCTCGTCCGGGCCCAAGGTGCGGTGCGTGTCCTGATCCGCCCCATCGAAGCGGGCATAGGACGTGCGGCTGCCCGCTTGGGATTGTTCGGCCTTGACCGCATCGGTGAAGAAAATGTCATAAAATCCGTGCGCCATGGTGCCTGCCCTTTGGGAATGAAGCGTGGCGGCGATCTTTGGGGAATTTGGCGGCCATGTACAGGTGCCCCGCCCGCGGCGGACCGTCGCCTGGCCCATATTTTTCCCCCGATTTCAGACCCCCCGCCCCCTTTGCCGCAGCCCCATTCCGGTCTAGGGTTCGGATATGTTCAGGTTCATTGTTTTCGCCCTCACCCTTATGGCAACGGCTGCCCCAGCCCAGGATCGCGCCAAATTGCAGCGCCAGTTTGACGCGTGGAAGGACGCCACCGTGTGGCCCCAGGCGCGCGCGGTGGGCGTGTCGCGGGGCACGTTTGATGCGGCCATGGGCGGGGTGCAGTTGAACTTCAAAATCCCAGGGCTGCGGTTCCCTGGGGCCAAAGTGGCCACCGGCGGCCAGGCGGAATTTCGGTCCCCCGCGCGGTATTTCGGGCAAAAGAACTTGGCGGCCACGGCGCGCATCGGGCGGGATTTGTCCGGCAAATACGCCAAGACCTTGGCCCAGATCGAACGGCGCACCGGCGTGCCGGGCCGCATCTTGCTGTCCATCTGGGGGCGCGAAAGCGGGTTTGGGCGCGTGGCCATCACGCACAATGTGTTCGAAGTTTTGGGCACGCGGGCGTTCTTTTCTGACGGCACATACATGACATCGGAACTGGTGGGGGCGTTGCAGGTGGCCCAAGAAGGGCACGTGCCCGTGGGCAACATGAAATCCAGCTGGGCCGGGGCTTTGGGCCAGCCGCAAATGATGCCGCGCAGCTTTCTGGCCTATGCCGCCGATGGCAACGGCGACCGCAAGGCGGATATTTGGCAGTCCCAGGCCGACACCCTGGCCAGCATCGCCAATTTCCTGAAGGTCCACGACTGGCAAAAGGGCCGCGATTGGGGGTTCGAAGTTGTGGTGCCCGCGTCCGTATCCTGTGCGCTGGAAGGACCCGACAACGCCCGCAAAATCCGCGATTGGGAAGCCCTGGGCATCACCCGCGTGGGGGGCAAGGCCTTTCCGGCCAATGAACGCGGGCAATCGGGGTCTTTGCTGATGCCTGCCGGGCGTTTTGGTCCAGCGTTCATCGTGACGCCGAATTTTTACGTGATCAAACGGTACAATCATTCCGACGCCTATGCCCTGTATGTCGGGCATGCGGGGGACAAAATTCAGTACGGTGTGGGGCCGTTCAAAACCGCTTGGACCGGCACAGACACGCTGCTGCGCCGCGACATCGCGGCCATGCAACGGGGGCTGGAAGCCAAGGGGTTTGACGTGGGCGGGGCCGACGGTTTGCCGGGGTTCAAGACCCGGCGGTCCATCGGGGCCTGGCAGGAAAAAACCGGCCAGCGCGCCACATGTTTTCCCAGCCGAAGCGTGGTGAAAGCCTTGGCGCGCTGACGCTTGGATCAGTTGATTTTGAAGTTGGACACGCGGGCCTTGATGGTGCTGTTGGTGTCGTCGCTGTCCGCGCTGACGGCCAGCCCCACCAGTTTGCCGTAACTGCCCCCAAACGCTTTGGCATAGTCGCCCTTCAGGTTCACAGATTCACTGTGCGACCCGGTGCCCGCTTGGCGCAATGCCACCGTGGTGCCCTGGCCCTTGGGGGCATAGGGGGACGGGATAAAGGCGCGGCGTCCGTGGTTTCCGCCCCAGGCGTACTGCAGGATGCGGACCTTGTTGTTGCCCAACAATTTGCGGATCGACGCCCCTTGCAGGCGCTTGGCTTCGCCTTCGGGCAAGAACACGAAATAGATGGAAATGTTGCGGTCATCGCCGCCTTTGCGGGCCAGGCTGGTGGCGGGCACCGACTGGCTGACAGACCAGGCCCAGCTGGCTTTGGACCGGTTCCAATCGGATGGGGCCAAGCGCGTCCAGGCGATGGACACCGCGTCCGACGACGTGATCCCCAGCGATTTGCCGAAGCTGTATTTGTTGTTGGCGAAGACCGACAGTTTTTGGTTTTTCCAGCCTTTGGAAAAGTCGATCGTTTTGGCATGGGCCACGGGGGCCAGCAACAAAGTCGCCGCCAAAATAGAAGAAAACAGACGCATCATAAACCTCATCAAGTTGAGCGGTATGACGAAGACACGTACAGTGTTTGCAAAAAGTTGCACTTAAAGTCTGCGCGAGATTTTGAAAGGTTTGCCCTGCCGATCTATGCCGTCACCATGTTCG
>JAHDDS010000059.1:3656-14522 GCA_020629235.1 Planktomarina sp.
TCTGCGCGAGATTTTGAAAGGTTTGCCCTGCCGATCTATGCCGTCACCATGTTCGCCGCCGGCCTGGGCATCCCCGTTCTGGCCGCGCTGAACGCGGCCCTGGGGCGGCATATGGGGGCCCCGATGCTGGCCGGGGCCGTGCAGACGCCCATAACCCTGACCCGGTTCGGCGGCTTGGTCTTTATGGCGTTGGGTCTGTTTTTGGCGCAACGGTCGTCGCTGCAGCCCCCGTCGTGCTTAACTTTTCCATCGCTTCGGGGGTTTGATCGGGCGCATCGGGCAACTGGCCTGCGTTCAACTGCATGCGTTTCAGCGCCTTGGGCGACGGTTCGGGTTTGCGCGCAGACGGGATGTAATCCGGCGGCGGCGTATCTTCTGGGGTGCCCGTTTCGGGATCAAGCGGCGCGTCTTTCAATATCTGGGCATAGGGTTTGACGAAGACTTCAGGGATCGTCATGGGGCGGTCGTGCATGTCGGTAAAAGGCAGCACATTGACCGGTTCAAAATCCGGGGCATTGGCGGCGCGGTAATCCGCCACAAAGGCATCAAACACCCCGGCAATGGCGCCGTATTCGGTCAGTTCCAAATCGTCTGGATCGAAGCCGCGCATATGGGCCCAGGTGCCCGCGCTGATTTTCACGCTGATGTCGCGGGTCAACAGGGCGGTTTGGGTCATGGTGGCAAAGACCGACCACCAGCACCCGCTGTCGGGATTGGTGGCCGAAAAGAACACCTGCAATTTGGGCTGGCCGGGCACGCGTTCCACGTCCTGGGCGCTGACGATGGGAATGCCTGCAGCCGCAAACTTTGCTTCCACTTCTTTCTGAAGTGCTTTGCCAAACGGGCCATCGAACCCTTCTGGCGCTTTGAGTTTGGACACATCCACATGGATCGCTTCCAGCCCCCGCAACGCTTCCAACTTGTGGGATGTTTTCATCCATTCTGGGTTCCAAATCACCCGGTTGGGGTCGGGCATTTGCTGGGCGCAGAATTCAGGCGTGTCCGGGTGTTCGACCGGCATCCCGTTGGCTGCGGCTTGAAAGTCCAGCAAAGACATCAGCCGCCGCAATTGGGTTTTGCTTTCGGGTGAAAACAGCCGCGTGGTGTATGTGCTGGTGTGCGGGCACGCCCCGTCGCGGCAGTTGTCCACGCCGGTGGACACGGTTTCGCGCGAAATCCAGTACCGTTCCGCGGGCGCTTGTCCCTGCCCGCCGCCGGGCAAAAGGGTGGCTGCCACACCCAACACCAACACGCCCAAATTGACCTTCATACCCCACCCATCCTTGCCCATGCAGGACCCTGCAACAGCAATAGCGGATGGCGGTTAATCCTGCCCTAAAGGTTAAAATTTTTCAGGCTTTGAACCAAATCCCACAGCGCGTCTGGCACGGTCACTTCCGTCGCAGGGGTGCGCGCCGCCCCCGGCACGCGGGCCCCGTCTTGGGCCGACACCGCAGCGGCAATCCCGGCAAAGCGCTGCGCAAAATCATTGCTGTGCACATTGGGATCAAACAGGACATAGGTCTGGCCCAAATCATGGGGGGCCCCGTCCGGCGCTTTCAGCGGTTTGACATCCGGCGACGGTGTGGTGCCAGGGATGCAAGCGGCCAAGACTTCGCCCATCAAGCCAAAGCCCCAGCCTTTGTACCCGCCCGCCGACACCAGCGATCCCGCCAGGGCGGCATTGGGGTCTGTGGTGGGGGTGCCGTTGGCGTCCACGGCCCAGCCCAGGGGAATGTCTTGGCCCGCAGCTTTGGCCATGGTGATTTTTCCCAGCGCCACGGCAGAGGTGGAAAAGTCGAAGTGCATCGCCAGCCCGCCGTGTCCATCTGGCACAGACATCGCGATGGGGTTGGTGCCCAACACCCGCGCGTTGCCCCCCGGCGGTGCGACGATGGGGGACGCGTTGGTAAAGCCGATGGCCACCAGGCCCGCTTGGGCCAATTGTTCGGTGAAATACCCCAGCGACGTGCAGGTGTGGGCGTGGGCCACACACAGCGACGCGGTGCCTTGGGATTTGGCGGTATCAATGGCGGTGGGCAGGGCCTTTTCAAACGCCGCTTGGGCAAATCCGAACTTGGCGTCCACAAACACAGATGCGGGCTTGGGCAGGCTGACGTCGGGGTCCACGTCGCCTTTGACCCGACCCGTGCGCAACTGCTGGCAATAACTTTCCAGATAGTACAGCCCGCAGATGACGTTGCCATGGGATTCCGCTGCCGCCACCGCCTTGGCCACGCTGTCTGCAATCCAGGGGGCGGCACCGTGGGCCACCAGGGCTTGGCGGGTGTCTTGGAAAATCGTGTCGATGGTGATGTTGGGCATGGGTTATTCCGAAATCAATGTGCCGTTGTGAAGCCGCAAGGTGCGGTCCATGCGGGCAGCCAGGTCAAGGTTGTGGGTGGCGATCAGTGCAGACAGCCCTGTGTCCCGCACCAGCCCCACCAGCATGTCAAACACGTGGTCCGACGTTTCTGGGTCCAGGTTGCCGGTGGGTTCATCGGCCAGCAAAAGGCGCGGCCCGTTGGCCAACGCCCGGCAAAACGCCACGCGCTGCTGTTCGCCCCCCGACAATTGGCCGGGGCGGTGATTGGCGCGGTGCTTCAGCCCCACGCGGTCCAGCAGATCGGCGGCCCGGTCGCGGGCATCCCCCAAAGCGGTGCCCATGGCGCGTTGGGGCAAAACGATGTTTTCAGACGCGGTGAATTCCGGCAGCAAGTGGTGGAACTGGTACACAAACCCCAAGGTGGTGCGCCGCATCAACGTGCGCGTGCGGTCCCCCTGCCCGGCCATGTTTTGACCCGCGATGTTCAGAACCCCGCCGTCGGGCGTGTCCAGCAGACCGATGATGTGCAGCAACGTGGATTTCCCCGCCCCGCTGGGGGCCACCAGGGCCACCACTTCGCCGGGGTCGATGGTGGCCGATGCCCCGGTCAGGACCCGCACCTCGTTCGGTTTGCCGATGTTATAGCCCTTGGTCAGGCCGTCAAACTGCAAGGTTGGTTCATTCATACCGCAGCGCCTCTACCGGGTTCATGCGGGCGGCCCGGCGCGCAGGGAAAATGGTGATGATGAACGACAAGCCCAAGGACAGCGAAATCGCCTTGATGATGTCTTCCATCCGCAATTCGGCGGGCAGTTGGTACAGACCCCGCCGCGATGGGTCCCACACGTCGCCTTTGCCCACGCCGTTCACGATGTTGAAGATGAATTCGATGTTCACCACGAACAACACCCCCAGGATCACCCCAAGGATCGTGCCGATCACCCCGATGCCTGCGCCGCACACGAAGAACACCCGCAGGATGGACCCCTGCGACAGGCCCATGGTGCGCAAAATGCCGATGTCGGACCCTTTGTTTTTCACCAGCATGATCAGGCCTGATACGATGTTCATGGTGGCCAGCAAGATCAGCACGGACATGATGATGAACATCACATTGTCTTCCACTTCCAAGGCCCGAAGGAACCCCCCCGCAAAATCGCGCCAGGTGTTCATATAGGCCCGGTCGTCCAAAGTGGCGATGATGTCGTTCACCAGGGCGTTGATGTTTTCTGGATCGTTTGAATAAACCTCAATCTCGGACGCCATGCCTTCCATGTCAAAGAAGCTTTGACCGTCTTCCAGCGGCACATAGACCCGCGTCAAATCCAAGTCGTGGCGGCCCAGCGAAAAGACATAGGCGACGGTGAAGTTCTTCACCCGCAAGGACCGGCCAAAGGCCGTCTGCGCCCCATTGGGACTGACCAGCTTGATCCGTTGGCCCGCCGTGACCCCCAGTTGATTGGCCAGCGCGCGCCCGATGGCGATGCCGTTTTCGAAATCATCCAAGCTGCCCTGGGTCAAATCCGACGGCCCCATATTGGGGATGGCCTGCAAGTCGGATTTGCGCAGACCGAAGACCTGCACCCCCGACATGGCGTCTTGAAAACTGGCCAAGGCTTGGCCTTTCACCACAGGTGCGGCGTGGGTCACACCCGGCACCGCACGCACCAGGGCGGTCTGTTCGTCGAAATCGGCGATGCCAGATTCAAATCGCCCTGTTTCTGGGTTCAAGGTCTGGTGGTACACGCTGGCGTGGGCCCCGGACCCCAAGATGGTGTCGACAAAATCGTTGCGAAAGCCCGTGCGCACCGCCAGCACGATGATCAATGCCGCCACCGCCAAGGCAATGCCGATCAGGCTGATCCAGGTCATGGCGCTGACGCCGCCTTCAGACCGTTTGGCGCGCAGATACCGCCAAGCAATCTGGAATTCGAACGCCGCAAAGGGGGGGGCCGTGGTCTTCATGCTGCGGCCCTGCGGCGCCACAGCGCGGCCCCGGCCCACCCCAGCAGGCCCAAGATCACGGCGCACAAAACCCAGCCGCCGATGAACCCGATCCCCGCAAAGGCCAGCCCCACCACGGTGACGGGGATGGCGGGTTTGAAATCATTCCACGCCGCTTTGGCCACCTGCCCGTCCGTGACGGTGGGCGCGGCCAAGAACTGATCCATGATCGACGCGTTGCGCACCTTTGACAGGGCGGTTTCCAAGAACGCCAACCGCGCGATGTTGGATTTTCCATCGTCCAACAGCTGGGCTTCCAGGTCAGATGCGGGCGTGTCTGCAAAGACTTGGGCGCGGGTTTTGCCCACGGCGGCCAAGCTGTCGTCGAATTGGGCCACGACGGTGCGCATTTCATCCACCGCCCCGGCCAGCCGTTGCTGGTACTGCTGCGAATATTCCGGAAATTGCGACAGCCCAGCCCCACCGGCCAGTGCCCCCGTAAGTGTGAGTGCCCGAATGATCATTCAGATCTGACGCCTTTCACCGTTTCATTCCGCCACCAGGGCGGCGCGTGCAAAGACCTGTTGGCCCGCACGCAAAATCACATCGGCGATGGCATCGCAGTCGGCCGTGTCCAGCCAAGTGGGCAACCGCACGTCGCACGCTGACATCAGCATCGCCTTTGTTTGGGGCAACTCTGGCACGTCGTCCAAAAACTGCCAATTCCAAAATGCACGGGCGTTGTCTTCTGCCAGGCCAAACACTTGAATTTTGAACCCAAGGGCGGCGCAGCAGCGGGCAAAGTCTTCTGTCAAATCGCGGTATTCTTCGCTGATGTGAAATTGCAGACTGTCGGGCGCACGCTGTTCTTGTGGCAGCGACGGCGGCACGACAAACCACGGCTGCGCGTTCAGGCGGTCCGCCACATGGTCATGGTTGCGCCGTCCCCGGGCGACCCGACCGGGCAGTGCTTGTAATTGCGGGCGGATCAAGGTGGCGGACAGGTTGTTCAACCGCGTATTGTACAGCGGCAGCTTGTTTTGCCAGCCCTGCAACGCCCCCTTCAGTGCGGCGTCGAACGTGCCGTGCTTGGCCCAATTGTGTTCGTAAGCCCCCGACATGATGATGGCCCGCGCCGCAACATTTGCATCGTCCGTCACCAGAATGCCGCCTTCGCCCGCATTCAGCATTTTATAGCTTTGGAAGGAAAACGCACCAACGGTGCCGATGGTCCCGATGTTTTGCCCGCCCCAGGTGGTGCCCAGGGAATGGGCCGCGTCTTCGATCAAGGGGATGCCTTTGGCCTGGGCCGCCGCAGCGATGGCGTCCATGTCGGATGTGTGCCCGCGCATGTGGCTGATCAAAACCGCGTCGGCCCCTTCGATCTTGCGGTGAAAATCATCCAAATCAATCCGGAAGTTTTCGGCCACGTCCACCAAGACAGGGGTGCAATCGGCATGCACCACCGCCGACGGCACCGCCGCAAAGGTAAACGCCGGGATCAGCACCTTGGCCCCGCGCGGCAAATCCAAAGCCTTCATCGCCAAAAACAGCGCCGCCGAACAAGAAGCCACGGCGACCGCATATTTTGCGCCAAGGGTTTGCGCGAATTCAGCTTCCAGCAACGCCACGGGCGATTGATCTGCGGCGGTGTATCGAAACAAATCCGCCGTGGACAAAAGCTGTTCCACTTGGGCCCATGCGTCCTGGGGGATCGGTTCTGCGGCATGCACGTCGGGAAGGCGGGGCGAAGAAGTGTCGGTCATCAAACTGGCCTGTCAGCAAGGGGGCCGGCGGATCACACCGCCGGACTGGGAACAACTGCATTCGTTCTGGGGCATATAAGGTCCTAGCCGAAGCCAACAACCCTGTGCTTTTCATAGATCGCGATAACCTTGGCCACGGCGTCCGCTGGGGCCAGTTCTTCGCTTTCACCGGTGCGGCGGCTGGTCAGTTCCACCACGCCGTTTTTCAAACCGCGCGGCCCCACGGTGATCCGCCACGGCAGGCCGATCAAATCCATCGTGGCAAACTTGCCGCCCGCGCGTTCGTTGCGGTCGTCATACAGCGGTTCCAACCCTGCGTTGGTCAGCTGTGTGTACAGGTCTTCACACGCGGCATCGGCGGCTTCATCGCCCTGTTTCAGGTTCACAATCCCGCAGTGGAACGGCGTCACGCCTTCGGGCCAGATGATGCCGTTGTCGTCATGGCTGGCTTCAATAATGGCCCCCAGCAAACGGCTGACGCCAATCCCGTGGGACCCCATGTGCACGGGCACCAGATTGCCGTCCGCATCTTGAACGGTGGCCCCCATGGCTTCGGAATATTTGGTACCGAAATAGAAGATTTGCCCCACTTCAATCCCCCGCGCCACGCGGCGGCGGTCTTCGGGAATGGCGTTGAACAACGCTTCGTCGTGGGTTTCATCGGTGCGGGCGTATTTCGTGGTGAATTCTTCCATCACGCCCGCGCATTGTTCGACGCTGTCGTAATCAATGTCGCGATCGCCAAAGGTCAGATCGGTGACGGCGCTGTCATAGAACACCTCCGATTCCCCGGTTTCTGCCAAGACCAGAAACTCATGGGTGTCGTCCCCACCAATGGGCCCAGAATCCGCGCGCATCGGGATCGCTTGCAGCCCCATCCGTTCGTATGTCCGCAGATAACTGACCAGGTGGCGGTTATAGGCATGCAGCGCGTCTTCCTTGGTCAGGTCAAAATTGTACCCGTCCTTCATATAAAATTCGCGGCCGCGCATGACCCCAAACCGCGGACGGCGTTCGTCGCGGAACTTCCATTGGATTTGATACATGGTCAGCGGCAGGTCTTTGTAGGATTTCACGTGGCCCCGGAAGATATCGGTGATCAGCTCTTCCGCCGTGGGGGTGAACAGCATGTCGTGGTCGTGGCGGTCTTTGATGCGCAGCATTTCTTCGCCGTAATCATCGTACCGCCCGCTTTCGCGCCACAAATCTGCCGATTGGATCGTGGGCATCTGCATGGGGATGTGACCCGCGCGGATCTGTTCTTCGTGCACGATATTTTCGATCTTGCGCAGCACTTTGAACCCCATGGGCAACCACGAATAGATCCCCGCGCTGGACTGTTTGATCATCCCTGCCCGCAGCATCAACCGGTGGCTGACGATCTGCGCTTCGGCCGGGTTTTCTTTCAGGACGGGCAGGAAATAACGGGTCAGGCGCATGGGGGTCCCCTTATGACGGTTTGCACGGGGTGTAGGGCGCGGACCCATGGCTGGCAAGACCTGACACGACCGCAGCGATGATGGCCCTTGAATAACCAAGCCAAAGCCGCAATGTGATACCCAACACAGGAGAACGCGATGGCCCTGCCCGTTGAAACGCAACTCAGATATTGGACCATCGCCGCCGTGGTCTTCTGCCTTTTGCTGTGGTTTTTGGGCCAAACACTGATGCCGTTCATCCTGGGCGGGGCCATCGCCTATTGCTTGGACCCCGTGGCAGATTGGCTGGAACGCCACGGATTTTCGCGCATCGTCGCCACGTCGATCATCACGCTGACGGCGATCTTCATGTTCATCATCATCGCCTTGGCCGTGGTGCCCACATTGGTGAACCAGGCCGCCGCCCTGGTGGACGTGATGCCCAAGATCATCGCCAACATCCGCGACTTCTTGCAGGCGCAGTTTCCTGACCTGTTCGATCAATCCACCATGCAAAGTTCGCTGACATCGCTGTCGCAACTGGTGCAAGACCAAGGGGCAAAGTTCCTGAACGGGATCGTCACATCGGTGAATTCGATCATCAGCGTCGTGGTGCTGTTTTTGATCGTGCCGGTGGTGGCGTTTTACCTGCTGATGGACTGGGACAATATGATCGCGCGCGTGGACGATTTGGTGCCGCGCGACCATGCCCCCGTGGTGCGCGATCTGGCCCGGCAAATCGACACCACGCTGGCGTCTTTCATTCGCGGCACAGGCACAGTGGTGTCGATCCTGGCGTGTTACTATGCCCTGGCGCTGATGCTGGCCGGGCTGAACTTCGGCATCGTGGTGGGGGTCGTGGCGGGGATCATATCGTTCATCCCCTATGTCGGGGCCCTGGTGGGGGGTGCCCTGGCCATCGGGCTGGCGCTGTTTCAGTTTTGGGGATCGGTGGAAATGGTGGACGGCGACACCGTGACCTATGCCACCAATTGGACCGCCATCGCCATTGTCGTGGCGATCTTTGTGGTGGGCCAGGTGTTGGAAGGCAATGTTTTGACCCCCAACCTGGTGGGCAATTCCGTGGGGTTGCACCCGGTGTGGCTGATCTTTGCCCTGTCGGTCTTTGGGTCCCTGTTTGGATTTGTCGGCATGTTGGTGGCCGTGCCGGTGGCCGCGATGATCGGCGTGGTGACGCGGTTCTTCTTGGACCAATACAAATCAGGGCGCTTGTACCAGGGGCTGGATCACGCGGACTTGCCTGCAAAATCGGACAACACCGGTGACGATGACGCCGCCTGAACAGCTTCCCTTCGATCTTCCCTTTCGCACCGCCCAAGGGCGCGGGGATTTCTTTGTGTCGCCCGCCAATGCCGCGGCGCTGGCGTGCATCGACAGTTGGGCCACCTGGACCCAAGGCCGATATCTGTGCCTGGGCCCCCAGGGCAGCGGCAAAAGCCATCTGGCCCACATCTGGCAAGCCGCATCCCAGGCCGTGCCCTGGACGCCCAAAACCCTGCCCCCCGACGGCGCAAACGTGGTGGTGGAAGATCTGGACCACGTCGCAGGCCACCCCGCCTTGGAAGACCACCTGTTTCACACCTTCAATCACATGGCCCACACCGGGGGCACCATCCTGTTCACAGCCCAAGTGGCCCCAGACCGCGCGGGCTTTGGGCTGCCAGATTTGCTGTCGCGCCTGCAAACATTGCCCACCATCGCCATCGATCACCCCGATGACGCGCTGCTGGGGGCGGTGCTGACCAAGCATTTTGCCGACAGGCAGCTGGCCCCGGCCCCCAATGTGATCGACTATCTTTTGCGCAACATGGAACGGTCCTTTGCCGGGGCCGCCGACATTGTGGCCCGACTGGACGCCGCCGCC
This sequence comes from Planktomarina sp., assembly GCA_020629235.1. Lineage (GTDB taxonomy): Bacteria > Pseudomonadota > Alphaproteobacteria > Rhodobacterales > Rhodobacteraceae > Planktomarina. The sequence continues at coordinate 12,996 of JAHDDS010000059.1, forward strand.
CTGGCCCAAAAGCGCGCCATCACCCGCGCCTTGGCCGCCAAGGTGATGGCAGACCCCATGACTTGAAATTTGCGACCCAAACTTTGTGACTTGAATTTTGCGTCTTGAATTCAACGTGCTATGACACGGACTTCGCGCAGGATAAGGCCCGTTTGATGATTCCCGCTTCTGACTTTCTGAACGCCCCCTTTCAAGCCCCGGTGGACAGCATCGCTGACACAGCCGGGCCAGGTCGGTTTTTGAACCGCGAACTGTCGTGGCTGGCGTTCAACTGGCGGGTGTTGGAACAGGCGTCCGAACCCAAGGTGCCGCTGCTGGAACGGCTGCGGTTCATCGCGATATCCGCCACCAACTTGGAAGAATTCTATTCCGTGCGGGTGGCCGGTTTGCGCGAATTGGCCCGCGCCGGCAACAAAGTGCCCGCCGCCGACGGGCGCACCCCGCGCGAACAGCTTGACCTGATCGAAGCCGACGCCCGCAAGCTGATGGAACACCAGCAAAACGTTCTGGGCGATGTTCTGACGTGCATGCAGGACGAAGGGATCGAGGTGCTGGCCGCAGACGACCTGACGGACGATGATCTGTCGTTCATCGACACCTATTTCGCAGACCAAGTGTTTCCCATCCTGTCGCCCCTGGCCATTGACCCCGCCCACCCGTTTCCGTTTTTGCCCCACGCTGGCTTTGCCCTGGCGCTGCAACTGGAAAGCCGGGCGGACAAGCGCACGCTGAAGGCGTTGATCCCGATCCCCAGTGCCACCGCGCGCTTCATTCGGCTGCCCGAAGTGCAGGGCAAAATCCGCTTTCTGCCGTTGGAAACGCTGATCCTTCAGCAATTGGACCTGCTGTTTCCAGGCTATTCCGCCAAAGGCAGCTGTGCCTTCACCGTGTTGCGCGACAGCGATCTGGAAGTGGAAGAAGAAGCCGAAGACCTGGTGCGCGAATTCGAAGTGGCGCTGAAGCGCCGCCGCCGGGGCGAGGTGATCCGCCTGAAAATCACAGCGGACGCACCGAAATCTTTGCGCAAAGTGATCATGCAAGAACTGAAGGTGGGCGAAGCCGAAATGGTGGAAGTCCACGGTCTGCTGGGATTGCCCATGCTGAAGGAAATGGTGGACATCGGGCGGCCCAAGTTGCTGTGGCCGGCGCACACCCCGCGCGTGCCCGAACGGGTCACGGACCACGAAGGCGACATGTTCGCCGCCATCGGCCAAAAAGACATGCTGCTGCACCACCCGTATGAAACGTTCGACATGGTGGTGCGCTTTTTGCAGCAGGCCGCGCGCGATCCCAACGTGGTGGCCATCAAGCAGACGCTGTACCGCACATCCAAACGGTCCCCCATCGTGGAAGCGCTGTGCGAAGCCGCCGAAGACGGCAAAGCGGTCACCGCCTTGGTGGAACTGAAAGCCCGCTTTGATGAAGCCGCCAACATCCGCCAGTCGCGGCGTCTGGAACGCGCAGGCGCCCATGTGGTGTACGGCTTTGTGAACTTCAAAACCCACGCCAAGATCAGCACAGTCGTGC
>JAHDDS010000060.1 GCA_020629235.1 Planktomarina sp.
AAGCGGCCAAGTCAGGTCCCGGCGTTCAGGACGTTTGATGTAAAGATATCGCCGCCGACGCCATCGGCGGTTGGCACAGTGTTAAATCGGCCAAATCAGATTTAGCAAGACTGTTTGCGTCACCATCGGATCAAAGATCCAGCCCCCAAGTCGGTGAACAGTTCCAACAAACACGCGTTGGGCACCCGCCCGTCCAAAATCACCACTGCCCCTGTGCCGCCCTTCAAGGCGTCCAAAGCTGTTTGGGTCTTGGGGATCATGCCACCTGCGATGATGCCGTCGGCGGTTAAGCTTTCTATTTGCGCGGGCGTCAGTTCTGTCAGAACCTTGCCGTCCCCATCACGCACGCCGTCCACATCTGTCAAAAGCAGCAGGCGATCCGCGTTCAACCCCGCCGCGATGGCACCGGCCACGGTGTCCCCGTTGATGTTCAAAGTCTGGCCGTCTGGACCAACGCCCAAAGGCGCAATGACAGGAATGATGTCGGCGGCAAAACAGGCGTTCAAAGCCGTGGCATCGATGGTGTCTGGCGTGCCCACCAGCCCCAAGGCGGGGTCGGTCACCGTGCATTTGATCAGGCCGGCGTCGCGCCCCGACATGCCGATGGCGCGGCCCCCCTGGCGGTTGATGGCCTGGGCGATGCGCTTGCCCACGCGGCCTGACAGCACCATTTCCACCACCTCGACCGTGGCTTTGTCGGTGACGCGCTTGCCGTCCACGAATTCGCTTTCGATGCCCAAACGATCCAACATCGCGTTGATCATGGGACCGCCGCCGTGCACCACCACGGGGTTCACACCCACCTGGCGCATCAACACCACGTCGCGCGCAAAGCTGTCCATGCCGTCTTTGCTTCCCATGGCATGGCCGCCCAACTTGATGACCACCGTGGCCCCTTCATAACGCTGCAGATACGGCAACGCCTGGTTCAACGTGGCGGCGGTGGTGATCCAGTCTTGGTTCATGTTACGGTGTCTCATGGCCGTTGTCCTTCAACGGCCATGTCTACGCGGATCGGGGCGGCGATAAAACCCGTTGATTAATTCCGATAAAAATAGTATGGAATAAGAATGACCGATGAACGCAAAACGCTTTTGTTGACGGGCGCATCCCGGGGGATCGGGCACGCCGCTGTCAAAACATTCTCGGCTGCGGGGTGGCGGGTGCTGACCTGTTCACGCCATCCCTTTGATGACCGTTGTCCTTGGCCAGGTGGCGAAGAAAACCACGTTCAAGTGGACCTCGCCGACCCCCACAACACGATAGAGGCCATCGACCTGATCCGCGAAAAATGCGGCGGACGGCTGCACGCGCTGGTGAACAATGCGGGCGTTTCCCCAAAGTCGCCCGATGGCGGTCGATTGAACACCCTGGACACGGATCTGCGCACCTGGGGTCACGTGTTTCACGTCAACTTTTTTGCCAGTGTCGTGCTGGCGCGCGGATTGAAAGATGAACTTGCAGCCACCAAGGGGGCTGTTGTCAATGTAACGTCCATCGCAGGGGCACGGGTGCATCCTTTTGCCGGGGCGGCCTATGCCACATCAAAAGCGGCTTTGGCGGCTTTGACCCGCGAAATGGCCCATGATTTTGGCCCCCTTGGCGTGCGGGTCAATGCCATTGCGCCGGGCGAAGTAGAGACATCCATCCTGTCGCCTGGCACGGACAAAATCGTAGAAGGTTTGCCCCTTCGGCGTTTAGGGCAACCGTCAGAAGTGGCGGATGTGATTTTGTTTTTGTGTTCCGATGCATCCAGTTACGTGACCGGAACAGAGATTGAAGTGAACGCCGGCCAACACGTTTGAGTGTGCGGGCGTTGCCCGCGCAGTGTGTTTTTGCGGGTCACCCCGCAGGTGTTGGGGCTTTGCCCCAAACCCCAGAGTATTTTCGAACAAAAGAAGGGGGATCAGATCAAGCCTTCGATCACGGCGCGCAGTGTTGGGATGCCTTCGCCCTTTTCACTGCTGGTCAGGATCAATTCTGGAAACGCGGCGGGATGTTTGGACAGCGCCGTGCGCACCTGGGTCAGGACCTTTTCGCGGTCCTTGTCTTTGATTTTGTCCAGCTTGGTCATCACCACTTGAAACGTCACCGCAGAACTGTCCAACAGCGCCATGATGTCTTGGTCCACTTTTTTGATGCCATGACGGCTGTCGATCAAGACGAAGGCCCGCCGCAAGTTCACCCGGCCTGAAAGATAGGCCTTCAGCAGCCGTTGCCATTTTTCCACCACCGCCACAGGTGCGTTGGCAAAACCATAGCCGGGCAAATCCACCAGATACCGTTCGTCGCCCAATTCAAAGAAGTTAATTTCTTGTGTGCGCCCGGGGGTGTTGGACGCGCGCGCCAGGCCTTTGCGGTTGGTCAACGCGTTGATCAGGGATGATTTGCCCACGTTGGATCGGCCCGCAAAACAAACTTCGATCCGGTCGCCCGGGGGCAGGCCGTCCATGGCCACAACGCCCTTCAGGAAATCCACGGGTCCTGCAAACAATTTACGTCCGCGTTCCACCGCGGCTGTGCTGTCAGGGTGTGCGATGGGGAAGGGCAGCATCATAGGACTGTCACTTGGTCATTGACGGCGATTTGGCCTGGCTTGGTGCAGCGCAAGAAAATCCCGAAATCTTTGTGGCCATATCTGGCTTCCAACGTGTCCAGCGTTGCGGCGTCGCGTTGGCCGGTCCGCGTGTTCACCATGGTGGCGGCGCATCGTTCGATGGGTTCCACGCCTTCGAATTCCGCGGTGCCGATCCGCACGGTTTTGCCCACCCATTCGTGGTCTTCAAACGGGGCCAGCCCATCCACCCACAGGTTGCCCCGGAATCGCTGCATTTCCAAGTCTTGGCCCACATGCTGGGACAAGGCCCGGCGCGAGGCTTGGTTGTTCAAGCTGATGGAAGGAAAGTCCGTGTCGGTCATGGCTTGGGACCCGGCGCGCACGATGTGGGTCGATTGCGCCCAGGCGTCCACCATCAAAGGACGCATCCACGCCAAAAAGCCCGTCAGTTGGCGGTCGTCATCGGGTTGGAAGGTGAAATCTTTGCGGTCCGGGTGCGACAAGGTCACCGTGCCGGTGGTCGTATCCAATGTGCTGGTGATGGCGTGTACCGTGGCGGTGCGTGCGGCGCGGGTGAAGTTGTGGCAACTGATCCAGTTGGTGCCAGCCAGTTTGGCCTTTTCATGGGCCACGGCCCACACGCGATCCCAGGGCAGACATTCGTTCACCGCCACCGGGGACGTGGTGATCCGTTCCACCCCATGGGCTTTGATGGGGTGGCGGAAAATGTCCGTCAGGTGGGCCATGTCAGCCGTCTGATTTGCTGCGTTTAAAGCTTTCGCGGATGTTGCCGAACACGTCCGGCTTCACCCCTTGGCTGCGCATGATCAGGTACTGTTGGGCGAATGTGATGGTGTTGTTGGCAATCCAGTACACGATCAGACCCGATGCAAAGCTGCCCAGCATGAACATGAAGACCCAGGGCATCCAAGCGAAAATCATCGCCTGGGTCGGATCGGTGGGGGCGGGATTCAACTTTTGCTGCATCCACATGGAAATGCCCAGCAACAGCGGAAGGATGCCAATCAAGACCAGCGCCATCAAGGATCCTGGTTCCGGGGCCGCGTTGGGCAGCAGGCCAAACAAGTTGATGATGGACGTGGGGTCCGGCATCGACAGGTCTTGGAATGGGCCAAACCACGGCGCATGGCGCAGTTCGATCGTGACGAAAATCACTTTGTAGAGCGAAAAGAAGATCGGAATTTGCAGCAAGATGGGCAAGCACCCAGCGGCGGGATTGACCTTTTTCTTCTTGTAAAGTTCCATCATGCCTTGCTGCATTTTCTGGCGGTCATCGCCTGCAGCTTCTTTCAGCTTTTCCATTTCGGGCTGAAGTTCTTTCATCCGCGCCATAGAGACATAGGATTTATATGCCAGCGGCAGCAGGATCGCTTTGATCAGCAGCGTCAGACCGATGATGGCCCAGCCCATGTTGCCAATGAATTCGTTCAGGTAGTGAAGTGCAGCGAAAATGGGCTTGGTCAGGTACCAAAACCATCCCCAATCAATGCTGTCTAAGAAGCCTTCGATGCCCCCTTCACGTTCATACCCGCGGATTGCGGCCCATTCTTTGGCACCGGCGAAAATCTGGGTTGTGGCCACAGCCGTTGCCCCGGGGGCGATTGACTGTTTGCGGTGGACTGCCTCTGAAAGATAGGTGTCCTGCGCGGGGTTGTATTTTCCAACGGATTTGAACGGGCCCTTGGGGGCGATGGTGGTCATCCAATAGTGGTCGGTGAAGCCGATCCAGCCTTGTTCTTCCACTTGCACAACGTCAGCCGGGCTGCGCTCAGACGGGTTGAAATCGTATTCCGGCATGTCGTCATAGTTGGTTTCATCCAAAATGCCGTCTGACATGCGCACCAAGCCTTCGTGCAGAATGAAGAAGTTCTTCAGATCGGCCGGTTCGCCGTGGCGCGTGATTTGGGTGTACGCCGCCAGGGCAATCGGATCAGCGCCGTTGTTGGTGACTTTCTGTTCGACGGTAAACATATAGTTTTCGTCGACGCTGATGGTGCGATTGAACACCTGACCCGCGCCATTGTCCCATGCCAATGTGATGGGCGTTGTGGGGGTCAACTGATCGCCGTCCACCAAGGACCAAAGCGTGTTTGGCGTGGGCACTTGGGTTGCAGAAATACCTTCAGCCGGGGCCCAGCCGTTGGTGGTATAATAAGCGCCCGGCTGTCCTTGCGGCGCCAGCAAGGTTACAGTTTCTGCATCGCTGTCCAAAGATGTTTTGTAATCTTCAAGGTGCAATTCGTCGATGCGCCCGCCCAACAACGACAAAGACCCGGTGATGCGATCTGTGACGATGGCAACACGCGGTGCGTCTGCAAGTGCGGTGGCAGTTGTATCGGCGCTTCCTGCTGTACCAGTCGGTTGTGCCGCTGTTCCTGTGCCCGTGGCCACGGGGGTGGTGGCGGTGGGTGTTGCATCGGTTGCCTGGGATGGGTCTTGGCGGGGTTCGGGTGGGGCGACCATGAACCAGACCAGCATGACAATGACGCTTAAGCCCGTGGCCAAAAGCAAATTTCTGTTCTGTTCGTCCATCGGATGGGTCCCCCGGTCTGAAGCCGCTTCGGGCTATATGGGGTTCAAACCGGGGCGGTGCAAAAGGTCAAGGGCAGAAAGGCCGAAACAGCCCAAGGATCAGCCGTTTGCCGCTTTGCGTTTCGTGGCGGTGGCGTGGTCGGCCAACCACAATTCCAGATCCATCAGGGGCATGGGCTTGGCCAGCCCGAAGCCCTGAACATGGCCGCAGCCCAAAGCGCGCAACACGTCCAACTGATCTTGGGTTTCGACCCCTTCCGCCAAGGTGTCGAAGCCAAGGCGATTGGCCATCATCAGGATCGTTTCAAACATGGCCTTTTGGTTGCTGTCGCCGTCAATTTCTTCGATGTACGACCGGTCAATTTTGACGCGATGCAAACTGTAGTCGCGCAAGGACGCGATGGATGCGTGGCCAGTGCCAAAGTCGTCCAAGTCGATGCGGCACCCCAACATCGAAATGCGCTTCAAGTTTTCCTGAACTTTTCCGTCCGTGCCACCGGCAACGACGCTTTCCAAAACTTCAACGGTCAAACGATCTGGGTTCAATCCAGTCCGGTCCAAGGCCCATGCGATGCGGTCCGGCAAATTGACATCGGTCAGATCATCTTGGGCAAAGTTCACGCCCACGGTGGGGACGTTGATGCCGCAGCGATCCATTTCCACCAACGCGTCCAGTGATTTGTTCAACATCAGGTCCGTCATAACGTCCCATTGGCCCGCTTGGCGGACGGCTGATAAGAATTCGTTTGGTGGCACGGTGCCGTGAGCCGGATGGACCCACCGAACCAAGGCTTCCATCCCGCTTAACTTGCCGGTCTTTGCATCGAATTGCGGTTGAAACCACGGATGAATTTGCCCGTTGGACAGTGCGATCTGCACCTCTTGCACGAGGGAACCGTGCAGGGTTTGCCCCCCCATACTGGCTTCATAAGATCGCAAGATGCCGACGCCTTGGCGCTGCGCTGCTTGTGCAGCGCGCCCGGCAGCTTCCAATACAGACGATGCTGTTACATCTGGGGCGTTTCGGGCGGTGCAATATCCCACCGTGGCTTGAAAGGCTTGGCTTTTGCCTTCTGCAAAAACAGGTCGCGCCACAGCGCGCTGCAAGCGGCGTGCAATTTCCCAAGCAGAGTCGTCGGTCAAGTTTTCTGTAGCCTGAATGCAGGCCGTGAAGGTGGATTGGCCGCGCTGTGCCACCACATCCCCGAACCGCAAAGAAGATTTTAGCCGGCTTCCCAAAGCAGCGGCCTGACGCGGGCTGGGCTGCGGCACCACCACCAAATCCACACAAGCAGAATTTTTGGACCCATTCACATAATGGGTCACAGCTTGATCCAGGGCCGTTTCCAACCGGGCAATGCTGTCCAATGGCCGGTCTTTGACGTCGCGTTGCAGACTGCGCGGCGGTGCCGGCAAATATCCCGCTAAAATGATGAACAGGGGCAAGCCAAGGGCAACCGCCACAAGCGCCACTTCGCCGCCCCACCAAAACGATGCCAAGGTCAGCGCGGGAACGAAGGCCAAAGCGGGGCTTCCCACACCGTCGGAAACAGCCCGCGATTTACGCAAAAGATCATTGAACAACAGTCGGAACATTTCGGTATCTCCACCCACTGGCGGAGTGATACCCAAAAGAAGTAAGGAACCGCTTAAAGCGCGGATTTTAGCTTTCTGTTTCTTTCTGGTCGCGCGCCAGGCCCGCAAAATCAAACAGGCTGGGGTCCAGCAGGTGGCTGGGCCGCGCATTCATCAAGGCGCGAAACATCACTTGCCGGCGGCCGGGGCTGCGGGCTTCCCAACCGTCCAGGATCTGTTTCACCTGTTGGCGTTGCAGGCCGTCTTGGCTGCCGCACAGATCGCAGGGAATAATGGGGTATCCCATGGCAGTGGCAAATTTTTCGCAGTCCGCTTCGGCCACCTGGGCCAAGGGGCGATAAACAAACAGATCACCGTCTTCGTTCAAAAGCTTCGGCGGCATGGTGGCCAGCCGTCCCCCGTGGAACAGGTTCATGAAGAAGGTTTCCAAGATGTCATCGCGGTGATGACCTAAAACCACCGCCGTGCACCCTTCTTCGCGGGCGATGCGGTACAAGTTGCCCCGTCGCAAACGCGAACACAACGCACAGAAAGTGCGGCCCTGGGGCACTTTATCCATCACGATGGAATAGGTGTCTTGATATTCGATGCGGTGGGGCACACCCATCTTTTCCAGAAATTCCGGCAGCACCGTTGCAGGAAAGCCCGGCTGGCCTTGATCCAGATTGCAGGCCAGAAGGTCCACAGGCAACAGGCCGCGCCATTGCAATTCGTGCAAAATCGCCAGCAGGGTATAGCTGTCTTTGCCCCCCGACAGACACACCAGCCATTTCGCCCCGGGTTCCACCATGGCGTAGTCTTCAATGCTGGCAGCCGTATCGCGCACAAGGCGTTTGCGCAGTTTCTTAAATTCCGTCGTCTTGGGCGCATTGGCGAAAAGCGCGTGAATGTCGTCTGAATCCAGCATGGCGGGGCTATGCCAGATTGGCGCGGGCAATCCAAGTCGCGCTGTGGCACGTATCAAGGGAAACGGAAGGACTTAAAATGCGGCGTATTTTCCTGGGATTTATACTGACGGTTTTGGTGGCCTGCACGGGCAAGCCGTCTTTGAAGGATGAACCGCTCAGCGATCGCCAGTTGAATTTGGAAGACTTCTTTGCGGGCCGCACGGTGGCTTATGGCCAGTTCCAAGACGTTCTGGGAACGGTGCGCCGCCGGTTTGAAGTTGTCATCAATGGAACCTGGGACGGCAAAACCCTGACCCTGGTGGAAGATTTTATCTATGAAGATAAGTCCACGGAACAGCGGGTCTGGACGCTTCAGAAAACGGGTCCTGAGACGTGGGAAGGCACAGCACCAGGGGTCATGGGCGTGGCCAAAGGCGTGGAACAGGGGGACACGTTCAACTGGAAATACACGATCGATCTGCCCATCCCATCCGAAGACGGCGTCCCGCGCACCATGAAGGTCACCTTTGACGATTGGATGTGGCTGCAGGCAGACAACCGGCTTTTGAATATCGCCTATATGAAGCGGTTTGGGGTGGATATTGGGGCCGTCACCATCATGTTCGAGAAATAATCCCCGTTACTTTCAGGACAAATACCTGCGCCACAGGCCACGGCCCGGGTCATTCCTTGGGGCCGGGATCTTTGGGACATGGCACCGGATCGTACCCGTTGCCGCCCCAGGGATGGCATCGCCCGATGCGGCGGGCGGCCAGCCATGATCCCTTTATGCCGCCGTGCTTTTCCAAGGCTTCCAGCGCATAGGCTGAACACGTGGGTTGATACCGGCAATTGAACCCGACCCAAGGGCTGAAGATCAGCCGATACGCCCGGACGGGCAGGGCTGCGATATGGGCCAGGGGGGTCATGGGTGCAATTGGTCCAGGGCTTTGCGCAATTCGTCCTGCAATGACGCAAATAAGGTGGCGGCCGTTACGTCCTTGCGCCCGATCAAAACGTAATCCCAGCCCGTGCTGCCATGCAGTGGCAACCCCAGCCGCGCGATTTCACGCAGTCGGCGTTTGGCGCGGTTGCGGGCCACGGCGTTGCCCACTTTCTTGGAACAGGTGAACCCCACCCGCACGGGTCCTTGGTCGCCGCGATCCCAGCCTTGCAACACAAAACTTGTGGAATGGACCCGGCGTCCGCGGGCGGCACGCAGAAAATCGCTTCGGTTTTTTAGCACCTCAAACGACAAAAAGTCCGAAGGGCCGGGCCCATCGGACTGTGTCACTTCAGTGTCAGGCATGGGCCTGATTAAGCGCTAAGGCTCTTGCGGCCGCGCGCGCGACGGGCGTTCAAGATTTTGCGGCCTGCTTTGGTGGCCATACGGGCACGGAAGCCGTGGCGGCGTTTGCGAACCAGGTTCGATGGTTGGAACGTGCGTTTCATCGCGATACTCTCCGGCATGCGCAGGGTTTGGCCCACGCAGATCAATCTCAAGTCCCGCCTCCTAAGACCAATCCGGGCCTGAGTCAAACGCCCCTTGCAACAATTTGGCGGACTGTCAGATCGAATTTCGTGAATTTCTGTAACATTTGTCCCGCCCCCATCAACCGCGCGTGAGAGGGGGTATCCGCACATCCCGGTGTGCCGCATGTAACGGCCACCGATACAGCGATACCAAATCAAAAGGACGCCCCTTCCATGTCTGACACCAGCCAACCCGCCAAATCGGGGGTCGCCCGATATTTGCCCATTGTGGCCATCGCCTCTGCCGCGATCTTGGGCTTCATCTTCTTGCGCGATTACCTGAGCTTTGAGGCCCTGCGCGACAACCGCGAAGCGTTGATCGGGTTTCGCGACGCCAATTACTTGGTGGCGGTGTTGGCGTTCATGGTGATTTACGTCCTGGTGGTGGCATTCTCCTTGCCTGGGGCGTCTATTCTGACCCTGACGGGCGGGTTTCTGTTCGCCACATTCCCGGGCGTGTTTTTCATCGTGACGGCCGCCACATTGGGGGCCGCTGGAATTTTCTTGGCGGCCCGGTGGGGCTTTGGGGACAGGCTGGGGGCGAAGCTTGAAGCGTCTGATGGGCTGGTGAAAAAGCTGAAAGACGGGATCGACGAAAACCAATGGTCCATGCTGTTCCTGATGCGCCTGGTGCCCGTGGTCCCGTTCTTCGTGGCCAACTTGGTGCCAGCGTTCTTGGAAGTGCCGCTGCGCCGGTACGTGATTTCCACCTTCTTGGGTATTTTGCCCGGGTCCCTGGTGTACACATCGGTTGGGGCAGGCCTGGGGGAAGTCTTTGAACGCGGTGAAACGCCAAACCTGGGCATCATCTTTGAGCCGTACATCCTGCTGCCGATCCTGGGGCTGTGTGTCCTGGCTGTGCTGCCGGTCATCATCAATGCAATTCGCGGCAAGAAAGGCCTGTGATCGATATGAATAAGATTAAGACAGACGTATTGGTGATTGGGGGCGGGTCTGGTGGCCTGTCGGTGGCCGCAGGGGCCGTTCAGATGGGGGCCGACGTGGTCTTGCTGGAAGGTCACAAAATGGGGGGCGATTGCCTGAACTATGGCTGCGTTCCGTCCAAAGCCCTTTTGGCCGCGGGCAAAGCCGCCCACGCTGTGGGGTCTGGCGAAGCCATGGGGGTGGCATCTGCCGCGGCCCAGGTTGATTTCGCCGCCGCCAAAGACCACGTCCGCAACGTGATCGCCACCATTGAACCCCACGACAGCGTGGACCGGTTCGAAGGGTTGGGGGTGAAGGTCATACAAGAATTCGGCACCTTCTTGTCCCCCACGGAAGTGCAGGCGGGGGATACGGTCATAGAAGCCCGCCGCATCGTGGTGTCCACCGGGTCGGGGCCCTTTGTGCCACCGATCCCAGGGGTCAACGATGTGCCGTATTACACCAATGAAACCATCTTCGATTTGCGCGAACAGCCCGATCACCTGTTGATCATTGGCGGCGGCGTCATCGGTATGGAAATGGCCCAGGCCCACCGCCGCTTGGGGTGCAAGGTGACGGTCATCGAAGGGATGAAGGCCTTTGGCCGCGAAGACCCTGAAATGGCGGGTATCGTCTTGGACAAGATGCGCGGCGAAGGGATCAATATCGTCGAAGATGCCAAGGCCGAAAAGATCAGCGGATCGGCAGGTGACATCACGGTCGAGACGACCCAAGGCACCTTCAACGGCACCCATTTGCTGATGGCTGTGGGGCGCAAGGTTAACATCGACAAGCTGAACCTGGATGCCGCAAACGTGGACCATGACCGCGCTGGCATTAAAGTGGACGCGCAGATGAAATCCGTCAGCAACCGCAAGGTATACGCCATCGGCGACGTGGCAGGCGGATTGCAGTTCACCCATGTGGCTGGATACCACGCCGGCGTCATCATCCGGTCCATGTTGTTTGGCCTGCCCGCCAAGGCCAAAACCGATCATATCCCATGGGCCACTTATACCGACCCAGAACTGGCACAAGTGGGCCTGACAGAAGCCCAAGCCCGCGAAAAACACGGATCCAAGCTGGACGTGGTACGGTTTGAATTCAACGGCAACGACCGCGCCATCGCAGAAGGCAAAACAGCTGGGTTGATCAAGGTCATGGTGGTGAAAGGACGGCCTGTTGGGGCGTCCATCGCCGGGGCCGGGGCTGGCGAAATGATCGGGCTGTGGGCCATGGCCCTTGCCAACAACCTCAAAATGTCGGCCATTGCAGCAACTGTTTTGCCATACCCCACCATGGGAGAGGTTAACAAACGCGCTGCGGGCGCTTACTTCACGCCCAAGCTGTTTGAAAGCAAGACAGTCAAGCGGGTGGTGGGCTTCGTACAGCGTTGGTTGCCATAACGCCCAAATCGACGACGGGACGCAAAAATGTTCAAAACACTTTCAGGGCGGTTTTTGATCCTGACCATTGTGTTTGTCATGCTGGCCGAAGTGTTGATCTTCGTCCCGTCGGTGGCGCGTTTTCGCGAAGACTATCTGAACGCAAGACTTGAACGCGCCCAGATCGCGTCCTTGGCGTTGGAAGCCGAAGATATGATTTCTTCGGATCTGGAAACGGAACTGCTGGCCACGGCGGGCGTGTTCAACGTGGTGCTGCGCCGCGATGAAGTGCGCCAATTGATGTTGGCGTCTGACATCCCCAGCCCCATCACAGCCAGTTTCGATCTGCGCGATCCCACTGCTTGGGCCTTGATCCGCGACGCCATGACCCGCCTTTTGGACCCCGAAGACAAAGTGATCCGCGTGATCGGTGATCCGGTCAAAGAAGCCGGACTTCTGATTGAAGTGACCCTGTCCACCGTGCCTTTGCGTGCGGCGATGTTGGATTATGGTCGCCGGGTTTTGGTTCTGTCTTTGGTCATCAGCTTGATTACGGCAGGGCTTTTGTTCTTGGCGGTGCGCAGCCTTTTGGTTCAGCCAATTCGGGGCGTCGTGGGACACATGCAAGACTATGCTGAAAATCCGGAAGATGCCCGCAAGATCATCACCCCCACCGCCAGCGTCCATGAATTGCACGAAGCGGAAACAGCGCTGCAATCGCTGCAAACCCAACTGACCAGCGCGCTAAAGCAAAAAGAACGCTTGGCCCAATTGGGGGGCGCTGTGGCCAAAGTCAGCCACGATCTGCGCAACATTCTGACCTCGGCCCAGTTGTTCACCGACCGGATCGAAGCGTCCGAAGATCCCACGGTGCGCCGCTTGGCCCCGAAATTGGTGAAGTCCATCACCCGGGCTGTCAACTTGTGTGAAACGACCTTGGCGTATGGCCGGGCAGAAGAACCCGCACCGCAATTGGAAGCGGTGGCGTTGCACGCTTTGATTGATGACGTGTTGGAAAGCGAAGCGTTGACCGTGGACGACAGTTCCATTTCTTTCAAATCCGAAGTGCCCACAGATTTTGAGGTTCAGGCGGACCGGGATCAAATCTATCGTGTTCTGTCCAACCTGACACGAAACGCCCGCCAAGCGCTTCAATCCGCGCGTCGCCCGGGTGAAATTGTGATTTCTGCGCAAGAACAGACAAACAGCTGGCACATCAGCGTCCAAGACAACGGACCTGGGCTGCCTGCACGGGCCAAAGAAAACCTCTTCACAGCTTTCCAAGGGGGCACGACCAAAGGCGGATCGGGCCTTGGCTTGGCCATTTCCGCTGAACTGGTGCGCGGGCACGGCGGTGCATTGGTGTTGGAAAAATCCAACGAAACAGGCAGCTGCTTTACGGTCGAACTGCCCAAATCATAGTGCGGCTTGCGGTGTGCGGTTTAGGCGTACAACCTGCCCCACGGGCATTGCGGTCCAATTTTTAAAGTGATCACACAAAGGTTCACTGGCCAATACATGCCCACCAGAAGCTGTGCGCCCTTGGTACAAGGTGGGGGCTTTGCCATCGCTGCCGTAGCGAAATCCAAACAATGACTGTCCGTCCGCCCACACACAGGTCATGCGCGTGGGTTTGCCATGGGCCGGCGCAGCTGCGGCCAACAGTGCCGTCACACGGTCCACTGCGCGCTGGGCGTTCGTGGTCAGGCCATGATGCATCAGCAGCAAAAACAACAGCTCTGAATCAGTGCTGCCCTTACGGTGGTGGAACAAGTCATCGGGCAGATTGTTTTCCAAACTGCGGCGCACTTGGGGATAATTCCCGATCTGTCCATTGTGGGCAAAGCACACGTGATCGTGGGCGAAGGGGTGGCAATTTTCACGGGCCGTGGCCCCATCTGTGGCGGCCCGCACATGGGCGATAAACAGCCCCGATTGTACCACGCGGCACAGACTGGCCAAGTTTTCGTCGGACCAAGCTGGATTGGTGTCGCGATACACACCTGGGGCGGCGGCATGCCCATACCATGCCAAGCCGAACCCATCCCCGTTGACAGGAAACTTGGCCTCCAAGGCACCTTGGCTTTGGTGCACCAAAGAATGACAGGGTTCTGTTACCAGATCGGCCATCGCCCGCGGCGGGCCCGCGTATGCCAACAAGCGACACATCAGCGGTGCCGCGCCTGAATATCAGCCGCCAAGGCCAAGATGCGTGTGCTGACTGTCTTTTCACACAAAGACGGGACAACCGCATGCAATACCGCGCATCCACACAGCCGCGCCATCAAAAGCGCATATCCTGTGGATGCCGCAAAGTGCTGCCAGTATGTTTCGCCAACATCCTGCGGGTGGCGCAAGAAGATGCGGCAGAACGCGTTTTTGGGATTTGGGTTTATATCGGTCATGGGGCACATCCGTGTCTAAAGATCCCGATAAATATGCACAGTTCCCCGCGTAAATTTTTCCCAAAAATTCTGTTAAGTTTCGCGTTAATGGGATACTGTCCCAAGAAATGGAGAAAATAGATCACATGGACCGAAAGATCCTGGCCATTCTTCAACAAGACGGCAGTGTCAACTTGGATGATCTGTCAGCCCAGGTGGCGTTGTCGCGCAACGCGTGCTGGCGACGGATCAAGCAGATGGAAACCAACGGAACCATCGCCCGCCGTGTGGTGCAGGTGAACCCCCATGCCATTGGGCTGGGACTGTCGGTGATTGTGATGATCCGCGCGGGGCGGCACGATCCGCAGTGGCTGGCGCAGTTTCGCGCCGCAGTGCACACCATCCCGGAAATTTTGGGGGTCCACCGGATGAGCGGTGATTTGGACTATGTTTTGCGCCTTCGGGTGGGGGATGTCGCGGATTACGACCGTATCTATCAGCAACTCATTGCCCAAGTGCCGCTTGGGGATGTGTCCGCCAGTTTTGTGATGGAAGACATCAAAGACACCTCCGCTTTGCCAATCCATGCATAAACCCCGCGCAATACCCCTTGCATTGCCCGCCCCCCATCGGTAATCCCGCCAATGTGGACCGATAGCTCAGCTGGATAGAGTACCTGACTACGAATCAGGGGGTCGGGG
>JAHDDS010000061.1 GCA_020629235.1 Planktomarina sp.
TCACCTCAAACCGCAGCAGGCCGGGTTCCGACAGCGCTTCAACCCCGTCCACCTGCTTGTAAATTGCGTACAGGAAGACCAAAATGAAGCCCCAGTGGAAGGTCTTTGCAACAGCGGTGTGCGGCTGAACTGTGTGGGCCATGGCAATATCCTGGTTACGTGCAAAAAGTTAAAACTAGGCCCGCCGTCTTTGCAACGAAATCTCACGAACCTCTGACTTTCCCTGGGCTGTGCTTCGCGGTACCCCTGCCCCATGGAATCTGAAATGCTTCTTCGTCTGTCGGTCTTTCTGGGCCTGTTCGCCATCCTGGCTCTGATCGAACGCATGGTGCCCCGCCGCCCGCGACAGTATCAGGCGAAACGCTGGGTCACGAACTGGGCGTTTGTCATCATTGATACCATCACGCTGAACTTGATTGCGTTTGTGATGCCGTTTGTGGCCGTGGCAGCCGCGGTGGATGCAGCCGCCAATGGCTGGGGATTGTTCAACGCCACCGATTGGCCGCTTTGGATGGAATTTCTGTTGTCCGTGGTGATCTTGGATTTCTGCATCTGGTTTCAGCATCTGATCACCCACAAGATCCCGTTTCTGTGGCGCTTTCACCGGGTGCACCACGCGGACGTGGAAATCGACGTGTCCACCGCCATCCGCTTCCATCCTGTTGAAATTGCGCTGTCCATGGCGTTCAAAATCGGACTGGTTTACGCCTTGGGTCCTGCGGCCTGGGCCGTCATCGCGTTCGAAGTTTTGTTGAACGGGGCTGCCATGTTCAACCATGCCAACATCAAGCTGCCTTTGTGGGCAGACAGGATCATCCGCACTGTGATCGTCACGCCCGATATGCACCGGGTGCACCATTCCATCCACCGCAGCGAACACGACACCAATTACGGCTTTGCCCTGTCGTGGTGGGATCGCATCTTCGGCACCTATACCGATCAACCGGCATTGGGGCACGATCAGATGACCATCGGATTGGAATGGCAGGACGAAGCGCCCACCAAGCTGGGCTGGTCCCTGGCCCTGCCGTTTTTCAAACGCTGATCGGGGCGTGTTGACCTGCCGTCGCCCCCGTGGCTTGGTGCGGGGATGACGCCTGATTTATCCGAAATTGAAGCCGCCGCTGCCCATCAGAATTTGGCCGTAGTGGGCGTGACTGGAGGCACGGTCCTGCTGGGCCCGTTGGAGCCGGGCTTTTGGGCCGCGTTCACGAAATCCCCGGAATGGCTGGACGGGCAGCCAGACCCCATGGATCGTTGGTCAGACCGCGTGATTTCCCAGCTGGCAGATGGATTGGGGGCGGATGCCCTGTTCCCCTTTGGACCAAAGGCCGGCAATTTCTTGCAACTGGCATTGGACAGCGGGACGGCGTGGTCTTCGCCCGTTGGGATGCTGGTGCACTGTGACGCGGGATTGATGGTCAGCTATCGTGGGGCGCTGGTATTTGACGAAGCTCTTCCCCCGGTGGCAACACCGGGCACGCCATGCATCCCATGTGAAAGACCCTGCACCACCGCCTGCCCCATCGGTGCCTTAACAGCGGACGGCTACGACATCCCTGCATGCAAAGCCCACATCGCCAGCCCCGCAGGGGCGGACTGCCTGGAAAACGGCTGTCTGGCCCGACGCGCCTGCCCTGTCAGCCAAACATTTGCCCGCGACCCGGCGCAGTCGGGATATCACATGGAAAGGTTCCTGGGATGAAACTGATCTTGATGCGTCACTGCAAATCCGATTGGTCGTCTGGCCTGGCGGACGAAGACCGCCCCCTGAACCCCCGTGGGCGCAAAGCGGCTGTGGCTTTGGGGGGATGGCTGCGCGCGCAAGCGCATGTGCCGACCCATGCCTTGGTGTCGTCCGCTGCCCGAACGCGCGAAACCTTTGACTTGTTGGCCTTGGACACGCCCGTGTCCTTCCACGACGCGCTGTATCTGGCCGAACCAGGCACAATCCTGGATCATGTCAAAGCCAACCCGTCCCAGGTTTTGCTGGTGGTGGGCCACAACCCCGGCATTGCAGAACTGGCAGACGGTTTGGTGGTGGACCCACCGGACCATGGGCGGTTTGTTGACTATCCCACTGGGGCCACGACGGTGCTGGACATGGCGGCGGGCGGCAAGGTGGTGGATTTCATCACGCCCCATGATTTAGGATGATGGCTTGGTCAGTCACCTAGACATAAAAAAAGGGGCCGCTGCGGGCCCCTTTTCCGGTGATGTGTCTGGACCCTTAGTGACCCAAAATCTGGCTTAGGAACTCTTGTGTCCGGGCGGACTGCGGGTTGTTGAAGAATTCTTCGGGTTCGTTCTGTTCCACGATCTGGCCCGCATCCATGAAGATCACGCGGTTGGCCACCTGGCGCGCAAAGCCCATTTCGTGGGTCACACACAGCATGGTCATACCTTCTTCGGCCAACTCGATCATGGTGTCCAAAACTTCCTTGATCATTTCGGGATCAAGGGCCGACGTCGGTTCGTCAAACAGCATGATCCGCGGCTTCATGCACAGCGACCGGGCAATGGCCACACGCTGTTGCTGACCGCCGGACAACTGGCCAGGGTACTTGTCGGCCTGTTCTGGGATTTTCACCTTGCCCAAGAAATGCATCGCCACTTCTTCGGCTTCTTTCTTGGGCGTCTTGCGCACCCAGATCGGCGCCAAGGTCAAGTTTTCCAGGATGGTCAAATGCGGAAACAGGTTGAAGTGCTGAAAGCACATGCCCACTTCCGACCGGATTTTATCGATGTTCTTCAGGTCAGACGACAACAGCGTGCCGTCCACCTCAATCGACCCAGCTTGGTGTTCTTCCAAGGCGTTGATGCAGCGGATCAGCGTGGATTTGCCCGACCCAGATGGCCCACAAATCACAATCCGTTCGCCGCGCTGAACGGTCAAGTTGATGTCGCGCAGCACGTGAAAGGTGCCATACCACTTGTTCATATCCTGAATGGTGATGGCGATTTCGTCGCTGACTTTCATTTGGGTTGCAGACATTTCGAACCCTCCCCTTAGCGATGATCGGTGGCCAGCTGACGCTCAAGCCACTGCGAATATTTGGAAATTGAGAAGCAGACGATAAAGAACACGCCCGCTGCGAACAGGTACACTTCCCAGTAGATGCTGATCCAATCTGTCGATTGCTGGATCGGCCCCCGGATCATGCCCACGATGTCGAACATCGAAATCACCGACACCAGCGTGGTGTCTTTGAACAGGCCCACGGCCACGTTCACGATCCCAGGGATCGAGATTTTCAACGCTTGCGGCAGAATGATCAGGCGGGTTGCCTGGGTGTAGTTCAGACCAAGACTGTCGGCAGCTTCGTACTGACCTTTGGGCAAGGCTGCCAAACCACCGCGGATCACTTCCGCGATATAGGCGGACGAGAACATCGTGATCATGATGATCACCCGCAAGATCAGGTCGAAGTTGGATTGCGGCGGCATGAAATACGCCAGCATCACGTTGGCCACGAACAGCAGTGTGATCAGCGGCACGCCCCGGATGAATTCGATGAACACCACGCAGACGCCTTTGATCAGCGGCATATTGGACTGACGCCCCAAGGCCAGCAGGATGCCCAATGGGATGGACAGCGACACACAGATCACGCCCAAAATCATGGACAGCATATACCCCCCCATGTCGCGGGACGGCACGGCTTCCAATTCAATCGGGATGATGCTGTTGATGGCGCTGGACACAGGACCAAGCGCATAGGCCAGCAGCAGATAGATCGCGGCCAAGGCGGTCACCAAGGTGACCAACCCACCGTCTTCCGCGTCATTGAAGATCGCGTAACCCACGAAGATGCCCATGGGGATAAAGAAGATGTAGGTGAACACCGACAGCGCCTTGAAGACCAGGCTTGCAACGGTGCTGAAGGCATCCGCGGTCCCGATAGAGTCAGAGATGAACCAAAGTTCCGTCGCGCCGCTGTACAGCAGGTAGGCCAAGCCCAACCCAGACAACACGCCCACCACGGCAGCCAGCATGGTGCGCATGCTGACAGACATGGATTCGACCGCCCGGAAAACGGCCATGGTCAGAAAGATGGATGCCAAGATGAACAGCGGCACCCAAAGCGACCCGCCCCAGATCAGCCAGAACGCGATGAACGGGTACAGGCCGGTCAAGATAAGCATCTTGCGCGGGAAGTGGTTGGAAAACAAAACCGGCAAAATGGCCACGATCAGCAGGACGAACGCCAGCGTCGGTCGCCAGTATTCCGCTTGCGGGTACTTAAACCCGAACAGCAGGTGGTCCCAACGATCCACAAGAACGGCAAAGCAAGCACCAGTGGTGTTGCCAGCGGCGGCCACGATTTCACGGCATTCTTTGATGGTGTCGGCATCCCAAACACCGTTCCAGAACCACGGAAAGGCGAAACCCACGAGACGGGCGATGAAGTATACAGCAATGATGGTCATCGCGGCATTCAGCCAAGTGGAAAACAGGTTTTCCCGCATCCATTTTACGGCCCCCGCCTGGGTCGCCGGTGGTGGCGAAGGGGGGATAGAATCGTGTCGAACGAAGGCGACGGATTGCGCATGGGTGTCAGACATATCAGCGCTCCTTCAGTTTCATACGGTTGTTGAAGACGTTCATGATCGCCGAAATCGACAGCGAGATCGTCAAATAAAACAGCATCAACAGAAGAACAGCTTCGATCGCCCGGCCCGTTTGCAGCAGGGTGATCCCCCCCAACGTGGCCGTGATGTCCATGTATCCCACGGCAATGGCCAAAGAGGAGTTCTTGGTGATGTTCAGATAATGCGAAATCAGCGGCGGGATGATCACCCGAAGCGCCTGCGGCAAAACCACCAAAGACATGATCCGGTTGGGACGCAGCCCCAAAGCACCGGCGGCCTCTGTCTGGCCTTTGGAAATGGCCAAGATGCCGGCACGGACGTTTTCCGCGATAAAGGCGCCGGTATAGATCGCCAGGGCGAACCACAGCGCGATCAGCGATCCACGAACCTGCATGCCGCCTTTGAAGTTGAAACCTTTGAGTTCGGGGAAATTCCAAGTCAGGCCCAAGAAGAACAAAACCAGCGCGACAGGCACAATCCAAACCGCCAAATTGATGTACCAAGTGGCCGGGCGGATGCCGGTCGCTTCTTGCTTAGTGGTGGCCCACCGCTTGACGGTGCGCGCTACGACGAACGAAAGCACCAGTGCGCCGATCACCATCAACCAATTCAGGGCGGCACTGCCAAAGCTGTTCAGAAACTCTGGCGCAGGCGCGTAAACGCCCCGGTTTGTAAAGGCAAACATGTCGAACAGCATCGAAGACGATGCATCAGCGCCGCGGAAGTCCCTTGGCGCGGGTAAGGCGTTGATCATGATCGAAAAGATGATCAAGATCCAGATCAGCACCGGCACGTTGCGGAAGATTTCCACATATACGGACATAATGCGCGCCACGATCCAGTTGTTGGACAGGCGCAGCACCCCGGCGAAAACCCCGATCACGGTGGCGGTGACACACGCCAGAAACGACACGATCAGCGTGTTTAAAATCCCCACCATGGCCGCGCGGCCGTGGCTGGATTGGCTGTCGTATTCGATGGGCCGTTGGTTGATGTCATAGCCGGCGGGCTCTCCCAAAAACGCATAGGAGATATTCAGCCCGGCTTCGGCCAAGTTGCGCACCAGGTTGCCACCCACAAACGCCATAAAGGCGATAATGGCCACCAGGGCGATGAATTGGAAAGTCAAAGAACGATATCGCGTATCGTTCAGCAGCATCGACAGCTTAAACCCTTGGGATCCGGTCGACGCGTGCGGGTCGGTCATAGTTGTCATTCAATTTCCCCGTGGCCCAACAGGCCTTGAATTTCGCTTTTATGTTTGGGTCCCCAAGCGATGGGGCGAAAGAAAAAGGGCGCGTCCAAGACGCGCCCTTTTCCGATGTGTTTAGCGGAATGGTGGCGAGTAGATCAGGCCGCCATCGGTCCACTTTGCGTTCAGGCCACGGGCCAGACCGATTTGAGTGGATTCGCCGATGTTGTTGGCGAAGATTTCGCCATAGTTGCCTTCAACCATGATCGCGCGCTTGGCCCATTCTTTGTCCAAGCCCAGCATGCCGCCCAGGTCCCCTTCGGAGCCCAGCAGACGGTTGATTTCTGGGTTGTTTGTGCCCATCGCCATGTCTTTGGCGTTGCCAGCAGTCACACCCAGCTCTTCAGCTGTGATCAGTGCGTTCAGTGTCCAGCGTACGATGTCACCCCAAACGTTGTCGCCGTGGCGAACCAGTGGGCCCAGAGGCTCTTTGGAGATGATTTCTGGCAGAACTGTGTACGCAGCTGGGTTTTCGAAACCAGCACGTTGTGCAGCCAAAGCGGACGCGTCAGTTGTGTACACGTCACATGCGCCAGCCAGGAACTGCTGAACAGCTTCAGCACCTGTTTCGATTGGCACGGGCTCGTAAGAGATGTTGTTGGAACGGAAGAAGTCCGCCAAGTTCAGCTCTGTTGTTGTACCGGTTTGGATACATACAGTTGCGCCGTCCAGGTCTTTTGCAGAAGACACACCCAAGTCAGCAGGAACCATGAAGCCCTGACCGTCGTAGTAGTTCACGCCGGTGAATTCGAACTTCAGGTCAACGTCGCGGCTGAATGTCCATGTGGTGTTACGTGCCAGCATGTCGATTTCGCCGGAAGCCAGCGCGGTGAAGCGTGTCTTACCAGTGGTGGGAACGAATTCCACAGCCATTGGGTCGGACAGAACAGCAGCAGCAACAGCGCGGCATACAGCCACGTCAAAGCCGCGCCATACGCCTTCAGCGTCAGGCTCAGCAAAGCCAGGAACGCCAGTGGTCACGCCGCAGTTCAGTTTGCCGCGTGCTTGCACATCTTCCAAAGTGCCAGCAGATGCAGCGCCGGCAGCAAGGCCAGCAACAGTCAGCGCACCGAGAAGTACGGATTTTTTCATAAGATACCTCATTCTAGTTCTGCCCTTTTTAGGGCAGTCTCCCTATCGACCTGCAACCAAGCCGACTATGAATGCAAAGGTTCCCCCCTCGCAATGAACGTGAGTTTGGCCATGCAATCTGGCCGGGGTCAAGAATTCGTTCATAGATTTCGGCAAATCAGTCTAAAAACTAGGCGTTTTTTTTGATAGGCCGTCTGTCTGATCAATTTGGTTGGGCTAACGCGTAAAATTTGGCCGCGTGATGGAAGGCTGATTCTTTCTTGGCGGCTTGATCTGCCGCTTCTTCATCGTCGCCCCACTGCTGGATTTGCCAATCTTCGTCCACACGCGATGCCGCCCATAAATGCGCCAAATCAAACGCCTTTTTCTGGGCAGCCAATCCGATCAACAACGATCCCGACAGGCTGACCAAATCGTGCAAGGCTGTCAGTGCAAAAGCCGACTGCGCAAAAACGGCCTGACGCAGCGACGCAACAGCATCGGCAGGCTGATCCACCGGCATCACGCCCGTTGTCTTGGACAAGCGTGTGCCGAATTGCGTTTCGCCCCACGCCAATATCGGATCCCAAACCTGGGCCTGTCGGGCAGCCAAGCCCGCGGGGCCGTCGGCGCGGTAACACACCAGATCGTTTTCACCGTACGCGGCGATCAGACCAGCCACTTCTGCGTGCTGGGTGGATACTTTGTCCAAAGCGGCGTTGGCCGAACGGGTAAAATTCATGACCGATGGGTCAACCGCGTCTTCGACCGCGTCCCATTCCGCGGCCACCGCTTGCGCCAGGGCCAACGTGGGCAAGACCAGGGGCGTTTTGGCAGGGGTTTTCACACCGCGCCCATCCAACAGCACGGCATACCCATCTGCCGTGGCGCTTGTGGTGGTGTCGGTCCAAAATCGCTTCAGCGCCCATTCAGCCATCGTTGCCCCACAAAGTGTTCAGTATTGTTGGAATTTCGGCGAAACTGTTCGCGCTTGCATTGGCCAAATCGGCCAGTTCCGCAGCCGGGTGATAGCCCCAGTTCACCGCCAATGTTTTCAAACCGGCAGCCCGCCCCATGGCCATATCAAACGTGGTGTCCCCCACCATCACGCCGCGATCCGCCCCACTTTCGGCCAAAGCCGCCGTGGCCATGCTGGGATGGGGTTTGGACGGGTGATCGTCGGCCACTTGCTGGGTCACGAACAATCCGTGCAGGTCGAAACTGTCGATGATGTGATCCAACCCCCGGCGCGATTTGCCTGTGGCCACCCCAAGCACGATGTCATCACGCGCGTTCAGGGTGTGCAAACAGTCCATGGCCCCAGGATACAGCGGCGATTTCGGGATTTCTGCCCGCAGATCGTGAAACGCCTGTTTGTACCCGTCCACCAAGGCCGCGCGATCGTCAGCGGTGGCGTCAGGGCACAGCTTCAAAAATGCCACGTCAAGGGACAGGCCCACAATGCCCAACACATCTTCCCGTGCGGGCGCAGGGCGCCCAGCCGTGGCAAAGGCCCGGTCCATCGACGCCAGAATGTGCCCTTGGCTGTCCACCAGGGTGCCGTCCACGTCAAACAGAACCAGGGTCAAAGTCACAACAAATCCTCGAACGGGTCGATCGGTGCATCCGCTGCGTCCCATTGGAATTGGTCCCATGTGCGGGCCATATGGGGCGGCAAGGGTGCGGTCAGGGACAGTGTGTTGCCGGTCATGGGATGTTCCATGATCAAATGGCGCGCGTGCAGGTGCAGCTTCTTGGAAATGTCGCCGCCCAGTTGCGATCCCCACCCGTCGCCCAAATTTTCTTGGCCCGACCCACCGTACTTGCCGTCCCCCACGATGGGGTGGCCCAGTTCGGCCATGTGGGCGCGCAACTGGTGGGTGCGGCCCGTCACAGGCACCAGCCCCATCCAAGACACCCGGCCCCCCAAATTGGAAATCGTGGTGAAATCGGTGGTGGCGCGTTTGGCCCCTTCGGTGTGGCGCACGTCGTCTGGATGCAGGCAGTGCATCTTTTCCCCTTCGCCCCGCTTGCCGTGGCCTGGGGCCTTCACAAGACCGAACTTGATGGTGCCGGATTTGGGCGTGGGCGCACCCGCCACAGCGGCCCAGTAAATCTTGCGGGTGGCGCGATGGCGAAACGCCTCTGCCAAGGCCGCCGCCGCTGCGCGGTTGCGCCCCAAAACCAGCACACCCGATGTGTCTTTGTCCAAACGGTGCACCAGGCGGGGGTCTTCGTCCAACCCAAAGGTCAGGGCCTGGGCCAGGCCGTCCACGTGGCGGGTTTGCTTGCTGCCCCCCTGCACCGGCAATCCGGGCGGTTTGTTCAGGGCAATCACGTGGTCATCGCGGTAAATCACACAGTCGCGGATCATCTTGGCGTCGGCGTCGCTGACGCGGTGCTTGAACAGCTGCGGACGCGGGCCGTCGTCCATGGGGGGCACGCGCACCACCTGACCCGCTGTGATGCGGGTGGCCGGCTTCACGCGCCCCTTGTCCACGCGCACTTCGCCTTTGCGGCACATCTTTTCGATCTTCACCTGCGACAGTTGCGGAAACTGGCGGCGCAACCAGCGGTCCAGGCGTTGATCGCCGTCGCCTTCAGCCACGGTCAAAAGTTGAACCCCACTCATGCCCATATTCCCCGCGCCAGGGCCACGCCCAACACCAATGCCCCAACGGACAGACCCACAGAAAGGGCAATGTACAGGGCCGCCTGCCCCACGTCGCCCCGTTCAAACAGGGTCACAGTCTCCAGCGAAAAGGCTGAAAATGTGGTGAACCCCCCCAGAACGCCGGTCATCAAAAACGGTTGCCAACCGGTCAGTCCGCGTTGGAACAGATATACGGCCAGCACCCCCATGACGAACGACCCCAGGACGTTCACACATAATACCCCCACGGGGAAAGTGCCGGGCCATGCCCGCACCACAGCCAGCCCCACCAGGAACCGGGCCGCCGCCCCCAAGGCACCGCCCAAGGCCACAAAGATCGTTGTCAAAACCATTGCGCTGCCATCGGGAAGTCAGGGCCGGTTGTCAACCGCCGCGCTTGTCGCGAAGCTTGGCAAAATAGTCGACGCGCTTTTTCAAATCCCGTTCAAATCCGCGTTCAACCGGGGTGTAGTACGCCGCCCGGTCCATCCCGTCGGGGAAATAGTTTTGCCCGGAAAACCCATCTTCAGCATCGTGGTCGTATGCATATCCGTCGCCATACCCCTGATCTTTCATCAAGTCGGTGGGGGCGTTCAGGATGTGCTTGGGGGGTGGTTTCGATCCGGTCGATTTGGCATCCTTCATCGCAGCCTTATAAGCGACATAGGCCGCGTTCGATTTGGGTGCCAGGGCCAGATAGGTCACCGCTTGGGCCAAGGCCAATTCGCCTTCTGGGCTGCCCAAGCGTTCAAACGTTTCCCAAGATTGCAAGCACACCGCTTGGGCCTGGGGGTCGGCCAGGCCGATGTCTTCCACCGCCATTCGGGTGATGCGGCGGGCCAGATACCGGGGGTCTTCGCCCGCTGTCAGCATCCGGGCCAACCAGTACAGTGCTGCATCTGGATCGGACCCCCGCACTGATTTGTGCAGGGCGGAAATCAGGTTGTAGTGGGCATCGCCCGACTTGTCGTATTGCGCCGCGCGACGCGACAGGCGCTGCCCCAATTCGGTGGGTGTCAGCGGGGCGGCCACATCCCAGGCCAGGACCTGTTCCACCAAATTCAAGAACGCCCGGCCGTCACCATCGGCCATCTCCACCAGGGCCGACTTCGCAGCGTCGGTCAAAGGCAGCGTCCGTCCCACATCGCCTTCGGCCCGGGCAGCCAGGTCCATCAGGTCCGTGTCCGACAGGCGTTCCAACACCAACACTTGCGCCCGCGACAAGATGGCGGCGTTCAACTCAAACGACGGGTTTTCCGTCGTGGCGCCCACCAGGACGATGGTGCCGTCTTCCATATGGGGCAGAAAACTGTCTTGCTGGGCTTTGTTGAAACGGTGGATTTCATCCACGAACAGAAGCGTCCCCTGCCCGTTCCCGCGCCGCAACTTCGCGGCGTCAAACACTTTGCGCAGGTCTGGCACACCGCTGAAAATCGCGCTGATCTGCACAAAGGACAGGTCGGTTTCATGGGCCAGCAAACGCGCCAGGGTGGTCTTGCCCACCCCAGGCGGACCCCAGAAAATCACCGACCCCAGACTGCCGCTGTCCAACATGGTGCGCAGCGCGCCACCGTGGCCCAAAAGTTGGTCTTGGCCCACCACATCGTCCAAAGACTGCGGGCGCAATCGATCCGCCAAGGGGCGCGGCGCATCTGCCTGGGGCGAAGGACTGGTGGCAAACAAATCTTGCATGCCACCACCCTATGCCCCCCGGTTGGGAAGTTAAACGCCCCGCATCACTGCTTGTTGCGGGACATGTCGATGGAAATGCACTGGCTGTTTACCCCGTCAAATTCCATGATGGGCCCGGCTGCGTCGAAATCACAGCCCAAGGCCGGGGCCCAACGGGGCCAGTTGGCGGGAATCAATCCCAGAACGCGCTTGGCACCCAGGTCTTGGGCAGATCGCAGCATGGCCAGCGTCAGCGCAAAATGGACACGGCGGCGCAGACGCGTCGGGGTGTCATTGTTCACAAACATCCGACTGCTTTCCCATACATTTTCATCCACAGGCGCGGGTTCGTCCAACAAGATTTCTGGAATGTCTTCCAACAGCCCATCTTGGGCATCCTTGATCATATAGGTGTAGATGCCGCACTTGTTTGTTGTCGGCGTCAAACGGATCCCTGCATAGACTTGGCCCCCTTCGTGCACGGCAATCCAACGACTGGCAGGGGTGTCGTACTGATCGTATTCCATTCCATCGACTTCGGGCAGGTCCCATTCGTTGCGAACAATGAAAGATTCCCTCCTTGCGCGAAGCAGGTCAGGAAAAAGAGCGCCATGGTTGTGCATATTGGCGAAAGAAAGTGTTGTCGATTGCATCGTGATCTCCAGGCTTATGTGGGGGAGCAAATACCCCATGGGTTGGGTTAGAGTAGTTGGTACTGCTGCGCCCGCTGCAGCGCTTCCGCTGTTGTTCGGGCCAGCAATTTGGTGCGCACGGTCGTCAACCGCGCTTTCAACGCGCTTTCAGAAATGCCTAGCTGCGCTGCGGCTTCACTATGGCGCAAGCCATCTCCCACCAGCCGCAGTGCTTCTTTCTGCGCATTGCTGAGACTGTCTGGCGCTTTCACTATGGCGTGCAAGCGTGTGACAATCCCTTCCACATCCGCGATTTCCGCATCTGTGAATTCTCGGTCATCGCGCGCGACACTTCCGATCGTGCGCGACCCCAAGGTGCCCACCGAAATGGACGCCCCATATGACAAACCGTGTTCCGCGGCTTGCCGAAAAATCGAAAACGGGTCCGGAATTTTGATTTCTGACCAACGGGATGCGCCCGTCTGCGAAAAGCCCCACGCCACAATCGGGTCACGCATGGCAAAGGCTTTCGTCGTATAGTAATCGACCCAAACCGGCGAATATGTGTTGAACGTCATCAACGGCGAAGTGAACCGTATATGAAGCCCGACATAGTATCCTTTCGGGGCCAACTGGCCCAATTGGTTCAGCTCAAAGTCCATTCCAGAATTCGAAGACATATCGTTTTAGACTAACTAGATTTGGGGCGGTCAACCAAAAATTGAGCGCTGATTGCCTTTATCTTTATAACGACTTAACGCGACTCAAAGAAAAAGCCCCCGGTGGTCCGGGGGCTTGGTCTCGAAATTCGCAGTGAACGGGTGGCCTATGCTTCTGCAGCATCCTCTTGCGCCAGGCGTGCTTTGTCAGCGGCACCTTTCGCATCAACGTCGCGGTCAACAAATTCGATGATGGCCATGGGGGCCATATCACCGTACCGGAAGCCAGCTTTCAAAACGCGCACGTACCCACCTTGGCGGTCCTTGTAGCGCGGCCCCAAAACGTCGAACAGTTTTGCGACGTGCATCGATTGCTTCAAGCGGCTGGCAGCCAAACGACGGGCGTGATCATCACCGCGTTTGCCAAGCGTCACCAGCTTTTCGATGATGCGCTTCATTTCTTTCGCTTTGGGCAGGGTTGTTTTGATCTGTTCGTGTTCGATCAAAGACCCAGCCATGTTTGCAAACATCGCTTTACGGTGTTCGTGGGTCCGGTTCAGGCGGCGGTATCCGCGGGCGTGACGCATGATGAGTATCCTTTGTTTTTACTTTGGATCGGGGGGTTCTGCGTGGAACCCCCTCGCGTTATTGGGGCGGGATTGCCCAGTGTTTGGGGCGGGGTTTCCCCCGCCATCCGTTAAAAGTTGTCTTCGAATTTCTTGGCCAGATCTTCGATGTTTTCAGGCGGCCAATCTTCGACGTCCATACCCAGGTGCAGGCCCATGCCGGACAGCACTTCTTTGATCTCGTTCAAAGACTTCCGGCCGAAGTTTGGCGT
>JAHDDS010000062.1 GCA_020629235.1 Planktomarina sp.
TTTTCGCGGGCGTGGTCTTCATCCACTTCCACGATGAACATGTTTTCTTGGTATTTTTCCCAGTGGCCCGAGGCTTCCCACAATTTGCGGTCCACCACTTGGGGTGTGTTCACCTCTACATAACCGCCAGCGCGCTGTTTGCGCCGCATGTAATCTTGCAGTTCGGTGTAAACGGTCCAGCCATTGGGGTGCCAAAAGATTTGGCCTGGGGCTTCTTCTTGCATGTGGAACAGGTCCATTTCGCGCCCCAACTTGCGGTGGTCGCGCTTGGCGGCTTCTTCCAGCATGTGCAGGTGGGCTTTCAGCTTTTCCTTGCCGGTGAAGGCCACGCCGTAGATGCGTTGCAACATGGCCCGGTCACTGTCGCCGCGCCAGTACGCGCCCGCCACAGACATCAGCTTGAACGCGTCAGCGGGCACTTGGCCGGTGTGTTGCAGGTGCGGGCCGCGGCACAAGTCTTGCCAATCGCCGTGCCAATACATGCGCAACGGTTCGTCGCCTGGGATGGCGTCGATCAGTTCCACTTTGTACGGCTCGCCCGCGTCTTGATAATGCTTCACGGCCCGGGCGCGATCCCACACTTCCGTGGTGACAGCGTCGCGCTTGTTGATGATTTCTTTCATCTTCTTTTCGATGGTGCCCAGGTCTTCGGGCGTGAAGGGTTCGGCGCGATCGAAGTCGTAATACCAACCGTCCTTGATCACAGGGCCGATGGTCACTTGCACGTCCGGCCAAATTTCCTGCACCGCCCGGGCCATGATGTGGGCCAGGTCGTGGCGGATCAGCTCGCTTGCTTGATCTTCGTCCTTCATGGTGTGGATGGCGATGGTGGCGTCAGCGTCGATGGGCCAC
Source organism: Planktomarina sp. (assembly GCA_020629235.1). GTDB lineage: Bacteria > Pseudomonadota > Alphaproteobacteria > Rhodobacterales > Rhodobacteraceae > Planktomarina. The sequence goes on from JAHDDS010000062.1 coordinate 853, forward strand.
TGCAAGTCCCAATGCTGGCCGTTGACCGTGGCGGAAATTGCCTTTTTGGCCAGGGAACTGGAAATTCCTGCGGCCACTTCGCCTGGCGTTACCCCAGCATCGAAGTCGCGCGCGTTGCCATCAGGAAAGGTAAGAGAGATTTGGGCCATTTTGGCACTCCTCGTCAGTTTGGCGCCCACGGAACGCCCGGTTGCGGGTGATAATTTGCGACCTTGTCGCCCGCAACAGGGCGTGGGTCAACCGCGCCATGCTGCGTGTGCACAAGCGTATACAAGAAATTGAAACCAACGCATTGTTTTTATGAGATTCTTTGTATTGGACAATGTCGGGATTGTTCTTATGTTACCACGTGTTCACTATCGGAAACGTCGCTAACACCAAAAGGAAGTTCGTATTCATGCCTAAGCCCAACACACAGTTTGACCTGTCCGTGGATGACCTGGACTTGATCGAAACCGCACTGCGTCAGCACAAAGCTGGCATCGTGAAAGACTGTGCAGGCACCAGCGACGACGCCCGCAACGTGCACGAACTTCTGGGCCGTTTGCACAACCAAAAGGTCTTCTATCGCCCCAAAGACGCGTACATCGGCGGGTGATCTGCGACCTTTCTGCCATCTTCCTCACTAATTCTGCCCGGTGACCTTTACGTAACGCCTTGGCGAAGCGCCCGGGCCGTCGCATCTGTATGATGCAGGTCAAGATGGGGATGGGTATGGTCGACACGTTGAAAACCGCCAGTGGACGCAGCATCGCGTTTCACAAACTGGACGGGTCAGGCCCCGGTATCGTGTTTTTGGGCGGGTTCATGTCCGATATGGACGGGACCAAAGCCGTGCACTTGCAAGCCTGGTGCGAAGCCCAAGGGCGTGCGTTTTTGCGGTTCGACTATTCCGGCCACGGCCAATCATCGGGGGCCTTCCAGGACGGCTGCATCGGCGATTGGGCGCAAGATGCGTTTGATGCGCTGACCCAGCTGACCGATGGCCCCCAAGTCCTGATCGGGTCATCCATGGGCGGCTGGATATCGCTTCTGCTGGCCAAACGCTGCCCCGAAAAGTTTGCAGGTCTGGTGACCATCGCTGCGGCACCGGATTTTACCGAAGACGGGTTTTGGGCCGGGTTCAACGCCGACATCCGCAAGATGTTGGTGGAAGACGGCGTGGTAAACGTGCCGTCAGATTATGGCGATCCTTACCCCATCACCAAACGCCTGATCGAAGACGGCCGCAGTCATTTGGTGCTGCGGTCGCCCCTGGCGCTGCCGTTTCCCACGCGGTTTTTGCAGGGCGACCGGGACGAAGATGTGTCTGTGGACACAGCTACCAAGCTGTTTGCCCACGCCACCGGCCCGGATATCCGATTGGTGCTTTTGAAAAACGCCGACCACCGGTTTTCTGACCCCGATGCATTGCGCCTGATCGAAGACGCCACCACCAACGTGCTGGGGCGGATTGGCTGACGCAGCGAAACCTTTGGTGATTTGAAACTTCTGACGTAACGTCCGCCCCAAAATAAAGAAGGGGAGGGACGGCCATGGCGCTGTCGATGGGACAAAAGGCAGGTTGGGGCCTGGCCGACATGGGGATCGTGGTCTTCGTGGTGGTCAAACAACTGCTGATCTTGGCATTTTTGACGAACTATCTGGGGGTGCCCATCGCCATGGCGGGGGCTGTGACCACAGGCATCTTGGTGTTTGATATCATCACAGACCCGATTTTGGGGTGGTTGTCGGATCGCACCCACAGCCGCTGGGGTCGCCGCGCGCCTTGGATGGTGATCGGGGCGCTGGTATTGGCGGCGGGCACCGTCGGCATCTTTGCTGCCCCAGGCGGGATGGCCCCCACGGCATCTGCTTTGTGGGTCGGGGCTTTCTTCGTGGTGGCCACGATTGGCTTTACCATGGTGGCCATCCCGTACGGTGCGACGGCCGGGGAAATGACCCAGGACCCCAAAGAACGGTCCGCCATGACCGCCTGGCGAATGACCTTTGCCAGCCTTGGCATCTTGATCGGCGGCGCTTTGATTCCGGCCTTGGCTGGCGACAGCCGCGAAGGATATGCCTTTGCCGCCACTGTGGTGGGTCCGGTGATGGTACTGGCCATTTGGGCGTCGGTGTTTTTCACGCGCAACGCGCCGCGCATCAACACCCCCAGTTCCATTTCGCCGGTTCGGATGTTGGGGTTGGTGTTTGAAAACAAACCCTTCGTGGTGCTGACGTTGCTGTACGGGGTGATGACCCTGTCGGTGGCCTTGATCACTGCGGGGCTGCCCTTTGCGGCGCTGTATTTGATCATGGACGATGGAACCACGGCGCTGTCGGGGATGGCCAGTGGTTTGGGGGTGTTGTCCACCATGTTTGCAATGTTTGTGGTGGGGTCCATCCTAAGCCAGGCGTTTTGGGTTTTTGCGTCCAATCGGTTGTCCAAAGTAGGGGCGTTGGCCCTGGGTTTGGGGCTTTACATCGTTTTGCTGTACGGGTTGTACACACAACTGCCCAACACCAATGTCACGTTGATTGCGGGGCTGTTTGTGATCGCGGGCATGACCAATGGATCGTATCAACAAATCCCTTGGGCCATGTATCCCGACCTGATGGATGTGACCCGGCGCGACACGGGCGAAGCGATCGAAGGCGCATTTTCCGGTCTTTGGTTGTTTGGCCAAAAGGTGGCCAACGCGTTCGCGCCATTGGTGTTGGCGGCGATCTTGGGCAGCTATGGCTGGAAGGAAACCACCCAAGGGCGCGTGGATCAGCTGCCAGAGGCCGTGGATGCCCTGCAAATGTCCATCACGCTGGTCCCTGCGATCATTTTTGCAGTGGCGATCTTGGCTTTGCTTTTGATCTATCGTCCCATGGCAAAACGCGTTTTGGGGTGACTTTGCACACGTGTGCAAAAATGACTTGAGAGACCAGCCCCGGGCGTTATGCTTGGGGCTGATCTTTGTAGGGGGGCGCCGAAATGGCTGAATATTTGAAAACTGGCAAACCAGCGGATGAACGGGCCGAAGATGATGCCAAAGTACGCGGCATTGTCGAAGGCATCCTGGCGGACATCGAAACCCGAGGCGATGCAGCGGTCAAAGACTTGTCCCAAAAGTTTGACAACTATTCCCCTGAAAAATTCTTACTGACCGACAGTGAAATCGAAGCTGCGATGCAGCAAGTCAGCACGCGGGAAATGAACGACATTCGCTTTGCCCAAACCCAAATTCGCAACTTTGCTGAAGCGCAGCGGGCGTCCATGACCGATGTGGAAGTGGAAACCATGCCGGGGGTGATTCTGGGGCACAAGAACATACCCGTGAACTCTGTCGGCTGTTACGTACCCGGCGGCAAGTTCCCAATGGTGGCGTCCGCCCATATGTCAGTGCTGACCGCGAAGGTGGCCGGTGTGCCGCGGGTCGTGGCGTCGGCCCCGCCAGTGAACGGCAAACCGCACCCGGCCATCGTGGCTGCCATGAAGGAAGGCGGCGCGGACGAGATTTTGTGCCTGGGCGGCGTGCAGGCTGTGGGCATGATGGCCCTTGGCACCGAAAGCCTGAAGCCCGTGGACATGTTGGTGGGCCCCGGCAACGCCTTTGTGGCCGAAGCCAAACGGCAGTTGTTTGGGCGCGTGGGCATCGACCTGTTCGCAGGCCCGACCGAAACCTGCGTGATTTGCGACGAAACCGTGGATGCGGAAATGGTGGCCACGGACCTGCTGGGGCAGGCGGAACATGGGTATAATTCGCCCGCCGTGATGATCACCAATTCGCGCAAGCTGGCCGAGGCGACGATGGCCGAGATCGACCGCATCTTGGACATCCTGCCCACGGCGGAAACCGCCCGTGTCAGCTGGGACGAATACGGTGAAATCATCTTGTGCGACAGTTATGACGAGATGCTGGCAGTGTCTGAGGATATCGCGTCTGAGCACATCCAAGTGATGACCGACCGCGATGATTGGTTTTTGGAAAATATGACCAACTATGGCGCTTTGTTCTTGGGGCCGCGCACCAATGTGGCCAATGGGGACAAGGTGATCGGCACCAACCACACCCTGCCCACCAAGAAGGCGGGTCGGTACACAGGTGGTTTGTGGGTGGGCAAGTTCATCAAAACCCACAGCTATCAACGGGTTGTGACGGATGAAGCCGCCACGCTGGTGGGCGAATACGGGTCGCGGCTGTGCATGTTGGAAGGGTTTGTGGGCCACGCCGAACAGTGCAACGTGCGGGTGCGGCGGTACGGGGGCATCAACGTGCCCTACGGCGAAGGGGCACCCTACCGCGACGCCGCAGAATAGTCTGCCTTCGGCAGGCGTGATCCAAGTGGATTGGGGGCGCTGCCCCCGGCCGTCGGCCCCCCCCGGAGTATTTGGGAACAAAAGAAGATGGATGATTTGAAATCGCTGCGGGACGCGCTGTACCACGGCAAGGGTTGGCAAGATGCTGCGCGGTCGGCATTTGCTGATGACGCCGTGGTGCGGTGGTGTTTTCCCTTCGAAGATCAAAACCCACAGGGTGCTGTGGACCAGGTTTGGGGTCCGCTTTTTGCCGCTTGGCCGGATGCGGAACGCCGCGAGACGATCTGCATTCAAGGTGTGGATGACCACGGTCTGACATGGGTTGGCATCGCGGGGACGTATGTCGGGACGTTTGAAAATCCGTGGTTGGACATCCCCCCCACGCAGCGCATCTGCCACATGCGGTTTCACGAATTTTATCAAATCAGCGATGGCAAGATTGCCCAAGTGCAAGCGCTTTGGGATATTCCAGAGGTGATGATGCAGGCCCGGGCCTGGCCCTTGGCCCCGTCGCTGGGGCGCGATTGGAACGTGCCGGGGCCAGCCACCTGCGATGGTTTGGGCCCCCACCCAGGCGACGGCCAAGCCGCGCGGGATCTGATCGTGGATATGCTGACCACCATGAAAAAGCACCCCGCAGAAGGCGGGCCAGAGCTGATGGAGTTGCCGAAGTTCTGGCACCCCAAGATGAATTGGTACGGGCCCGCCGGGATCGGCACGGGCCGCGGGATCGAGGGCTTTCGAAAGATGCACCAGATCCCGTTTCTGAACGCTTTGCCCGATCGGGGCACATATCCTGACGAGACGACCTATCACTTTATGGCGGAAGGCGACTATGTCGGGGTTACGGGTTGGCCCAACATGATGCAGACTGTCACGGGCGGCGGCTGGATGGGCATTGCCCCCACTGGCACCAAAATCGGCATGCGGTCCTTGGATTTCTGGCGCGTGGAAGATGGGTTGATCCGCGAAAACTGGGTGCTGGTGGATTTGTTGCACATGTACCATCAGATCGGTGTGGATGTGTTCGCGCGGATGCGCGAATTGACAGGCCCGGGGAACTAGGGTGCGAGCGCCGCGGTCGTTCATGGCGCTTGAGGCGTTGGGGCGCGAACGATTGTCGCGGCATTTTGAAATGCGCAATTTCATGACCTCTGAAATCGCCAACATGCATCAACTGCAGAACTTTCCGGGCGACCCTGATCTTGCCTTGGCGGCGGGGCGCAAACTGGCGGAACACTGCTTGGATCCCTTGGTGGAAACCTTCGGCCCCATCGACATCCGGTCTGGATACCGCAGCCCGCAGATGAACCACTTTGGGGCCACCCAGGTGAAGCCGCAGAAATGTGCCCGCAACGAAGCGAATTATGCCCACCACATCTGGGATATGCGTGATGCCAAGGGGCGCATGGGGGCCTGCGTGACGGTGGGTGTGCCGTGGTTCGCAGCGCAGTACAATCGGGGCCGGGACTGGCGCGATTTGGCGTGGTGGTTGTTTGATCACCTGGACTTTCAGGAGGTTTATGTCTTCCCCAAGAACGCGGCCTTCAATATCACCTGGCGCGAAGGGCACATGGCCCACCGAATTTTGAGCTATGCCAAACCCAAAGGCACGTTGTTTAAGCCCGGTATGACACCCCCCATGGACCGCGCGGACCGGTACGCCGATTTTCCCGCCTTTCGCGCGATCCCATATCCCCCCATTCCAGGAGAAAGCTGATGCTGCCCAAAACCCCTTCCTTTCGATTGGACGGAAAGACTGCCTTTGTGCCCGGCGGCAGCCGTGGCATTGGGTTGGGATGTGCCGCCGCCTTGGCCGAAGCCGGGGCCCATGTGGTGATCGCTGCCCGATCTGCGGGCCAAGTGGACGACGCCGTGGCGCAAATGCAGGGGGCCGGGTTGTCGGCGGAGGGCGTGGTGTTGGACGTCACGGATTTACCCACTGTCAAGGCGTTGTGCGCGCAGCGGTCTTTTGATGTGCTGTGCAATTCCGCCGGGTTGGCCCGCCATTCCAGCGCCATGGACGCCAGCGAAGACGACTATGACGCGGTAATGAATATCAATGTGAAGGCGGCATATTTCTTGGCCACAGAAGTGGCGCGCAACATGGGCCCGGACGGTGGGTCCATCATGCAAATCAGCAGCCAAATGGGACACGTGGGCGGCATTGACCGAACAGTCTATTGCGCCACGAAACACGCGGTCGAAGGCATGACCAAAGCCATGGCCATCGAATGGGGGCCGAAGAAAATTCGAGTAAATACAATTTGCCCCACATTCATTCGCACGCCGTTGACAGAAGCCACGTTCAACAATCCAGAACGGTTGGCCTGGATCGAAAGCAAAATCAAACTGCCCCGCGTGGGCGAAATCGAAGACATCATGGGGGCGGTGACGTTTCTGGCCAGTGACGCAAGCGCGTTGGTCACCGGCACCTCCCTTCTTATTGACGGAGGATGGACTGCAGGATGAAGGGTTTTTCAAACAAGTTTAAGGACTTCCCGGACTATATCATTGGGATCACCAAAGAGATTTGGGAAGATCGCGGCATCGGTCCGGCCTTGGTGGATTATTACCACAAGGACGTGATTGTGCGGATGCCTGCCGCCTTTTCGAGGGGCGAGCCTGCCACCACGGCGTCCACCATGTCCACGCTGGTTCAGTTTCCCGATCGGGTGCTGTTGGGCCAAGATGTGATTTGGTCGGGCACACCGGAAGACGGGATGCTGTCGTCGCACCGCATCCTAAGCCACGCGACGCATTTGGGGGATGGGCCCTTTGGGCCGCCCACGGGCAAAAAGTTAAGCTATCTGATTTTGGCGGACTGCTATGCCAAGGACAACCAAATCAGCGATGAATGGTTGATCCGCGACAACGGTGCCATCTTCCGCCAGATTGGGGTGGACCCCAAGGATTGGGCGGCGGAACAATTGGCCGCAAACCCAGACACGTTTGTTATGACCCCGGACAATGATGTGGTGGGGCCGTACACGGGGCGGGGCAACGACAATGAATGGGGCGCCAAATTTCAAGATGCATTGACCCGCATCATGGCGGCGGACCTGACCGTGGTGCAAAACGACTGGGACCGCGCGGTCAGTGTGGACTATGCCGGGGGTGTTCACGGCGATGGGCGCGACGCAGCTGATGCATTTTGGATGGGACTGCGGGCTTCTTTCCCGTCTGCGAAGTTTGAGGTGCACCATGTCATTGGGCGCGAAGATGCGCTGATGCCCCCGCGCGCGGCTGTGCGTTGGTCGCTGACGGGCAAGCATGACGGGTGGGGTGCCTTTGGCCGGCCCACGGGGGCTGATGTGCACGTGATGGGGATTTCCCATGCGGAATATGGGCCTTGGGGATTGCGCCGGGAATGCACGCTTTATGATGAAGGGGCGATCTGGCTGCAGATCTTGAAGCACACCGGCTGACCGTCAAAGTTGTGATTTCGCCCCGAACTGGCCTTTGGGGCGAACACAAAAAACACACTTCCCGCTAAACCGGCACAAGATGTGGCTTGTGCATTGGCCAATGTGCCCAGATTTCGGATACGGTCCCCGCACGATGAATGTGACGGCCTTGGGATGGGACGCACATCCTTGGCCGGGATGGGGGATATACTATGAAGCACATTGCTTATGTAATGGCTGCCACAGCCATGTTTTCTGGTTCCCAAGTTATAGCGCAATCCTGTGGGGGCACATACACCGTGCAACCGGGCGACAGCCTGTCGGGGATTGTTGACGGGCTTTACAAAGACGCCAGCCTGTGGACCCGGGTTCACCAGGCCAACATTGCCACCATTGGGCAAAATCCAAATCGGATTCGCGTGGGCATGGACTTGACCATGCCGTGCGTGAACGGGCTGCCCACTGGGCTGCCTGGCGGGCAAGAACAGGCCGCCGTGGCCCGGGCAGAGGTGGTGCAATCAGAAACCATCACCACTGCGACGACAGCGGCCGCCACCACAGCCAACGATGATCTGAACATTCGGATTTTGACCGCGGGCGATTATGCCCCGTTCACGCAAAAAGGGTTGCTGAACGATGGGATGCTGACGGATGTGGTGCAAAACGCCTTTGCGGCATCGCCCGATGTGGACAGTTTCAAAATCCACTGGATCCAAGATTGGTCCGCCCATCTGGACCCGTTGTTGACAGAATCCATGTTGGATGTGGGCTTTCCTTGGTTCCGGCCCGACTGCGAAGGGAACCCTGCGCAGTACCGGTGTGAAAATTTTCACTTCAGCGATCCCATGTTCGAAATGCTGATCCTGCTGTTCACCCACAAAGATCGCCGTTTGCTGTTCCGCACAGACAACGACATGATCGGCAAAACGCTGTGCCGTCCCGCTGGGTACTTCACCCACGACTTTGAAAAGAACGGCCGCAATTGGATTTCCGAAGGCAAGGTCACGCTGAAACAGCCCGCCACCATCAAAGAATGCTTTGAACTGCTGGACAGCGGCGACGTGGACGCCGTGGCGCTGAACGAATTCACCGGGCGCACGGCCATCAAGGATCTGGGGCTGGAAGACACGGTGGAAATCGTGCAATCGCGTCCGTTGTCCATCGAAGGTTTGCACGTCTTGGTGCACAAAACGCATCCGCGCGCGCAAGAAATGCTGGCAGCCGCCAACGCGGGCTTGCGGGAAATTCAATCCAACGGCGTCTATCAACGGATCATCGACGAACACATGACGTTGATCTGGGAAGCATTTTAAGGGCAGGGGGGCCACGCGATGAAACGCATTTTCGTCGCTCTTCTGTCTTTGATGCCAGGCGCGGCTTTCGCCCAAGATTGTGGCGATGTCGTGCACCGCGTGAAAGAGGGAGAGACATTATTCTCGATCTCGGAAATCTATTACGGGTCCCAGGTGCGCTGGTCGCTGATCTTTTACAGCAACCAAACATCTGTTGGCGGGGGTGGGTTCGATGTGCCGGTGGGCACCGACCTTAAGATCCCGTGCCAACCCGGCATGACGATCCCGGATGAAACGCCGTTGCAAGTGGCGGATGCCGATATGAAAATCCTGACAGGGGGTAACTTTGCCCCCTTCACCGACCGGGATTGGTTGGGGGATGGGATGATCACCGAACTGGTCAACGCCGCAATGGAAGCGACGCCAGACCCGGTGTCCTATTCCATCACATGGGAAGATGATTGGTCCAAACATCTTTTCCCGATGCTGGATTCCAAGGAATTCGACATGGGGTTTCCGTGGTACAAACCCAACTGTGATGAAAACCGCGACCATGAAAGGTGCAAAAATTTCCACTTCAGTGATCCTGTTATGGAATTGCCGAACTTGCTGTTTGTCAAAGACGGGTCGGACTTCACCTTTGACGTGGATGACGACGTGGTGGGGCGCACATTGTGCCGTCCTGCGGGGTATTTCACTTTCGATATGGAAAGCGCAGATCGGATGTGGATCACCAACGATTTGATCGATCTGGTACAGCCGGCCACCCCGGTGGACTGCTTCAACCTGTTGATGGACGATCAGGTGGATGCGGTGGCGCTGAACGACTTTACGGGCCGCACCACCTTGTCGGACATGGCATTGTCAGACAGGGTCATCGCGCTGGACCGTCCGTTGTCGGTGCAGGGTTTGCACATCATCATTTCCAAGCGTCACTGGCGGGGAACCACCCACCTTTACCGCATCAACGCGGGCCTGCGCGCGCTTAAGGAAAGCAACCGGTACGGTCAGATCATTTCGCGGCATTTGGCGCAGTTCAATTCCGAAATAAATTGATCCAGGACCTTAAAATTCAAAGCCCCGGCACGGAAATCTGCGCCGGGGCTTTTTTGCGTGTTGTTCCCATCCCCAGGGTCGGTAAAGTGGCCCCAAAGAGGATAGGCTTATGATTAAAACGTCCCACGTTGGTTCGCTGCCACGGCGTCAGAAAACCGTTGATTTGATTTTCGCACGCGAAAAAGAGCAGCCCTTTGACCAAGCGGAATTTGATGCAGAAATGACCGATGCCTGCGCGGAAACCGTGCGTCGCCAAGTGGCGGCGGGCATCGATATCGTGTCTGACGGCGAAACTTCCAAAATCAGTTACGCCACCTATGTCAAAGATCGCTATACCGGGTTTGCCGGGGACAGCCCGCGCAACGCACCGGCTGATCTGAAACAGTTTCCCAGCTTTCTGGAACGCCTGGCTGACGACGGGGGCACGCCGACCTATGCACGGCCGATGTGCGTGGGGCCTGTCAAATCCAAAGGACAGGAAGAACTGACAAACGACATCCAGAACTTGACTGCGGGCATGGCGGCCCATGGGGCGGCCGAAGGGTTTATGAATGCCGCGTCACCGGGTGTGATTTCGTTGTTCCTGCAAAACGACTTTTACGCCACCCGGGAAGAATATTTGGCCGCCCTGGCCGACGCCATGCGCGACGAATATCGCACCATTGTGGACAGCGGGTTGTACTTGCAATTGGACTGCCCCGATTTGGCCCTGTCGCGCCACATGTTGTTCGCTGACAAAAGCGACGATGAATTTCTGAAGATCGCCAACATGCACGTCGAAGCACTGAACCATGCGTTGGACGGGATCGACCCGGCCCGGGTGCGGGTGCACATCTGCTGGGGCAATTACGAAGGGCCCCATACCTGCGACATCGACATGGCCAAGGTCTTCACCACCTTCATGAACGTGGGCGCAAACCAGTTGCTGTTTGAAACGTCAAACCCCCGTCATGCCCATGAATGGACCGTCTTTCGCGACCGCGCAGACGAAATTCCGGACGACAAGATTTTGGTGCCCGGTGTGGTGGACAGCACCACGAACTTCGTGGAACACCCCGAATTGGTGGCCGAACGGATCGCCAAATTCACCAACATCGTGGGCGCGGACCGTGTGATTGCCGGGTCTGACTGCGGGTTTGGGACCTTTGCGGGCTATGGCGCTGTGGACCCGGAAATCGCCTATGCCAAGTTGGCCAGCCTGTCTGACGGGGCAAAACTGGCATCGTCGCGCCTATGACCCACCCTGTCCCGGTGATTTTTCTGCCCGGGTTGATGCAAGACGCCCGGGTCTTTGCCCCCCAGGTGGATGGGCTGTCCCTGGACCGCGCCACAATGGTGGTGCCGACCCATCATGGCGACAGCGTGGAAGACATCGCCGCGTTTGTCTTGGCATCTGCGCCCGAACGGTTTGCCCTGGTGGGCACGTCGTTGGGGGGCGCTGTGGCGTTGGAAGTGTTGCAGTGCGACCCCGACCGGGTGGATCGCATTTGCCTGATCAGCACAGCCGCCATGGCCGAAGCCCCGGACCTGAAGGCCGAACGGGACGTGCAGATCGTCAGCGTGCGCGGCGGGCGGTTTGACGATGTCATGGACGACGCCTTGGGCTTGAACGCCCTGGCGGACACACCGTTCCGGCTGGAAATCGCAGGCATGGCGCGTGACATGGCCAAGTCCATCGGGCCGGATGCCTTCGTGCGCCAGTCCCAAGCGATGCAGCGCCGCAAAGACCAGCAAGCCACCCTGCGCAAGATAACATGCCCCGCGCTGATTTTATGCGGCGACAAAGATCAAAAGTACCCGGTCAAACGCCACGAATTCATGGCCGAAATGGTGCCGCGCGGCGACCTGACGGTGGTGGACAGCGCCAGCCATTTGGTGACCTTGGAACAGCCGGG
>JAHDDS010000063.1 GCA_020629235.1 Planktomarina sp.
GTGATCACGCCGGGACAGTTGGGGCCGATCAAGACCGATGTGCTGCTTTCCAAAGCGCGTTTGACACGCATCATATCCAGCACGGGGATGCCTTCGGTGATGGCCACGATCAGTTCCATTTCGGCGTCAATCGCTTCAAGGATTGAGTCTGCAGCAAACGGGGGCGGCACGTAAATCACGCTTGCATTCGCCTCTGTCACTGCTTTGGCCTCGTGCACGGAATTGAACACCGGCAGGTCTAGATGCGTTTGCCCGCCCTTGCCCGGTGTCACGCCCCCCACCATCTTGGTGCCATATGCAATGGCCTGTTCAGAGTGAAACGTCCCTTGCGACCCGGTCAGGCCCTGGCAAATGACTTTGGTGTTTTCATCGATAAGAACTGCCATGTGGTGTGTCTTTCCTGCGTGACTTACCCGGAAATCCGGGCGTTGTAATATACGGTGCCGTCCACGGGAACTTCCCGGACGCGGCTGGTGTAGGGGGCAAAGGCTTGCATTACGGCCCGCAGCCCCAGGGTGCTGACGAAAACGACGGAACAGTCGCCCCGCACCAGCTTGAACGAAATGTTGCGGCGCCCGTCGAAGAAAATCTCGCTTTTTGGGTCTTGAACAAACCCATTGGCTTTGGCGGCCGCTGGCGTGCCACGGAAACTGGGGCGTTGGTCTACGCAGATGGTTTTGAACAATTGGGCCGCTTGGGTCGGCGACAGCAATTGATCGCCCGGTCCAATCACGGGGGCCGATGCTTGCGATGCTGTCGGGGCAGGGACATCGCAGGCCGTTATGGCAAAGGCGAGGCCGACGGCCAACACACAGTTTTTCAACACGGCTTCATCCTTCTGCGGGTCCCGGCACCTTGGTTGGCCGCCCAGTGTCGACCATCGTATGCAATCAAATTGGGCGGACCACGTCCTTGGTTGCGTTGTGGAATGAACGCGGCGCAACCCTTGCTGCGCCGCGAAGTTGTTTACTGGTTGGCCATCATCATGGCCAAAGACTTGCCATAGACCGGGTTGTCTTCCAGAATCGTCATAAAGATCGAGTTGCCCGCGCCCCAAAGCTTCAAAGCGCCAGGAATACGACCGTCGACGGGCACTTCCACGACCCCAGGTTTCGACCCCAGATAGTTGTGCGCCGCGCGCCGCAGGCTGGAACTGTCAGGCACCAAGACCATGCAAATGCTCAGCCGTGTTTTCGGGTCTTGACCAATGGCTGACATCGGGAATTGCCCGTTGGGGTCGGCAAACACAGTGATGCCATCTTGGGTGACCAGCGGCACCATCCCGTTGGCCTGCAGCGATGCCCGAGAGCCGCGCAAATTCCCTTGGTTGTTGTCACACACGGTCTTGAAAGCCGAGACCATCGTGGACCCGGACACGCGCGGCATGATCTGTTCGGGCGATTTGCCAGCAAACACTTGCGAGGCTTGCGGGTTCACCCCGTTGGACGGCGGCGCGTCACAGGCGGCCAACCCCAACAGGGCGGCAGCGACAAAAGCTGTAAATCGCATCAGTTCATCTCCTCGGCCAGGTCTTTCAACTGCTGGATCATGTCGGGTTCCGCAAAGCTGCGGCGATCTTGGATCCGCGTGAAAAACAAGCTCAGCGTTTGGCGGTCGTCGCCCATGATCACGGCAGCTTGCCCCCCTTGGTGGAAAAAGATGATGATCTCATCCGCGGCACGAACGGGGGCGGCTTTGATCACGCGACCCAGGGTATTTGCGGTTACCGGGAACGCGGCAGACACAAAGTCCGTGGGGGCGAAGGTCAAACCACAGACCGGCGCGCCTTCAATTTTGCCGACGCTTCCGCCCATGAACAACACGTTGTGTGCGTAAGATTTCAGGCCACCCAACTGGCCCGTGGTGTCTTCAATGGCCGTGAAGGCGGGGTCGCGATTGAATGCGGCGATCTGGCGGCCCTGGTTGAAGCCGTGGTTCAAGCACTTGGACTTAAAATTGGCCACAGCGATGGATGGTGGAACCCCGTTGGGCAGCGGTTCGGGTTCGGGCGTACACGCGGCCAAACCAACAAAAGCCAACATAAGTGACAGTTTTTTAAGCATTTTTTGTTCCTTTCGGCTTGCGCCGTTCGCGGTGTGATCACTCGATGCTATACACGTTATGCGGTGCTGAAAACCCTTCGGCGCGGGGCTTCAGCCCTTTACCGCTTTCACGATTTTGTCCGCCCCGTCTTTCAGATCATCCGCCGCGATCACATCCACGTCGCTTTCATTGATGATGCGCTTGCCTTCTTCCACGTTGGTGCCTTCAAGGCGCACCACCAGGGGAACTTTCAAGCCCACCTCTTTCACAGCGGCCACCACCCCTTCGGCGATGACGTCGCAGCGCATGATGCCACCGAAAATGTTCACCAAGATGCCTTTCACATTGGGGTCCGATGTGATGATCTTGAACGCCTCGGTCACTTTTTCTTTGGTGGCGCCACCGCCCACGTCCAAGAAGTTTGCAGGTTCCGCGCCATAGAGCTTGATGATGTCCATCGTCGCCATGGCCAGGCCCGCACCGTTCACCATGCAGCCGATTTCGCCGTCCAGCGCGATATAGTTCAGGTCGTATTTGGACGCTTCCAGTTCCTTGGGGTCTTCTTCCGTGGTGTCACGCAAGTCTGCGATGTCGCCGTGGCGGTATACAGCGTTGCCATCGAAGCCCATTTTGGCGTCCAAACACTTCAGATCGCCACTGTCGGTGACGATCAGCGGGTTGATCTCTAACATCTCCATGTCTTTTTCGAGGAACAGTTTATAAAGCGTGCCCATCAGTTTCACGCACTGCTTCACCTGCGCGCCTTTCAGGCCCAGGTTAAAGGCAATGCGCCGCCCGTGGTATGCTTGGTACCCGGTGGCGGGGTCGACGCTGAAGGACAAGATTTTTTCGGGTGTGCTTTCGGCTACTTCTTCAATGTCCATGCCCCCTTCGGTAGAGGCCACAAAGGACACGCGGCTGGTTTGGCGGTCCACCAGCAGCGCCAAATACATTTCGGTCTCAATCCCCGATCCATCTTCGATGTAGATGCGGTTCACTTGTTTGCCCGCCGGGCCGGTTTGCTTGGTCACCAAAGTGCGACCCAGCATGCGTTTGGCTTCTTCGGCGGCTTCGGATGCCGACTTGGCCAAGCGCACACCGCCCGCATCACCTGCATCGGCTTCTTTAAAGGTCCCTTTGCCGCGGCCGCCTGCGTGAATTTGCGCCTTCACCACCCACAATGGACCGTCCATTTCCCCGGCAGCCGTTTTGGCTTCGTCGGCCTTCAGCACAACCCGACCGTCGCTGACCGGCGCGCCATAACTGCGCAACAGGGCCTTGGCTTGGTATTCGTGGATGTTCATGGAGATATCCTTCCCGGTTTGGGGCCAGCCCGTCATGGGGTGGGTCGTGTTTGCAGCAGCCTAGGCCGCTTTTGGGGGCGCTTAAAGTGAAAACCGAGTGATTTTTGGAATTTCGAACATTTGTGATCACACGTAATTTTAGTGTGATCACAAATCTGCCGTGGTCGGTTAGAACCTGCGATTCGCAGGCACCTTGGCCCCAAAACGCGAAAAGGCGCCGTATCACGACGCCCTTTCAGTCAGTTGGATGCGTTGCCGGTGCGCGTGTTCACGCCAGGCTGTCGTCAATCCCGATACAGGCTTCCACCAATCCTTTGACGGCTTCGACCGATTTGTCGAACATGGCTTGTTCGTCAGCGCTCAGCTTGATGTCCACGACTTTTTCGATGCCGTTCGCGCCGATGATGGTGGGCACGCCCACGTACATGCCGTCCAGGCCGAATTCACCGTCACAATATGCAGCACATGGCAGCAAGCGGCGTTGGTCGTTCAAATACGACTGGGCCATTTCGATGGCGGATGTGGCCGGGGCATAGTACGCGGATCCCGTTTTCAACAGGCCCACGATTTCAGCGCCGCCGTCCCGTGTGCGCTGGACAATGCTGTCCAGCTTTTCCTGGCTGGTCCAACCCATGTCCACCAGGTCAGGCAGGGGAATCCCTGCGACGGTGGAATACCGGGTCAGCGGCACCATAGTGTCACCGTGGCCGCCAAGAACAAATGCTGTCACGTCGCGCATGGACACGTTGAATTCCAGCGACAAGAAATGGCGGAACCGGGCGCTGTCCAGCACACCGGCCATGCCGCAAACTTTGTTGTGGGGCAGGCCAGAAAATTCGCGCAGGGCCCAAACCATGGCGTCCAGCGGGTTGGTGATGCAGATCACAAAAGCATCGGGCGCGTGGGCCGCGATGCCTTCGCCCACAGATTTCATCACTTTCAGGTTGATGCCCAGCAAATCGTCGCGGGACATGCCCGGTTTGCGCGGCACACCGGCGGTCACAATGCACACGTCCGCGCCAGCGATGTCTTCGTACGATTGCGTGCCTTTCAAAGACGCATCGAAGCCTTCCGACGGGCCAGATTGGGCAATGTCCAATGACTTTCCTTCGGGCATGCCCTCTGCGATGTCGAACAGGACCACGTCCCCCAATTCCTTCACGGCAGCAAGGTGGGCAAGCGTGCCCCCAATCATGCCGGACCCAATGAGGGCGATTTTCGATCTGGCCATAGGTCAGCTCCAACTGTTTTTCATTGGGCGGTGTCGTACACGCGATTCCCGAAAGAGAAAAGAAGCTGTGGCCAAAAAAGCGTATACAGATGTATACGAAGTCATGGGCCACTGCAGGACGCAGCCCAAAGGACGAACCATGGTTTTCGACGCTCTGTTTTTTGCCTGCGCCATCCCTGCGGTTATTTTCGCGGGCGTTTCAAAGTCTGGCTTTGGATCAGGGGCGGCCTTTGCAGCGGCCCCAATCATGGCGCTGGTGGTGGACCCGATTTCGGCTTTGGGGATCATGTTGCCGCTGTTGATGTTGATTGATGCAGCCACTTTGCGACCCTATTGGGGCAAGTGGGATCTGCGCGGGTCTTGGCTTGTGATCGCGGGTGGATTGCCCGGCGTGGCCCTGGGGGTGGTCTTATATCAATACGCTTCGCCCAATGTTTTTCGCATATTGATCGGGGCCGTCGCTGTGGGGTTTGTGGTCTGGCAAGTCGGTCCCGCCGCGCGTTTGCGGCGCAAGTCCGTGGCCCCCATCGGGGTGACGGGCGGGATTGCAACTGGGATCGCGGCTGGGTTTGGAAGTTTCATCAGCCATGCGGGCGGCCCACCCGTGGCGGTTTACTTGCTAAGCCGCGGGTTCGATAAGACACGGTACCAAGCCAGTTCGGTGCTGATTTTCTGGGCCATCAATATCTTCAAAGCGGTGCCCTATGGATTCTTGGGCATCTTCACCGCAGACACGTTGCGGGCCGATCTTTTATTGGCCCCGTTTGCCTTGGTGGGGGTCGTGTTGGGCGTGAAAGCCCACCACTGGGTGCCTGACCGGATATTCTTCGGCCTGACCTATGTCTTGTTGTTGGTGACGGGCACGAAGCTTTTGTGGGATGGCTTCACCTAAACCGGGTCGCCTTGCGCAGGCAGTTCCAGCACTTCTAGGTCCGTGCCGCTGGTCAAAAGACACATCATGCCGTTGGGGGCGGTGATGGTCACGGTCCAGGTGCCGCCCGGACCCGCGCCAAACATTTCCACAAGGTGACCACCGGGGGCCAAACCTTGGGCAATGGGGGCTTCGCGGTACTTTTCTTCCAATTGGGACAGGATCATGGTGCGGCTGCCGCAGTTGCGGTTTTGCGCGTCAACGGGTGCTGCCACCACAAGTGCGACGCCCAAAGCGCCCAAGACCAATGGCCAGGAAATTTCGCGTTTCATTTTGACGTCCTCCGAAAAAAGGAATGTGCCGCCATGGTGGGTGCAAAGTCCCAAAGGTGCGGTTAATTGACCGTTCGCAGGGAATATTCTGCGTTGCGGCATTTTGGGGTTGAACCAATGTTCCAATTCGGGTCACAACCGCGCACGATTGTTACGAGGTGCCCATGACAGCCCATCCCTATCGCTCGGTCCTGTACATCCCGGCTGCGCGTCCGCGCGCGTTGGAAAAGGCCAAGACCTTGCCTGTGGATGCCATTATCTTCGATCTGGAAGATGCGGTCGCGATTTCGGAAAAGGCTGAGGCCCGCCAGACGTTGCACGACGCATTGCGCGCGGGTGGATTTGGCAAACGGGCGCAATTGGCCCGGATCAACGGGTTAGATACCCCTTGGGGGCACGATGATTTGGCAGCGTTGGCCCCGGCGCAACCGCAATGCGTTTTGCTGCCCAAAGTGGACAGCGCGGCAGACATTGCGGCTTTGTCGGACGCGATGGATGCCTTGGACGGATATGCGAACACCAAGATTTGGGCCATGATGGAAAGCCCGCTTGGTATTTTGAATGCCGCCGACATTGCCCATGCGCCGCGGATGGGCGGGCTGGTGTTGGGCACTAATGATTTGGCCAAGGACTTGGGCACGCGCAACACGCCCGACCGTGCCCCACTGCAAGCGGCCTTGGCGCAGTGCGTGTTGGCTGCCCGGGCGGCTGGGATTGCCGTGGTGGATGGGGTGTACAACGCGTTCAAAGATGAAGACGGGTTGCGCGCGCAGGCCATTCAAGGCCGGGATTTCGGCTTCGATGGCAAAACCCTGATCCACCCTGCCCAAGTGGATATCGCCAATGAAGTCTTTGCCCCCAGTTCCGAAGATATTGATTTGGCCCACCGCCAAATAGAAGCCTTCGATGCCGCGCAAGCCCAAGGGCAGGGGGTCGCTGTGGTGGACGGGGCGATCGTTGAAAACTTGCACGTTGTGACCGCCAAAGCCATGATTGCCAAAGCCCAAATCATAGAGGAGCTTTCGCAATGACACTTTTGATTTTGGGTCTGACCCTTTGGACGGCGGGCCACCTGTGGAACCGCTTTTTGCCAGGTCCCTATGCCGCATTGGGCAAGGCGGCCTATGCCGTGTCGGCTGTGGTGATTTTGGCCAGCGTTGTGCTGATGGTTGTGGGATACCGGGCCGCTGCACCGGTGGTGTTTTGGACTGCGCCTGGCTGGATGATCCACGTGAATAATCTTCTGATGGTCTTGGCCGTGTTCACCTATTTCGCCACCGTTACGCCGCGTGGGACGGCCTTTGTCGTTGGCAATATCCGCCACCCGCAGTTGACCGGGGTCAAGATATGGGCGCTGGCCCATCTGTTGGTGAATGGTGATTTGGCGTCTGTTGTCTTGTTTGTGGGGCTTCTTGCCTGGGCCGTTTTAGAAGTCATTTTGATCAACCGTCAGGGCGAAAAATTCGATCGCAGCAAAGCGCCTTTGAAATCGCCGTGGGCCCATTTGGCCCTGGCGGTGGTGGCATTTGTTGCCATTGCGGCCCTGCACAGTTGGGTTGGCCCTTGGCCGTTCGGGGGGTAAGTCAATGAAATTGTACCGTTTTCTGACAGAAGACGACACGTCCGCCTTTTGTCACAAGGTCAGTGACGCGCTGTCCAAGGGTTGGGTTTTGCAAGGCGATCCCACCTATGCGTTTGACGCCGCCAAGGGCGTGATGCGCTGCGGGCAGGCGGTCACGAAAGAGGTGCCAGGCACCTATGATCCAAATATGAAACTGGGGGCGCAGTGATGAAAACCAATCCAGGTCGGTTCTTTGAAGACTACCACGTTGGCCAAGTGATCCATCACGCCGTGCCGCGCACCGTCAGCGACGGGGAACGGGCGTTGTATCATGCGCTTTATCCCGCGCGCCACGCGCTTTATTCGTCGGATGTGTTTGCGCAAGACTGCGGTTTTGCGAAATCCCCCCTGGACGACATTGCCGCGTTTCACGTGGTTTTTGGCAAAACCGTGCCTGATGTCAGCCTGAATGCATTGGCGAATTTGGGATATGCCGAAGGGCGCTGGCACCGTCCAGTTTTTGCGGGTGACACGCTGCGCAGCACGTCGACCGTGATCGGCATAAAGCAAAACTCCAGCGGGAAAAACGGTGTGGTCTATGTGCGCACCGAAGGTCACAATCAACGGGATGAACTGGTGATCAGCTATGTCCGTTGGGTGATGGTGCGCAAGCGGGACCACGATGCCCCGGCGCCCGAAACGGTGATCCCAGACTTGGCCCGGCAGGTGGACCCGACTGACCTTGTGGTGCCAGACGGGCTGTCGTTCGAAAACTATGACTTTGCCCTGGCGGGGGAACCGCACCGTTGGGGGGACTATGCCGTGGGCGAAGTGATTGACCACGTCGACGGCATCACAGTGTCAGAGGCGGAACACATGATGGCCACCCGGTTGTGGCAAAACACGGCCAAAGTGCACTTTGACGTTACAGCACGCCCCGATGGCAACCGCCTGATTTATGGCGGGCACGTCATTTCCTTGGCGCGAACTTTGTCTTTCAACGGGCTGGCCAACGCCCAGATGGTGGTGGCGTTGAACGGCGGGGCCCACGCCAACCCGTGTTTTGCGGGCGACACCGTGCGGGCATGGTCAGAAGTGTTGGACAAGGCGGAAACCAGCGCCCCGGGCGTTGGGGCGTTGCGCTTGCGTTTGGTGGCCACAAAAGGGGCCGCCGGGCAGTTGAAAGGCGACGATGGCAAATATTTGCCCGATGTTTTGTTGGATTTGGACCTTTGGGCGTTGATACCCACCTGACGGCTTCCGCCTTGTGATCACAAACAGGAAAAATGTGCCCGAGTGTGACAACCTGTCCGCATAGGCGGGTGACAAGGGTGATCAAACCATGACACACTGTGCCAAAGACCGGAGGGATCCCATGGCCGACGTGAACCGAGGCAATCGCCCGCTTTCACCACATCTTACAATCTACCGCCCGCAAATGACGTCCATCACGTCGATCTTTGTGCGGATTACCGGAAACGCCATGCTTTTGGCGGGCCTGATGATCGTCTGGTGGTTCGTTGCCGCAGCCACGGGACCCGATGCTTTTGCCCGCGCCCACAGTGTGATCACAAGCTGGTTCGGCGATTTGGTGATGCTGCTGTCCACCTGGGCATTGTGGTACCATTTGTTCGGCGGCCTGCGCCATTTGATCTGGGATGCCGGCTTTGGGTTGGAGGTCGAACAGGCCGAAACCATGGGCATGATCATGGTCATTGCATCCTTCGCCATGACCATCTTCACCATTATCGTCGTTTAAGGGGGGCTGGGATATGGCATTTCTGACAGACCGCAAACGCGCCATCGGGCTTGGGGCCGCAAAGACGGGCACCGATCATTTCTGGTCCATGACTGTGTCCAGCGTCGCCTTGCTGATTTTGGTGCCGTTGTTCATTTTCACCTTCGGAGTTGCCCTGGGGCGCGGCCATGACGAAGTTTTGGCGTTCTATTCCCGGCCAATCCCCGCCGTGATCGCCATCCTGACCTTGGCCGTGGGTTTCCACCATTTCGCCATGGGCGCGCGGACGATGATCGAAGATTATGTCCACGGCTTGGCCCGCAAAGTGGCCATCATCGCCGTTCAATGCATCAGCTATGCCGCCATCGCCGCGGCAGTGTTTTCCATCGCGCGCATCGCGCTCTGATATCCGAAAGGCCACCGATATGGCAGCTTATGACTATGAGACGCATGAATATGACGTGGTGGTGGTGGGGGCCGGTGGGGCCGGCCTGCGCGCCACATTGGGAATGGCCGAACAGGGCCTGAAAACGGCCTGCGTCACCAAGGTGTTCCCAACGCGATCCCACACCGTTGCGGCCCAGGGGGGCATCGCGGCATCATTGGGAAACATGGGTCCAGACAGCTGGCAATGGCACATGTACGACACGGTCAAGGGATCGGACTGGCTGGGCGACAGCGACGCCATGGAATACTTGGCCCGCGAAGCGCCGAAAGCCGTTTACGAACTTGAACACTATGGCGTGCCGTTTTCGCGCACCGAAGAAGGCAAAATCTATCAACGTCCGTTTGGCGGTCACACCACGCAATTCGGTGAAGGCCCCCCCGTGCAACGCACGTGTGCGGCGGCTGACCGCACGGGCCACGCCATTTTGCACACGCTGTACGGCCAGTCGTTGAAGAACAACGCAGAATTTTACATCGAATATTTTGCCATCGACTTGATCATGTCCGAAGACGGCGAATGCCAGGGCGTTCTGTGTTGGAAGTTGGACGACGGCACCATGCATCTGTTTTCTGCCAAGATGGTGGTTTTGGCCACTGGCGGATACGGGCGCGCCTATTTCAGCGCCACATCGGCACACACCTGCACAGGCGACGGCGGTGGCATGACGGCACGGGCAGGGCTGCCGTTGCAAGACATGGAATTTGTACAGTTCCACCCCACCGGTATCTATGGGTCAGGCTGTTTGATCACCGAAGGGGCACGGGGCGAAGGCGGGTATTTGACCAATTCCGAAGGGGAGCGGTTCATGGAACGCTATGCCCCGACTTATAAGGACCTTGCGTCACGCGATGTGGTCAGCCGCTGCATGACCATGGAAATTCGCGCCGGCCGGGGCGTGGGGGCCAATGGCGACCACATCCATCTGCACCTGAACCATTTGCCACCCGAAACCCTGGCGGAACGCTTGCCTGGGATTTCTGAAAGCGCGCGCATTTTTGCGGGTGTGGACCTGACCAAAGAACCGATCCCTGTGCTGCCCACCGTGCACTATAACA
Source organism: Planktomarina sp. (assembly GCA_020629235.1). Lineage (GTDB taxonomy): Bacteria > Pseudomonadota > Alphaproteobacteria > Rhodobacterales > Rhodobacteraceae > Planktomarina. Next base: position 10,584 of record JAHDDS010000063.1, read on the forward strand.
TGGGGGGCATCCCGACGAATTACTGGGGCGAAGTTTTGGCCCCGACCAAAGGCGATGAAACACGCGTTGCCCCTGGCTTGATGGCTGTGGGTGAGGCGGGCTGTGCGTCGGTACACGGCGCAAACCGCTTGGGGTCCAACAGCTTGATCGATCTGGTGGTCTTTGGCCGCGCGGCTGCCATTCGGGCCGCAGAAGTGGTGGACGCCAAGGCACCTGTCCCCACCCCGAACCCACGGTCCATCGAAGCGGCGTTCAGCCGGTTCGACGGTTTGCGGTATGCCAAGGGTCATGTGCCCACGGCAGACCTGCGTTTGGAAATGCAAAAGACGATGCAAGAAGACGCCGCCGTGTTCCGTACAGAACAAACGTTGAAAGACGGGTCCGAAAAGATGGACGGCGTGGCCGGTAAAATATCTGATCTGAAGGTCACTGACACATCTTTGGTTTGGAATTCTGATCTGATGGAAACCTTGGAATTGACCAACCTGATGCCCAATGCCGTGGCCACCATCAAAGCGGCAGAGGCCCGCAAGGAAAGCCGGGGGGCCCATGCCCACGAAGATTATCCCGACCGGGACGACGAAAACTGGCGCAAACACTCTCTTATCTGGTTCAACGGCAACCAAGCCTCGCTTGGGTATCGCGGGGTTATCACCCAGCCTTTGACCAGCCACAACGACGGCGGCATTGACCTGAAGAAAATCGCCCCCAAGGCGCGGGTGTATTGATGCGGATTGCTGCGGCATTGGTATTAAGTGTGGTGGCCAGTCTGGCTGCCGCAAAGCAGCCTTTGACCGAATCCCAGGCAAAGGCGGCGACTGTGTTGACGCCCATGCTGGCGGATCAAATCCCGGAACAGCACCTGGGCAACTTGGTGGATTGCATGGTGGTGTCGGCCCGAGCGCGCGAACTGCGCGAAATCGGGGCCATGGACCCCGCAACCCCAGACGCCAAGACTGTGGCCACCATCAACAAACTGATCGCGCGGCCCGCTGTGCGCACCTGCCTGACAGAAAGGTTGAAGCAATGAAGACTGCGACACTTGCCTTGGGCCTTGCCCTGGTTGTCTTGACGGGCTGCGAATTTGCCAAAGGGGCGGTCGACGACGCCACCCGGTCCCAAGCGCGCAAGGCGGTCAATGCGTCCCTTGGCCAGAAATTGCCCGGCGTGGATCTTTCGCCATTGACCGATTGCGTCATCAACAACGCCAGTTCAAAAGAGATTTTGACCCTTGCGGGCATGGCGGTACGCGGCGTCGATCAAGAAACCGCCAACCTGATCCTTCAAATTTCCACCCGGCCTGAAACGGTGCAATGCATCGCCAAGGCTGAATTGCCCATTTTCTGATCGGAGGTCGCAATGGTACAACTGACCCTTCCCAAGAACAGCCGCATCACCAAAGGCAAGGTTTGGCCGAAGCCCGATGGGGCCACCAATGTGCGCAAATTCAGCATTTACCGGTGGAATCCAGACGACGGGAAAAACCCAAGCGTCGATACCTATTTCGTGGATATGGACACCTGCGGGCCCATGGTCTTGGACGCTTTGATCAAGATCAAGAACGAGATTGACCCGACCCTGACCTTCCGTCGGTCCTGCCGCGAAGGCATCTGTGGGTCGTGCGCTATGAACATCGACGGGAT
>JAHDDS010000008.1 GCA_020629235.1 Planktomarina sp.
CGCCCAAAGGCAATCAGGGCCAGCCCCACCGCAGTGGCGATGATTGTGCTGATCCACCAGATTTGGCGCGGCACCACATCAGCGGCCGGTACGCCTGGCAGTTCGGGCGGCAGGCCCATGGCGGGGGCCAGTTGCACGGCGATGTACCCGCAGATACCCCAGATCAAGCCCTGTTTGGCAGACGGTTGGATGTCCTTGGTGGCGGCAAACATCATGGCGGCGGCCAATAGAAGACCGTACCCGACATAGGTGACGATGTTGAATGCCACGGTCATGGCGTGACGCCCCCATTCAGCCCCCAAGCCGGGGGATCCGCGCGGGCTTTCGGGCACGCCGTCTGCGCCAAAGTGCAGGCGGGCGCCGGATTCAAAAAGCTCACTTTCCAGCAGGGCTGGAATGACGAACACAAATTGCAGGGCCGCTGCGCAAAGCCCCGCAATCACACCAGCGAACACCGCGCTGGTCAGCATTTTTTGCGTCATGTTTTCAGTGGCAGGGGAATGCCATGGCGTGCCGCGCGTCGTGGGCTGCGTCGTGCAGCACGGTCGCTTGGGCAAAGCCGGAAACAAACAACATCGTCAGACCCAGAACAAACACCAGCGCAATGCTGGTGGTGGCGGGCAGGGCGACGGCGGAAGAAGCAGTCTTGGTGGTCATCGTCTTTCTCCTTACCCTGTCACACCCGACAGGGTTTTTGGGTTTCATCCTGCTTGGTCGGTCTCCTGGCTTGCGGCGTGGTGGTTTGCGGCCTTCCCAGATATCCGGTGGCCCGGAAATCCAGTGGCATGTCACAAACCCAAACCGCTTACAGTCGCGGGGGCGGCTTTGGCATAAGGCCCCGATATGGGTCACCCGCACCAAATTCCCAATTATGCCCTACAAGCTTTGCCTGCGCGGGCGCCAAACAGTGCAGTCAGATGGCGCGGAATCGCGCGTCCGGTCAAGGTGAATTGCGACAGATCAGCGCCGAAAGGCGCGGTCGGGCGTCATGAATGGGGCAAAAAATTGGGCATCTTGGGTCCGTGGTGGAAACACCAAATGCCTGAGCGTCCGATTGTTCCCGTCAATGAAACACGATGCGACCTGCCTTGACCAATTGAGCACGCGCTGTGATTGTATTCGTTAAAATTTTTATTTGAATGGTGGAATTATGGGATACGGGCTTCTTTGGCTGCTTTTGTTGGTGCCTTTGTTGATGGATGGCGATGACGGTGGCGCAACGTCGTCTGGCGTGTCGGGGGGGCCAAATACAGGGTCGAGCGACGATTTGTTGACCGGCACAGGCGGGGAAGATCAGCTTTTTGCAGGTGCGGGGCAAGACACGGTGATTGCCGGGGCAGGCGCAGACACATTGGAAGGCGGATCGGGGGATGACCGTCTGTTCGGTGGCGATGGCAACGATATCTTCGGCCCCCAAGAAGGGTTCGATTCTGTCTTTGGCGGCAATGGCGACGACTTGGTGTTCAGCACCTTGGTGGACTCAAATGGCGATGTTTTATATCTGGTGGACAGCGGCGATGATTTTATGCGCGGCGGGGCAGGCAACGACACCCTGACCGACTTTGACGGGGCCAATACCCTGCAAGGGGATGCTGGTGACGATCTTCTGGTGGCCATTCATCGCGATCAATTCAGCACAGACGGGGATGACTTGTTGACCGGCGGCCAAGGGGCCGACACGTTGATTGGCGATGCGGGTGACACATTGCTTGGCGGTTTGGGACCTGACGAGTTCAACAGCTTTGCCTCTGCCAATCGGGGCGGCATCATCATCGAAGATTTCGACAGCAATCAAAACGACCGTTTGGTGTTGACCGCCTTGAATTCCGGCCCTGTGACATTGGAGCAGACGCTTATTTCGGACCCGAATATTTGGGGTGTCCCGGCGGTCGAACTTTCCTTGGACGGTGTGTTTCTGGCGGTCGTGAAAAACGCAACACAGGTGAATGCGTCCGATATCACAGTGGTGGATCCAGATGGCAACAACATCAACGCCAATGTCACGTTCGCCGCACTTGATTTAAATGGAACCGCAGGCGACGACACGCTGAATGGCACGGACGATGCCGATGCCATTGACGCTGGCAACGGCAATGACAGCGTTTTCGGCAACCACGGGGCCGACACCATTCGCGGTGGCTGGGGCAACGACACGGTGAACCCAGGCGAAGGGAACGACCGCATCTTCTTGGACAGCGGCGATGACTTGATTGAATGGGGGTCAGAGGGCGACGACTATATTCGTGGCGGTCGGGGCGAAGACACGATCTTGGATTCCGAAGGGGCTGATACGATCCACGGTGATGTGGGGCGCGATCTGATCGATGTGACCGGGCGGCTTTACGATTTGGACGCTGACATAGTGTTCGGCGGATTTTCGGCGGATACAATTGTTTTTGATACCGCAGATACCGTGACCGGTGGACACGGGGCCGACCGGTTCGAAGTCGAATTTCAATCCGGCGGGCCAGATGTCGCCGTGATCAAGGACTTTAACGCCCAAGGCACCGACACTTTGGTGATTAAGGCAAATTCATCTTATACGCCATCCAATGTGACCACACGTGTGGAACCCGAAGGCGTGTACGTCAGCTTGGCGGGGGAAGATGTGGTTTTGCTGGAAGGGCTGACCTCCGTTTCGGCATCCCAAATCGAATATGCGTTTGAAGATCCCCCTGATCCCTGGGCATAACCCCTATATCTTGTGGATAAGTCTGGTCTGACCGCAGCATCCGGTGCGTAATCGTTGACTCGGCCCCTGGCGACCCGCCAAACTGCTTGAAAATCAGAATCAAGCGGGCGTGGCAGTGCGGTTTTCAAAGCTCAGGTTAAACGGTTTCAAAAGTTTCGTGGACCCCACGGACCTGATCATCGCGGACGGGTTAACCGGTGTGGTGGGGCCCAATGGTTGCGGCAAATCCAACCTGTTGGAAGCCATGCGGTGGGTCATGGGCGAAAATCGCCCCACGGCCATGCGCGGCGGCGGCATGGAAGATGTGATCTTTGCCGGGGCCGCCACCCGGCCCGCGCGCAACTTTGCCGAAGTCAGCCTGCTGATCGACAACGGCGAACGCTTGGCCCCGTCGGGCTTCAACGATCAAGACACCCTGGAAGTGGTGCGCCGCATCACCCGCGACATCGGGTCTGCCTATAAAGCCAACACCAAAGACGTGCGGGCGCGCGACGTGCAGATGCTGTTTGCCGATGCGTCCACGGGCGCGCATTCGCCTGCCCTGGTGCGCCAAGGCCAGATCGCCGAACTGATCAATGCCAAACCCAAAGCCCGCCGCCGCATCTTGGAAGAAGCGGCAGGGATCAGCGGGTTGTACCAACGCCGCCATGAAGCAGAGTTGAAGTTGAACGGTGCAGAAACCAACCTGGCCCGGGTCGACGATGTGTTGGACCAGCTGACCACCCAATTGGCCACCTTGGCGCGCCAAGCCAAGCAAGCGTCGCGGTACCGTGAATTGGGCACAGCGTTGCGATTGGCCGAAGGGATTTTGCTGTACCGCCGTTGGAAAGAAGCCGATGATGCCCGCGCTGCCGCAGGCGAAGCCCTGCGCTTGGCCACCGTTGCGGCCGCCCAAGCCGAAGGCAATGCCCGCAAAACCGGCACCACCCGGGGCGAAAAAGAAGCGGCCCTGCCAGCCCTGCGCGAAAGCGAGGCGATTTCAAACGCAGTTCTGCAGCGCTTGAAGGTGCAGCGCGATACTTTGTCGGACCAAGAAGACCGGGCAGCCCAGACCATCACCACCCTGGAAGGGCGCATCGCCCAGCTTGCCGCAGACTTGGATCGCGAAGGAGATCTGAACAAAGACGCGGGCACCACGGTCACACGCCTGCGCGCGGAAGCGGCGGATTTGGCGCAAGCTGATGATGGGCACGAAGACAAGCTGACCAAGGCCAAGGCGGAAGCGTCCGAAGCCGCAGCCGTGCTGCATGACCGTGAAAGCCAGCTGGCCCAGGTGACCGAAGATGTGGCCCGCCTGGCCGCGCGGTACCAATCGGCGCAGCGGTTCTTGGATGATGCGCAAAAGCGGTTGGATCGTGCGGCAACAGAAGAACAAAACGCCCGCAATGCCATCGACGCAGCCGCCAGCACAGCCCAGGTCGCCAGTGCGGCGGTGCAAGACGCCACGGCCCAAGAAACGGCCGCCAGTCGCACGGTGGATTTGGCCGATGACACGCTGCGGCAGACCGAAGCGGCCCGCACGGAATGCCAGGCCATGGAAGACGCCGCCCGCGGGCGAATGGCCGAAGCCGACGGCGTTGTCAGCGCCTTGCAAGCGGAAGTGTCGGCGCTGGAAAAACTGGTGGAACGCGGCACGGATGCATCGGGGCAGGTCCTGGACGTCATTCAGGTCCAGCCAGGCTATGAAAAGGCCCTGGGTGCTGCCCTGGCGGATGATTTGAAATTGCCCATCGTGGAAGGTGGCGCGGTGTCTGGGTGGGTCACTTTGGCCAATTATCCCACGCCGTTGCGCTTGCCTGAAGGGGTCACCCCCTTGGCGTCCGTCACCGATGCGCCGGGCGTGTTGGATCGCCGCATGGCGCAGGTGGGGGTGGTCAGCCCCGCCGACGGGGCGCGGCTGCAAGCGCAGTTGCTGCCGGGCCAACGCCTGGTCAGCCAAGACGGTGATCTGTGGCGGTGGGACGGGTTTGCCATGACCGCGGGCGATGCACCGTCCACTGCAGCATTGCGGTTGGAACAGCGCAACCGCTTGGCGGATTTGTCTGACCAGTTGCACGCTGCCCAGCAATCCGCACAGGCGGCCCGGGCCAAGCACACAGACATCGCCGCGCGCCTTGCCGAGTTGACCCAAGCGGACCGTGATGCCCGCGCCGCGCGCCGCGAAGCAGAACAGCAATTGGCGGGGGCCGCCCGGGCCCTGTCCAAGGCCGAAGCAGAACGCAACGTGGCCCAAGGCAAACAAGAAAGCCTGACCCTGTCTTTGAACCGCTTTGCAGAAGAAGCCACCGAAGCCCGCACCCAAGCCAAAGACGCCCAAACCACGTTGGACGGGCTGGAAGATTTGGACGCTGCCCGCGCCTTGGCCGAAGATGTGAAGATGACAGTGGAAGCCAGCCGGGTCACGATGTTGTCCAAACGGTCCGCCCAAGAAGAATTGCGCCGCGTGGGCGAAGCCAGGGCCAAGCGCGTCGCTGATGTGGCCCGCGACATTCAGCGGTGGGAAGAACGCCTGGGCAATGCCGCCACCCGCACCCAGGAACTGGAAACCCGCCGGGCCAAAGCCGCCGACGAATTGAAGGCCGCCAAGTTGGTGCCCGACACATTGGCAAAGTCCCGCGAGACCATGTTGGTGCAGTTGGGCGAAGCGGAAACCCGACGCCAAGCGGCGGCCGATGCCCTGGCTGCGGCGGAAACTGAATTGCGCGATGCGGTGCAAGCAGAACGCGACGCCGAACGCAGCGCGTCGGAAGCCCGCGAAGACCGTGCCCGGTCAGAAGCGCGCGCCGAAGCGGCGGCGGAAGCCGTGTTGCAGGCGGCGGCGCGCATCGAAGAAGACATGGAAACCACGCCGCAAGCGCTGCTGCAAACCCTGGACGTTGACCCCACCGATATGATGTCTGCTGACGCGGCTGAAGTGGAAGTGGCCAAGCTGCGCCGGGGCCGGGACGCCCTGGGGGCGGTCAACCTGCGGGCCGAAGAAGACGCCCGCGCCGTTCAAGAAGAACATGACACCCTGGCGGGCGAAAAGGTGGATCTGGAAGACGCCATCAAAACCCTGCGCAGCGGGATCGCCAGTCTGAACAAAGAAGGCCGCGAACGGTTGTTGGCGGCGTTTGACGAGGTGAACAAAAACTTCGGCACGCTGTTTACCCATCTGTTCGGCGGCGGCGAAGCCAGCTTGGTGATGGTGGAAAGCGACGACCCGCTGGAAGCGGGCCTGGAAATCATGTGCCAACCCCCGGGCAAGAAATTGTCCACCTTGTCGCTGTTGTCAGGGGGTGAACAAACCTTGACGGCCCTTGCGCTGATTTTTGCGGTGTTCTTAGCAAATCCTGCACCAATTTGTGTTTTGGATGAGGTCGACGCGCCCTTGGACGATGCCAATGTGGGGCGCTTCTGTGACCTTTTGGATGAAATGACCCGGCGTACGAATACCCGGTTCCTGATCATCACCCACCATGCGGTGACCATGTCCCGTATGGACCGATTGTTCGGGGTGACCATGGCGGAACAGGGCGTCAGCCAACTGGTGTCGGTGGATCTGAAGAAGGCGGAACAGATGGTGGCATAAACGTCGAAAGGATATCGCGATGGCCCGTTTGATGGCTTTGGTTCTGGGGTTGGTTTTATTGGCGTCACCGGGCCAGGCCCAACGCGTGGGCGCAGGCGATCCTGACGGTTTGGTGTCCCACTTGATGCGCGAAGGCATTTCGGCCCAACTGACCAAAGACGACTACGGCGACCCAAAGATCGTTGTGCGCCAGGGCGACACCACCTTTTCGATCTATTTTTACGGCTGCGACGGGGGGGTGGCCTGCACGTCGCTTCAGTTTTTTGTGGGATACCGCACCGAAGGGGCCTGGACGGTGGACCAGGCCAATGCATGGAACAAGGAACGCAGATACACCCGGGCCTATGTCAGCGCGGAAGGCAGCGCCCGGTTGGAAATGGACCTTTTGTCAGGAATCGGCGGGATCAGCGTCGCGGGCTTTGCCGAACACTATGTCATGTGGGTCCGCAACATGGTGGAATTTGAAGAACTGATCGGCTGGTAACCGCCCCGTCACATCTCCAAAATGTTAATCACAATCGCCCGCCGGTCATAGTCATAGGCGTTCGGGGCCACAGCGTGCCAGCTGACGTCGGACTTGATGAACCCGGCACAGGTGTTGGGGCGGAATTTGGTGATGTGGGCCGGGGTGTGTTTGTCGTGGAACTTGGCGGTGGCCTTTTCGTTCAACAACCCGCTTTGAAACCGCTGCCAGGACGTTTTGCCCTTACTGGGTTTGTAAAAGACAGTGCCCAGATTTTCGGCCATTGCCGGGTCCACAGGGTCTGACGGCAGATAAAACACCAACGACAAACGCTTTTTGGGGCTGTCGGTATGGGGCGGAATGAAACCGCCCGTCTGGATCGAAGAATAATGCACTTCGGTGTTATAGAAGGTTTCCGTCGCAGTTTCCGGGTCGCGATTTTCCACTTTGGCGATCATGTCAGGGTCCGTCTTGTCATAGACGTGGACGGCTTTGCCCTTCACCTCGAAATGGGGCAGGTGGGTTTTGGCGAACCAGTCAAAGAAACTTTGGGACAAAAAGAACGTCACGAAGGTTTTGAATGGGCAATCTTCCATATCGGCGATGTTGTGGCCGCCCAAGCTGAACTTCTTTTTGTCCCCTTTGCCGGTGAACACCCGGTCAAAGTCCTGCCGCTTGGCCACATCAGCCACCAAGTCGGCATAAAATGCGTCGTCCACGAAATTTTCCAACTCGAAAATCGTAAACGGATCTTCGGTATAAAATGACGCCTGCTGCAACGTCGCAGGTAAATTCACTTCAAAATTAGGTGCATCGAACATTCAAACCACTCACTCTGATGTCGGGGCGTTTTCGCCTTCTGGTCCAGAGTGTGCCCTGCATTGGGGCGGTGTGGCAATAAATTCCTTGCGGGCCGGTGCATTTCGGCAAGATGCGGCGGGCGGGGATGAAACCCCGCCCATTGCCCGCGCGACATTACAACCGGTTCAGCAGGGTGGGTGTGGGCCAAGCGTCTGCGGCCATCCCCAAGCGTTGCTGTTCCGCCTGAACCGCGGCCCGGGTCTTGGCCCCCAAGATGCCGTCGATCTTGCCCACATCGTGCCCGCGGCGGGACAGCTTTTGTTGCAGCTGCTTCATCTGGTTGCCTGTCAAACCCTTGTCCGGATTGCCGGCATTGTACACCGGCGCCCCCATCAAACGGGTCGCGAAATAGGCGGCGGTGGTGACATAGACGAAACTTTTGTTCCATTCAAAATACACGTGAAAGTTGGGATACGCGATGAACGCGGGCCCCTTGCGCCCTTGGGGCAGTAAGATGGACGCAGGGGTGGACGATCCAAAAAGTGTGCCGGTGCGGGGTTTCACGCCCATGGCGGCCCAGGCAGACACTGGTAGGGTTTTGTCCAAGCCCGTTTTGGACCAATCCAAATTCGACGGCACCCGCACTTCTTGCAGCCAAGGTTGGTTCGCCTGCCACCCCATCCGGCGCAGCATATTCGCCCCGGTCAGCAAGGCATCAGGCGCGGACTTCTGCAGATCGACCCGGCCGTTTCCGTCGGCATCCACACCGTTCACGATGATGTCTTCGGGCAGCATCTGGATCATCCCGATTTCCCCGGCCCAGGCCCCTTGGGTGGTGGTGGGGCTGAACATGCCGCGTTCGTACAAATCCAACGCGGCGAAGACTTGCGGGCGAAACAGGTCAGGACGGCGGCAATCGTGCGACAGGGTCACCAATGCATTCAGGGTGTTAAAGTTGCCTTGGTTCGCGCCGAAATCAGTCTCGAACGCCCAGAACGCCAGCAGCACCCCTGGCGATACGCCATAATCGTTTTGCATCCGCTTGAACGTGCTGGCGTATTTGCGGGCGTTCTTTGCCCCGTGGTCCATCCGGTTCTGGGAAATCAGGGCGCGCGAAAAGCTTAGAAAATCTTTTTGAAAGACGCCTTGGTTGCGGTCCGCTTTGATGACTTTGGGGTCTTGGCGCACGTTGGCGAAGAACTGTTTCACTGTGCTGGCCTGGTGGCCTTTCTGCACGGCTTCGGTGGCCAGTCCGTTGACGAACCCGCCGAACGACCCACCACATTGCGCCATGGCCCCGGTGGCGGCCAAGCTGAACGCGATGGCTGAAATGATCTGTTTCATGATCTTCCCTTTATGTCCCTTTGGGGCAGCCTATCTGTCTCAGCCCAGAAGGGGCAACCGCAGAAGGACGGCCCATCCCAGCGTCAGCCCCCCAAACACGGCCCAAGCCCACCACAATGTCGTGACCGCCCGGTCAATGTCTGGGGCCGCGGCGTCTTTGCGCCCGGCTGCGTTCACCCAAGGCAAGTCTTGGCGGACCCCGTCATAGGTGCGCGGGCCCGACACCGCGATGCCCAAACCGCGCGACAAGACCGCTTCGGGCCAACCCGCGTTGGGGGACCGATGCTTGCGGGCATCCGCCGCGATGGCACCCCAGCCTGTGATTTTGCCTTGGGCCACGGCCAAGATCAGCGCGGTCAGCCGGGCGGGAATCCAATTCAGCACATCGTCCAGGCGCGCCGCCGCCCAGCCAAAGTCTTGGTGCCGGGGCGTGCGATATCCGATCATGCTGTCGGCGGTATTGACGGCCTTGTACACCAAGATGCCGGGCAGACCCGCCAGCAAAAACCAAAACGCAGGCGCAATCACCCCATCCGAAAAATTTTCCGCCCCACTTTCAATGGCCGCCCGGGCCACATCCGGCGCGGTCATGTCCGTTGTGTCGCGCCCCACGATCATGGCCACGTCGCGCCGCCCCTGGGCCACCGACATGCGCAGGCCCTGGGCCACAGCAGCCACATGGTCCACCAAGGACCGGTGCGCCAACAGAACGGCGGCGATCAGAACCTCCGCCACCCAGCCCAACTGGGCCAGGACCCACCCCAACAGGGCAAAGCCCAGCACCAAACCAAGGGTCAGCAGTACGCCGTTCCGCTTTTGGCTGGGGCCTGCGTTGAACCGCTGGTCAGCCCAGCCAATCAGGCGTCCCATCATCACGGCGGGGTGGGGCAGGCGGGACCACAGCCAGCGCGGTTCCCCCATCACCGCGTCCAGGATCATCGCCAGAACCAAACTCATAATGCGGCCTTGACCCGGTCCAAAGCGGCCTGCGTCGGCACGCCCAACCGCAACCAGTGCGGGTCATAGGGGAAAACCCGCGACCAGATGTGCGCCCGGGCCAGGCGGTTCTGCCACTGGGCCGCATCGTCCACGCGGTACGTGCGAAACAGGGGCACATCCCCCATGGGGTGCGCCCCGTGGGGGGCCATCACATCATCAAGTGCTGCCATCTGACCGCGCAGCCAGTCCCGCGTGTCATCGGCCCAGGCCCGGTCGGTCAGGGCTTGGGTGCCGATGGCCAAAGCGGGGCCAGACACCGGCCAAGGCCCAAGGCGAACTTTCAAGGCCTGCACCAAGGCGGCGTCCCCGACCACAAACCCAAGCCGCAGCCCCGCCAAGCCCCAAAACTTGCCGAAGCTTTTCAGGACAAGGTGTCCCGGTTGCGTGGCGCGGGCGATCATCGTGGCGGCGGGGGCCACGTCGCAAAAACTTTCGTCGATGACCACCAAGGCGGCGTCGGGCGCGGCGTCATGAAAATGCCCCGTGGGATTGTTGGGGTGCACAATGACCTGCGCCTGGGCTGGGTCTGTTCCGTTCAATTGCCACCCCGCCGCAGCAAAGCTGGCGGCATGTTCGTTATAGGTCGGGCCAGGGATCCTGACCGCCCCGGGGGCCGCAAGATATGGAATTTGCGCAATGGCCGACGAACACCCTGGAACAGCCAGAATGGCAGCGCCGTCCGGCACGTTCCAAAACGCCCGGGCCGCGGCACACAGGTGGTCATCAGCACATTGATCGGGCAGGGCGGTCCAAGCGTCATTCGGCAGATCAGCCAAGGCAAAAGCCCTTGGGTTGATGCCAGTGGACAGATCCACCCAACCCGCCCGGTCCCCGCCGTACTGTGCGATGGCACGGTCCAAGCCACCGCCGTGATCCCGGTCATTGCGCGCCATGATCCCCCCGGTTGCCGCCACGTCAAGTATGAACAATGGCACCTAAATTAAGGCTTTGTTTACTGTTTGCGAACATCGTCTACGCGTCCAAATCGCTACTTTGGGCACGGGGGGAAGTAAATGCGCATTATGATCATGCAGTCCAATGGGGCCTTGGCGAATTTATGGTCCGATCATCTGCACCGTGTGGGATTGGAAGCCGAATGCGTGGCGGAATCCCATGAAGCCTTGGCCACCCTGTCCACCGAAGATTTCCCGGTCATCGTCTTGGACGTGGGGCAAAGCGGCGTCATGGCGGTGGCGGATTATTGCAGCTATCGCTGGCCCAACAGCCGGGTGGTTTTTGTCACCAGCAGCAGCTTCTTTTCGGACGGGTCGATCTTTTCGCATTTCACCAATGCATGCGCATTCGTGCCACAGACCACGCACCCGGACGACTTGGCGCATATGATCACCTATTACGCCGCTGGCTGATCCCCGCCGTTTCGCGACACCCCAGACAGAAGGGCGTTTCTTGGGGGTGGGGTGTCGGGATTGCCGTTGCCTCGATCCCGGCGTTGTCCTATGGCCTGGGTGACGACGTCCAACGGACCAGAACGGTGCATGGGCGCGGCCGACCCAGATCGGGGGCCACCGCCATGATCGTCACGCCAAAGCCCCCGCTTTGGTGCCTTCGGACAGTCCTGCTGCGAAAGGTCCCAAGGTGCCTCTTTTTGACACGCATGTGGTGGTGGATTGGTCCGCCCGGTCCACCCCGTCGCCCGCGCGCCCCAGCAAGGACGCGATCTTTTGGGCTGTGGTGCGCGATGGTGTCCTGCAGGCGGTGGACTATGCCCGCACCCGCGCTGCAGCCCGCACCCAGTTGGCCCAGCTGATTGCCCAAGAACAGGCCCATGGACGGCGGATGCTGTTGGGGTTTGACTTCGCCTTTGGTTACCCTGCGGGCGTGGCCAAAACCCTGACGGGCCAGGACAGTGCGCTGCATCTTTGGGATTGGATCGCGGCCCGGGTTGAAGACGCAGATGACAATGCAAACAACCGCTTCGCCGTGGCGTCCCAGATCAACCGGGCCTTTCCGGGCGTGGGGCCCATGTGGGGCCGACCAGACGCCTGGGATTACCCAGACGTGCCGCCGAAGAAATCGGCCCGCCACGGGGATCACCCGGCAGACCAGCGCCAAACCGAACGCTTTGCCGTCGGGGCCAAAAGCGTGTGGCAAATGGCCTATGCCGGGGCGGTGGGCAGCCAGGTGGTGCTGGGCCTGCCGACCGTCAAGTTTTTGCGGGACACGACGGGGGCTGTGGTGTGGCCGTTTGATACGGACCTGCGTGTGCCGGACGCCGATGTTGTGATCGCAGAAATTTACCCGTCGTTGCTGCAAGCCCAGGCCCATGCGTCCCAGGGCCAGACCGAGGTGTTGGATGCCGCGCAAGTGCGCGTGTTGGCGCGTGCCTTCGCGGATTTGGACCAAACGGGCGCTTTGGCCCCGTTTTTCACGCCCAAGGCCCCTGATCCTGACAGTGTTGCGCAAGAAGGTTGGATTTTCGGCACGGGACCTGATCTGTCCCTGAAACACGCAGTCTCTACGGCACAGGTGTCCCATGCGCCCTTATGAAAAAGACCCAAAGGCGATCTATGCCGAAAGCTTTGCCACAGTGCAGCGCGAAGCGCGGCTGGATCGGTTTCCCAACGGGTTGGACCTGTTGGCCACCCGGGTCATCCACGCCTGCGGGATGGTGGATGTGGCCGATCGGCTGGCGTTTTCTGACACGGCGTTTCGCGCAGGGGCGGCGGCTTTGGCCGAAGGCGCGCCTGTGCTGTGCGATTGTGAAATGGTGGGGGCCGGGATTATCCGGCGGTATTTGCCCGCTGAAAATGAGGTGATCGTCACATTGAACGACCCACGCGTGCCGGATATGGCCCGTGACTTGGGCACCACCCGATCCGCCGCGGCGGTGGACCTGTGGCGCGACCAGATCGACGGGGCGGTGGTGGCTGTGGGCAACGCGCCAACGGCCCTGTTCCACCTGTTGGAACGATTGGACGAAGGCTGGCCCAAACCGGCTGTGATCCTTGGCTTTCCCGTGGGATTTGTGGGGGCCGCCGAAAGCAAAGCAGAACTGGCAGCCAACCCCCGGGGGTGCGATTTTGTGGCCCTGCGCGGGCGGCGGGGCGGGTCCGCCATTGCATCTGCCGCGGTGAACGCCTTGGCTGCCGGGCTGCCAGAGGTGGCGTCATGACCCCCTGGCTGCACATCGTTGGCATCGGCGAAGACGGCATGGATGGCCTGACCCCCACGGCCCGCGCCGTCGTGGAAGCGGCAGAGGTGATCATCGGGGGCGACCGGCACCACGCCTTGGCGGGGCACGTCACCGCCGAACGCCTGGCTTGGCCCAGCCCGTTCGATGCGTTGATCGACCAGTTGGCCAATTTGAAGGGGCGGCGCGTGGTGGTTTTGGCCACGGGTGATCCGCTGTGGTATTCCGTGGGTGCGCGCATCGGGCGTGCGATTGACCCGTCTGAAATCGCCTATCACCCGCAGGTGTCGGCCTTCCAACTGGCGGCGGCCCGCATGGGATGGTCTTTGGCAGATGTGGAAACGCTGACGGTCCATGGCCGTCCCGTTGAACAGATGATCGCTTTTATCCAACCTGACCAGCGATTGTTGATCCTGACCACTGGGGCGCAAACGCCCGCCCAAATCGCGGCCTTTCTGGTGGGTCGTGGGTTCGGCGCATCGCGCATGACAGTTCTGGCAAACATGGGCGGCCCGGACGAAGGCCGCATCGACGCCACGGCGGCCGCCTGGTCTGGGGATGTGCCCGCCTTCAACACCTTGGCGGTGGACTGTGTTGCCGCGCCTGATGCCGCGCTGTTGCCCCGGGTGCCGGGGTTGGACGACGCGCTGTTTCAGTCCGACGGCACCATGACCAAGCGCGAAGTCCGCGCCATCACAGTGTCCAAACTGATGCCCATGCGCGGGGCCCTTCTGTGGGACATCGGCTGCGGCTGCGGATCGGTGGCCATCGAATGGATGCGGGCTGCGCGCTATGCCCAGGCCATCGGCTTTGAACCCAAGCCCGACCGTCGCGCCATGGCGGCGGACAACGCGGCGGCCCTTGGCACGCCCCGCCTGCAACTGGTGGCGGGCACGGCGCCCGATTGTTTGGCGGGCCACCCCGCGCCCGACGCGGTGTTCATCGGCGGCGGGTTGTCCCCTGACGTGTTCAACGCCGCTTGGGCCGCGCTAAAGCCTTTGGGCCGCTTGGTCAGCAATGCGGTCACCTTGGAATCAGAGGCGCAGTTGATCGACCTTCAAAAACACCACGGCGGCGACCTGGTGAAGCTGTCGGTGAACCGCGCAGATGATATTGGCCCCTATCGCGGGTGGCGCCCGTTGATGCCCGTCACACAGTGGAGCTTGATTAAGCGATGACAGACCCCCGCAAAGGCACCTTGTACGGCGTGGGCGTTGGCCCCGGCAGCCCCGATTTGCTGACCGTGCGCGCTGTGGATTTGATCCGCGCGGCCAAGGT
Source organism: Planktomarina sp. (assembly GCA_020629235.1). GTDB lineage: Bacteria > Pseudomonadota > Alphaproteobacteria > Rhodobacterales > Rhodobacteraceae > Planktomarina. Next base: position 14,300 of record JAHDDS010000008.1, read on the forward strand.
GATCGCCTTTCCCACGTTGGAAGGCACCGCCAGTTTTGCCCGCACCATCGCAGCCAAATACGTGCCGGACGGTGTGCGTGAACTTCCCATGGTGGTGCCCATGACCGTGGATCGCGGCCCAGCCCAAGCGGCTTATGACCAAGGGGCCGCAGACATCGCCGCCGCGTTGGACGCAGGCGACGATGTGGTCTGTCTGTGTGAAGGCGACCCGTTCTTTTACGGGTCTTTCATGTATCTTTATGCCCGGTTGGCCACGCGGTTTGCCGTGGACGTGGTTCCCGGTGTCACCAGCGTGACGGCCTGCGCCGCGCGGGCGGGCATGCCCCTGGCGGCGCGCAACGAACGCCTGACTGTGCTGCCCGGGCCGCTGCCCAAGGCCGCGCTAAGCGAACGCATTGCTGGGGCAGAAAGTGTGGCCATCATGAAAGTGGGGCGTCATTTGCGCAAAATTCGATCGGTGATTGCGGATTTGGGGTTGATGGACAAAGCCACATACGTGGAACGGGCCAGCCTGCCGGATGAAAAAGTGCTGCCGTTGGCGGACGCCCCGGACCCCGCCCCGTATTTTTCGATGATCTTGATTGTGAAAGGGGGCGATCCATGGCTGTGACACCCGTTGTATTGGCCCTGTCGCAATCGGGCGCAGATGTGGCCCACAAGATTGCAGCGCACTTGGGCGCCCAGGTCCATGGCCGTGAAGGCCGGGTGGACAAGGCGGATGTTTATTTCGCCAACGCCCTGGACCACGCGCGCGATTTGTTCGCCGCAGGGACACCCATCGTGGGGGTTTGCGCCAGCGGCATTCTGATCCGGGCGGTGGCCCCTTTGTTGGCCGATAAAACCACCGAACCGCCGGTGGTGTCTGTCAGCGACGATGGGGCTGTGGTGGTGCCTTTGCTGGGGGGGCATCGCGGGGCGAACCGGTTGGCGCGGGATATCGCGGACCATCTGTCTGGCACCGCCGCTGTCACGACAGCGGGCGATGTGGCCCTGGGCGTTGCCTTGGATGAACCGCCCGCAGGTTGGAAGATGGCGGACGGAAATGCAAAGGGCGTTATGGCGGCCCTGTTGGCGGGCCAGCCGTTTACGCTGTACGGCAGCGCGCCGTTCTTGGAAGCGTTGCAGGACGCCCCAAACGTAACCCTGGCCCCGGCCCGGGCCACCCGCAGCGTCGGGCCGCCGCCCGTGCGGTTGGTGGCGGATGACAACCCCGGCCTGGGGCTGGCTTGGTATCCGCAACAGTTCGTTTTGGGTCTGGGGTGCGCGCGCAACGCCGATCCGGCTGAAATGTGGGACCTGGTGACCGGTCTGTTGGACGATGCGGGCGTGGGGTTTGAAGCCATTGCGGCTGTGGCCAGTATTGATTTGAAGGCGGATGAACCTGCGATTTTGGACTGCGCGCGCCTGTTGGGCGCACCCGTGCGGTTCTTTGATGCCGCCAGCTTGGAAGGCGAAACCCCGCGTTTGGCCAATCCGTCGGACGTGGTGTTTGCCGAAGTGGGCTGCCACGGTGTGTCCGAAGGGGCCGCTTTGGCGGGCGTCGGACAAGACGGGGACCTGGTGGTGGAGAAGGTGAAAACCGCCACCTGCACAGCAGCCCTTGCCATGGCCGATGCGCCCATGACCGCAGCCCCGGGCCGCAGTCGGGGCACGCTGTCGGTGGTGGGCATTGGCCCCGGCCAAGCCACCTGGCGCACGCCTGAAGTCAGCCGGTTGGTGGCGGACGCCGAAGAACTGGTGGGATACGGGTTGTACATTGATTTGCTGGGGCCTTTGGCTGCTGGCAAAATCCGCAGCGATTTTCCATTGGGGGGCGAAGAAGCCCGGTGCCGATACGCCTTGGAAGAAGCGGCCAAGGGCAAGAATGTGGCCCTGGTCTGTTCCGGGGACGCAGGTATTTACGCCATGGGGGCCCTGGTGTTCGAACTGCTGGGACGGGGACCTGAGGAAAGCGGCGTCAGCGATGCCGCCCGAAGGGTAGAGGTGATTTGTTCCCCCGGTGTCAGCGCGCTGCAAGGGGCCGCGGCCCGGGCAGGGGCGCCGTTGGGGCATGATTTCTGCACCATATCTTTGTCCGACCTGCTGACGCCGCGCGATGACATCATTCGCCGCCTGCACGCTGCCGCCGAAGGGGATTTTGTGATCGCGTTTTACAACCCCGTGTCCAAGACCCGCCGCACTTTGCTGGCCGAGGCGCGGGACATTTTGTTGCAGCACCGCCCGGCAGACACGCCCGTGATGCTGGCCACGTCTTTGGGGCGGCCTGAAGAACACGTGCGATACCGCCGCCTGGACGCGTTGGAAGTGGACGAGGTGGACATGATGACGGTCGTGTTGGTGGGATCATCGAATTCCAAACTGGCGCATTTGGGCGAAGGCCCGCGCATGTACACGCCGCGCGGATACGCCCGCAAAATCGACGGGGACTTGAGTGGGAAAGCTTGATTCCAATGTGCGCTGCGCGCGCGCAATGTTTTGCCCTTCGGGCGGACCAAAGGGCGCGGCCCTTTGGAAACCCGAGGTATTTATTCTCAAAGTGAAGGGGGTTCTATGAAGGTCTTTTTTGTTGGGGCAGGGCCGGGGGACCCGGAATTGTTGACCTTGAAGGGCGCGCGGATCATCGGGGATTGTCCGGTGTGTCTGTATGCCGGGTCGTTGGTGCCAGAAGCCGTTGTTGCCTGCGCGCCGGAAGGGGCCCTGGTGATGGACACAGCACCGATGAATTTGGCGCAAACCCATGCCGAAATTTTGAAAGCCCGCGATGCGGGCCACGATGTGGCGCGGGTGCATTCAGGCGATCCGTCGCTCTATGGGGCCATTGCTGAACAAATCCGGCTGCTGAAGCGCGACGGGATTGACTATGAAATCATCCCTGGCGTCCCGGCCTATACCGCTGCGGCGGCGGCTTTGGGCCAGGAATTGACCATCCCAGAAGTGGCGCAGTCCATCGTTTTGACGCGGATGTCGATGAAGTCCACATCCATGCCCGCGGGCGAAACGCTGGAAAATTTTGCCATCTCTGGCACCACTTTGGCCATCCACCTGGCGGTGCGCAATTTGCGAGAGATTGAGCGTGTGTTGATCCCGCATTACGGCGAAGATTGCCCGGTCGTTGTGGCGTATCGCGCCAGTTGGCCGGACCAAGTGATTCTGCGCGGCACCTTGTCTGATATTCGGTTGAAGGTGCGCGATGCAAAGATCACCCGCACGGCGTTGATTTTGGTGGGCCCCGCCCTGGCAGATCACACGGATTTTGTGGATTCTGCGCTGTATGACCCGGATTTCGCCCATGTCTTGCGCGTGAACAAAGCCTAAAATTTTATCTGGTCTGCCTATTTTCACATCAAATTAGCATTCTAGCTTGATCCTTGTGACCAATTATTGGACGATTGACGCAGGGGAGTGGATGGATGACCACATTTTTGCCGAAAGACGTGGCGGATGGCTTGGCTGCGGCCCAGCGGGCATCGCTGCGTAAGAAAAGCAGGTTGCGGGTGGCCGTTGGGGAACGGCGCATTCCGATTTTGGACCTGTGGGACACCGGCTTTGCCGTGGATCGGGACGATGCGCCTGACCTGCGCGGCTTGGTGGATATCTTTGATGGGGCCCGGCATTTGTATCAGTGCTTGATCGTTGCGGCGGAAGAAAACGGCGCTGAAATGCGCTATGACTTCAAGCGCAGCACCGAAGCCCACGACCATGCCCCATTGGACTTTGTGCGCCCGGATACGGCCCCCATCGCTTTGCTGGGGACCTGACCTTATTGCAGGTCCGCAAAGGCGTTTTGCAACCGTTCCACTGCGGCAATCACATTGGCGCGGGGCGTGGCAAAGTTGAACCGTAAAAAGTCGTCGCCGCCCTTGCCGAAGGTGGGTCCGTGATTGGCGGCGATTTTTGCGCGCGATTGGACCCGGTCGGTGAATTCGGCCATGGGCATGCCGGTTCCGGAAAAATCCACCCAGGCCAAATATGTGCTTTCCAACGCCATGGACTGCAAACCGGGAATGGCGTTGACGCCCGCGTCAAAGATGCGGCGGTTGCCATCCAAATATTGCAGCAACGCATCCAGCCAAGCCGCCCCGCCGTCGCTGTAGGCAGCGGTCACCATATGTAAGCCAAAGCTGTTGGGCCCGATCCCCAGTCCGGCCATCTTCTGGGCAAAGGCACGGCGCAAATCTGGGTCTGCAATGATGACGTTGCCGGTATGACAGCCCGCGATGTTGAAGGTTTTGCTGGCGGCGGTCATCATCACCAGCCGGTCTTCGATCCCGTCGATGTGGGCCATGGGAATGTGCTGGCCGGAAAAGACCAGATCGTGGTGAATTTCATCACTGACCAAAATCAAGTCGTGGCGCTTGGCAAAGGCGGCCACGCCCTTCAGTTCGGCCTTGGTCCACACCCGCCCGCCGGGATTGTGGGGCGAACATAAGATCACCATGCGGGCGTGATCGGGGATCATCGCGTCATAGGCGTCGAAATCCATTTCGTACCGGCCGTTGTTGTTCACCAGGGGCATTTCCACCACGTCGCGCCCATTGCCGCGAATGACCCGGGCAAAGGCGTGGTACACGGGTGTGAACAGGATCACCCCGTCGCCAGGATTGGTCCAGGTGTCCACGCACAGCGCGGTGCCGTTCACAAGCCCGCCCGTGGTGAAAATCGACGCCGGGTCCACGTCCCAGCCGTGGCGCGTTTGCATCCACCACCGGATCGCGTCCTTGTAGGGCCCGTCGTTGCCGAAGTACCCATAAACGCCGTGCCCGGTCATCCAGTCCAGTTTGTCTTGCACACACTGCGGCGGTTTGAAGTCCATGTCCGCCACCCACATGGAAATGCCGTCATCCGCCGGCACGCCGTACAGCGGTTCCATCATGTCCCATTTCACCGAATGGGTGTTGTGGCGATTGATGGCAGTGTCGAAATCCATGGGTCGGTCCTTTGTGGCTTGCCCTTACCCTATGGCCCATCGGGACGGGTGCAAGGAAAATCCAGCCCACGCCCGCATTGCAGGCCCGTTGGCTTTTGCTTATGTGGCGGTCATGGCTTTGCGACCGATCTTGATCCACCCAGACCCCCGCCTGAAAAAGAAGGCGGACCCCATCACCGCCGTGACGGATGACCTGCGCGTTCTGGCGGCAGATATGCTGGAAACCATGTACGACGCGCCGGGCATCGGCCTGGCGGCCCCGCAAATTGGGGTGTCCAAACGGATCATCGTGATGGACTGCGTGAAAGAAGACGATGCGCCCCCGCGCCCCTTGGTGCTGTTGAACCCAGAGGTGACCTGGACGTCAGAAGACACCAACACATACGAAGAAGGGTGTCTGTCCATTCCAGACCAATTCGCCGACGTGGTGCGTCCCACGCAAGCGGAAGTGACCTGGATGGACCTGGACGGCAACCAAGTGTCCGAAAAGTTTGATGGGTTGTGGGCCACCTGCGTGCAACACGAAATTGATCACCTGGATGGCAAGTTGTTCATCGACTATCTTGGGCCGCTGAAGCGCCAGATGATCACCCGCAAGATGCAAAAGCTGAAGCGGGAAAAGGCGCGCGGCTGATGCGCAAGACGCTGCTGTGGCCCAACCCGTGTTTGCGCACCGCAGCCCAGCCTGTGGACCAGATCACCGACGACATTCGCGCCATTTGGGACGACATGGTCGCCGTGATGGAAGCGATGCCGGGCATCGGCTTGGCCGCACCGCAGATCGGCGTGGGGCTGCGGCTGGCGGTGGTGGATGCGTCCGACACCCGGGACCAGGTGATCCGCATGGCGAACCCCGATGTTCTGGACCGATCCCCCGAAACTGAAATTCGGCCCGAAGCCAGCCCCTGTTTGCCCGGGGTGTCGGCGGATATTGTGCGCCCCAAAACCATCACCGTGCGATATACCGATGACACAGGCCTGGTGGTGCGCAAGGAACTGGACGGCCTGTGGGCGCGGTCGTGCCTGCATCAGATCGACCACCTGAACGGCAAGATGTATTTTGACAATCTGTCCAAATTGAAACGGTCCATGCTGTTGAAGAAAGCGGCCAAGGCATGAAGCTGGTGTTCATGGGCACGCCGGACTTTTCCGTGGCCGCGCTGGACGCTTTGGTGGCGGCGGGCCACGATGTGGTGTGTGTGTATTCCCAACCGCCGCGCCGGGCCGGGCGGGGCAAGAAAGAACGCCCCACGCCCGTTCATGCCAGGGCCTTGGACCTGGGCCTGACGGTGCGCCACCCGCTGAATTTCAAAGACCCGGCGGATGTGGCAGCCTTTGCAGCACTTGGCGCGGACATCGCGGTGGTGGTGGCCTATGGGCTGATCTTGCCCCAGGCGATTTTGGACGCGCCCGCCCACGGCTGCTTGAACATTCACGCCAGTCTGTTGCCCCGGTGGCGCGGGGCGGCCCCCATTCACCGGGCGATTATGGGCGGGGACACGCAAACCGGCGTGGGCATCATGCAGATGGAAGCGGGCTTGGACACGGGGCCGGTGCGCTTGGAAGTGCGCACAGACATCGGGGCGGTGGAAACCACGGGCCAGTTGCACGACCGATTGGCCGCCCTGGGGGCCGATGCTGTGGTGCGCGTGCTGGCAGATTTGGGCGGTCATCCCCCCGTGGCGCAGGCGGATACGGGCGTGACCTATGCCCATAAGATCGACAAGGCAGAAGCGCGGATCGACTGGACGCGCCCGGCGGCAGAGGTGGATTGCCACATCCGCGGCTTGTCGCCGTTCCCAGGGGCCTGGTTCGATTTGGGGGGCGATCGGGTTAAGGTTCTTGGGTCCCGACTGGCACATGGGGCAGGGGATGCGGGCACGGTCCTGCACGGCACCACGGTGGCTTGTGGCAGCGGCGCGGTAGAGCTGACGCACCTGCAACCGGCGGGCAAAAAACCCATGTCGCCCGCCGATTTTCTTAACGGACGGGCCCTTCCGCCTAGGATTTAGGGCGAAATTCTTCCGGAAAATCACGATTTTGACGCAACGGAATCAGGGACTTACGCGAATTTGTTTCGCATGCGAAACAATCTGGGGTTGAGTGATTTTGTTAAGGTTTGAACGGTTCCATGCCCGCGCGGGCCAGTTCATCGGCCCGTTCGTTTTCGGGGTGGCCTGCGTGGCCTTTGACCCATTCCCAAGTCACGCGGTGGCGGTCGGCGGCGGCGTCCAGGCGTTGCCACAGGTCCACGTTTTTCAACCCGCCTTTCTTCTTCCACCCGTTGCGCTTCCAGCCGTGGATCCACTTGGTGATCCCGTCTTTGACATAGGCGCTGTCGGTCACCACTGTGATGGTGCTGGCGCGGTCCAGGGTTTCCAAGGCGGTGATGGCGGCCATCAATTCCATGCGGTTGTTGGTGGTGTCTTCCGCCCCGCCCGACAGTTCCTTTTGCTTCAGAACCGTGTCGCCGTCTTTGGCTTGCAACAGTACGCCCCAGCCCCCCGGGCCAGGATTGCCGCTGCAGGCCCCGTCGGTGAAGGCCACCAGATCAGGCATGGGCCTGCATCAAGATGAAGGGATCGTCGGTGCCAGCCAGGCCCACTTCGTGCCCGGTTTTGCGCCAAGTGACGGTAAAGCCTGCATCGGCCAAGATCTGGTCCAATTCGGCTTCGCCATAGTACGAATAAAACCGCCCGATGGCGTCGCGGTCTTCGCCTTCCCCCAATTTCAATCCCAAGTGCAACACACCGCCCGGGTGCAGCGCGGCTTTGCAGGCGGCGATGTATCCTGGGAAATCCGCCTTGCGCCCGTGCAGCAGGCTGAAGTTGGCATAGATCCCGTCGTACGTGGGCGACAGGGGCAGGTCGGCAAATGTTTCGCAGCGGGCAGTGACGCCTGGGTGCTGCCCGGCGGCCTTGGCCATTTCCGGGCTGGCGTCGGTGGCGGTGGCCTGCAGACCAGCGGCGGCCATGGCCGCGGCGGCAAATCCGGGGCCGCACCCCAGGTCCAGGGCATGGCCGCCTTGGGGCAGCGCCGCGATAAACCGTTTCAGCGCGGCGCCGGGTTGGGCCACGGTCAGCGCCTTATAATCTTCGATCTTAGCGTCATACACCGCCAGGGTTTCTTGATCGGCCATCAGACGATCACCCCCAGGGCCAAACTGGCCACCACGATGGCGGTCAACAGGATGCGCAGCTTCATCCACCAGGCTGGCGTCAGGCCCCAATGGGAAAACAGCGCGTCGATGCAGATCAAGGCGGCGAACCCCAGCATCAGGCTGATGGCGGCATCTGAACTGGACCCGCCGGGCAGAAAAAATGCCCACAGTGCCGGCAGCACAGACAGGCCGTATCCCACAGCGGCGCGGCTGTCCTTGGCCTTGGTGGCAAAGCCCCACAGCACCCCGGACATGAAGGCCAGGATCACGGTGCCGTACACGACATGCGCCGTGGGCCACAGCAGGCGCGGGTGCAGGGTGTTCTTCGTCCACAGCGCCAAATCCACAGACCACAGCGTGGCCAGACCCCACAGGAACGGCAGGGTGCCAGCCAGACCCAGCAGAAGGGCGGGCAAAGGAATGCGCGCTGATGTCATGGGGCAGATGTCTCCAACGTTTCGGCCCAAAGGCCTGCGCTTGTGTCGATTGTCAGGACGCTTCGCGCAAGACGCGGGGCACTTTGAATTCCACGTTTTCTTGGGCGGTTTCCACCTGTTCGACGGTCACGGTGTAATGATCGCTGAACGCGTCCACCACTTCCGTGATCAGCACGTCAGGGGCCGATGCGCCCGCGGTGATGCCCACGGTTTTGATGCCGTCCAAGGCGCGCCAGTCGATGTCGGTGGCCCGTTGCACCAATTGGGCATAGGCGCAGCCCGCGCGGGCCCCCACTTCCACCAACCGTTTGGAATTCGATGAATTGGGCGCCCCCACCACCAGCAACGCGTCCGACAGGGGGGCGATGGCCTTGACCGCTTCTTGGCGGTTGGTGGTGGCGTAACAGATATCTTCCTTGTGGGGCCCAACGATCTTGGGGAACCGCTGTTGCAGGGCTTCGACGATGTCTTTGGTGTCGTCCACCGACAGGGTGGTTTGGGTGACGAAGGCCACGTTGTCTTCGTCGCGCACCGAAACATGGGCCACGTCTTCCACCGTTTCCACCAGCAGCACGTCGCCGTCGGGCAATTGCCCCATGGTGCCCACCGTTTCCGGGTGGCCCTTGTGACCGATCATGATCATCTGCAAACCGTTGGACGCGTGGCGTTGGGCTTCGATGTGCACTTTGCTGACCAGGGGGCACGTGGCATCGACATAGATCATATTGCGCGCTTGGGCCGCACTGGGCACGGACTTGGGCACACCGTGGGCCGAAAAGATCACCGGGCGGTCATCGGGGCATTGGTCCAGGTCTTCGACAAAGACCGCGCCTTTGTCGCGCAGGCCGTCCACCACGAATTTATTGTGCACGATTTCATGGCGCACAAACACAGGCGCGCCCCATTTTTCCAGGGCCATTTCGACGATTTGGATGGCACGGTCTACGCCCGCGCAGAACCCACGCGGCGCAGCCAGATACAGTGTAAGCGGCGGCTTGTCAGTCATGGTTTACAGCTAGGCAAATTTACGCCCCACGTCCAGGGGCAGTTGTTCGCAGCGAAACCCGCCCTGGGTCGGGCGGGCGCAGGTCAGTCTGCCTGTCAGTCTGCGGTTTCGTAATCTGCCGCGTCGTTTTCGCGCGGTTCGCGCGGGGGCCGCCCGATCACGTCGCGCAGGGCGTCCAATTCGATGAAGTTGTCACACTGGCGGCGCAGTTCATCGGCAATCATCGGTGGCTGGCTGCGGATCGTGGACACCACCGACACGCGCACCCCTTGGCGCTGCAGGCTTTCCACCAGGGGCCGGAAATCCCCGTCGCCGGAAAACAACACGATGTGGTCCACGTGGGGGGCCAGTTCCATGGCGTTCACGGTCAGTTCGATGTCCATGTTGCCCTTCACCTTGCGCCGCCCCTGGCTGTCGGTGAATTCCTTGGCCGGTTTGGTGACCATGGTGAACCCGTTATAGTTCAGCCAATCCACCAACGGACGAATGGGTGAATAGTCGTCGTTTTCCAGCAGTGCGGTATAGTAAAACGCCCGCAGCATTTTTCCGCGGCTCATGAATTCTTTGCGCAGCAGCTTGTAGTCGATATCGAAGCCAAGCGCCTTGGCGGCGGCATATAAGTTCGACCCATCAATAAAGAGCGCGATACGCTCGTCCCTATAAAACATCATCTATCCCCTAGATGTAAAAACCGCCGCGGCATCAGAATGGTCTTGCCGGTGCAGGCAATTCAAATAAGTCAAAAGGTATGAGCGATCAATCCAAAGCACACAGCGCGGATGGGGTCATGGCTTTGGTGGCCGTGGGGTCCAACATGCCCTTTGCCGGCCAGTCGCCGATTGCGACGCTTAACGCGGCGATATCGACATTGGTTTCATCGCAGGTTGTGCTGGTGGCGCAAAGTCGCTTTTTCAGAACGCCAGCTTTTCCTGCGGGCAGCGGTCCCGATTTCGTAAATGCGGCCCTGCACTTCAATATCACGGTCGAATCATCTGATTTTTTGGCACAATTGCACGCTGCAGAACGCGCGTTTGGGCGTGAAAGGAATCGGCGTTGGGGCGCGCGGACGTTGGATTTGGACCTGTTGGCCTTGGACGGTCAGGTTCTGCCCGATGCCGATACGGTGCAGCACTGGATGGATCTGCCGCTGGATGAACAGGTGAAAACCGCCCCCGACCAGCTTATCTTGCCGCACCCCCGCTTGCACGAACGGGCCTTTGTTTTGGGGCCTTTGATGGACATTGCCCCGGACTGGACGCACCCGCTTTTGAACCGCACCGTGGCGGCCCTGTATGAAGATTTGTCCGCCCAAGACAAAGCATCGCTTAAACCGTTGACTTAATTGGAATCGCCTTGCGTTTTTGATGCAATCGCCCTATCTGGGCGGTCTTACCAGAATGTGAGGAAATCCCATGGCGCGTGTGACCGTCGAAGATTGCGTAGACAAGGTCCCAAATCGGTTCGAACTGGTGATGCTGGCATCCCATCGGGCGCGGGAAATTTCCAGCGGTGCGCCGATCACCGTGGACCGTGACAACGACAAAAACCCAGTTGTGTCGCTGCGCGAAATCGCCGACGAAACGCAGCTGGCAGACGACCTGCGTGAACGCATGATCGAAAGCAATCAAACCCAGATCGAAGTGGATGAACCGGAAGACGATTCCATGGCGCTGTTGATGGGGGCCGAAGCCGACCGTCCTGCCGAAGACGATCTGAACGATGAAAAGCTGCTGCGGGCGTTGATGGAAGCGCAAGGCCAAGGCTGAAGACGAAAGGTATGGGCGCATGACAACAGCCGATGACCTGATCGGGCTTGTCCGCGCCTATAATCCCAACACCGACGCACAGACCATCGCCCGGGCGTTTGCCTTTGGCGAAAAGATGCACGACGGCCAATTCCGCCGGTCGGGCGAAGCGTATTTCACCCACCCTGTGGAAGTGGCCCGCCTGTTGGCCGAACAACACCTGGACGATTCGACCCTGGTGACCGCGCTGCTGCATGACACCATCGAAGACACCCGGGCCAGCTATGAAGAAGTGGCGGGCCAGTTTGGCCGCGAAGTGGCGGACCTGGTGGACGGGGTCACGAAGCTGACAAAGCTGCAATTGTCGTCCAGCGCCACCAAGCAGGCCGAAAATTTCCGCAAGCTGATCATGGCCACGTCCAAAGACATCCGGGTCACTTTGGTGAAGCTGGCAGACCGGTTGCACAACATGCGCACCATTCGGTCTATGCCGCTGGACAAGCAGCACCAAAAGGCGCGTGAAACCATGGATGTTTATGCCCCCTTGGCGGGCCGCATGGGCATGCAATGGATGCGCGAAGAGTTAGAGGACCTGGCCTTTCAGGTGCTGAACCCCGAAGGCCGGGCATCCATCATTCGCCGCTTTATCCGGTTGCAAAAAGAAACCGGCGATGTGGTGGACCAGATCAAAAGCGACTTGGCTGATCTGATGCGATCCGCCGGGCTGCAGGCGGAAATTCATGGGCGCGCCAAGAAGCCCTATTCGATTTGGCGCAAGTTGCAGGCCAAAGAACAAAGCTTTTCGCGCTTGTCAGATATTTACGGCTTTCGGGTCATCGTCGGGGACGAGGTGGACTGTTACCGCGTTTTGGGGCTGATCCACCAGCGCTGGCGGGCGGTGCCTGGGCGGTTCAAAGATTACATCAGTCAGCCCAAATCCAATGGATACCGCAGCCTGCACACCACCGTATCGGGCCGCAATGCCCGCCGGGTCGAAGTGCAAATTCGCACGCCGTCGATGCACCAAGTCGCGGAAAAAGGGGCTGCGGCCACCTGGGCGTATCGCGACGGGCAGCGCCAAGATAACCCCTTTGCGTTGGAACCGTCCGAATGGATCGCGTCGCTGACCGAACGGCTGGGCCACGAAGGGGACCACGGCGAATTTTTCGAGGCCGTGAAGCTGGAAATGTACACCGACCAGGTGTTCTGCTTCACCCCCAAGGGCGACGTGATCAAACTGCCGCGCGGGGCCACGGCCATCGATTTTGCCTTTGCCATCCATACCCGCATCGGGTCGGCCTGTGTGTCGGCCAAAGTGGACGGCATCCGGGTGCCGCTGTGGACGCGCCTGCGCAACGGGCAATCCGTGCAGATCATCACCGCCGAAGGCCAAATCCCCCAAGCCACCTGGATCGACATGGCCGCCACGGGCCGGGCGAAATCCGCCATCCGCCGATCACTGCGCGAACATGACCGCGAAAAATACATCCGCCTGGGGCGTGAACTGGCGCGCGTCGCCTTTGAAGCGGTGGGGCGCAAAGTCACGGACAAGGCGCTGGCGACGGGGGCCAAACACTATGGCCTGGCGGACGCCGAAGAACTGCTGGCGCGCTTGGGCAGTGCCGAAATTCCTGCCCGCGAAGTGGTGTCTGGCCTGTATCCAAACCTGAAGGTGCGGTCCACGGATGGAGTCGCGTCCGACAAAGCGGTGATCGGGTTGGCGACGGGGCAAAGTTTCCAGTCGGGGACGTGCTGCCAGCCACTGCCGGGGGAACGGATTGTGGGGATCACCTATCGCGGGTCGGGGGTTGTGATTCACACCATCGATTGCACCAAGCTGGAAGCGTTCGAATCCCAAATGGACCGCTGGTTGGATGTGCGCTGGCACGAAGGCCAACACGCCGCGACCCACACGGTGACTGCGGATTTGACCATCCGAAACGGGGTGGGGGTCATGGGGCGGATTTGCACGCTGATCGGCGATCTGAAGGCAAATATTTCCAACCTGCGGTTTTTGGATCGCAAACCAGATTACTTTAGGCTTCTGGTGGATATGGACGTCAGCGATGTCAGCCAGTTGCATTCTATCCTGACGGCATTGGAAGCGGACAGTGACATCGCATCTGTCAGTCGCCACCGCAGCACCGAAACGGGCGACACAGACGACACACCGCAGCAGGCTGCGGAATAAGGAACGGGCACTTGGTCTTCAAACGCAGGGACAGACGGGGTTTTTTGCGCGCGGTGTGGGAAGTGATCTATCCCCGCGGCGGGTGGAAGCGCGCCTATCATTATGTCCAGCACCGCTTGCAGCGCCTGCCCGGCGCGCCAGAGATGATCGCCCGTGGCATCGCGTGCGGGGTGTTTGTGTCCTTCACGCCGTTCTTCGGGCTGCACTTCTTTTTGGCAGTGGGTCTGGCGTTGATCGTGCGCGGCAGTTTGATCGCGTCGCTGCTGGGGACCTTCTTTGGCAACCCGCTGACGTATCTGCCCATCGCGGCCACGTCGCTTGGCACCGGATACGCCATATTGCGCATCCCCCCCAAACAGGCGTTGGAAGGGTCGATCTTTCGCAAGTTCACCAATGCAGCGGCTGATTTGCGCGATAACTTCCTGGCGTTGTTCACACCGGACCGCGCCGATTGGACCCGGCTGTTGCGGTTTTGGGACGACATCTTTTTGCCCTGGCTGATCGGCGGGATCATCCCGGGTGTGATCTTTGCGGTTTTGTCCTATTATGTGTCGGTGCCTTTGATCCGCGCATACCAGAACCGCCGCAAGGGGGCGTTGAAGGCCAAGCTGGTGGAATTGCGGGACCGGGTGAAGCCCAAAGACGAGCCACAGGAGTAACGATATGTCCAACGATCTGCGCCTTGGCGTGAACATCGACCACGTGGCCACCCTGCGCAATGCGCGCGGCAGCGCCTATCCCGACCCGGTGCGGGCGGCGAAACTGGCCGAAGACGCAGGGGCCGACGGGATCACGGCGCATCTGCGCGAAGACCGGCGCCACATCAAGGACGACGACATCGACGCATTGATGGCGGCCCTGACCGTGCCGTTGAATTTTGAGATGGCCGCCACATACGAAATGCAAGCCATCGCCCTGCGCCACACGCCCCATGCGGTCTGCATCGTGCCCGAAAAGCGCGAAGAACGCACAACCGAAGGCGGGCTGGAAGTGGCCAAGGACCAAAACCGCATGGCCGATTATATCGCGCCGCTGGCAGAGGCGGGCTGCCGGGTGTCCTTGTTCGTCGCGGCGGACGAGGTGCAGTTGGACGCATCCAAGCGCGTGGGCGCGGCGGTGGTGGAACTGCACACCGGGGCGTACTGCGATTATCACTATGAAGGGCGGTTTGCGGAACGCGACGCGGAACTGGACCGTTTGCGCGACGGGGCGGCCTTTGCGCAGTCCCTGGGGCTGGAAGTGCACGCTGGCCACGGCCTGACGTTTGAAACCGTGGCCCCCATCGCGGCCATTCCTGCGGTGAAAGAACTGAACATCGGCCACTTTTTGATTGCGGAATCCGTCTTCATGGGGCTGGCCCCCGCCATTCACGAAATGCGCCGTTTGATGGACGCAGCACGGGCATGATGGCCCCACGAAAGGACGCAAAATGACCTTCCACCCCTTGCGATTTATCGGTGTTTTCATCGCCACCCTGGTGGGACTGGCGGTTTTGATTTGGGCAGTGGACCATTTCTTTGGTTTTGATGTCAGCAGTGGGGCCGTCGGTGTTATTCCGATCATGATTGCCGCCACGGTAGAAGGCCAAAAACACGCCCAAGCCACCCGCGATCCCATTCCACGCATTTGGTATCAAGCAGCGCTGATGATGGCGATCGCCTTGGGCCTGAACCTTGTGCTGGGGGCAATTTACCTTGGCGTTGATCCGGTAATGCGGGATTTTGTCATCAGCATGCCGGCTGCGATGGTGATCGGGCTGGTGATCATTGCCTTTGTGTTTTGGCTGGTGGCCCGGGGCTTTTACGCGATGGGGGCCAAGAATATTTGGCGGGCCCAAGACAAGGCATAACGCCTTGGACGATGGACACCAGACACTTTGACCGGGGTTGAATTCTTCTTGTTCTGGATCGGATGGTGCCTTGCGGGCGGCAGTCCGGGACCGGCCACCTTGTCCATCGCGGGCACAGCTATGGCGCGGGGGCGCAGCTTTGGCTTGGCCATGTCCATGGGCATTTTGGCGGGATCTGCATCTTGGGGGATTGCCGCCGCATTGGGGGTCAGCGCGTTGATGCTGGCCCATGCTTGGGTGTTCGAGGTGATCCGATACATCGGCGCGGCATACTTGCTGTACTTGGCGGTTAAGGCCATGCGGTCTGCCATAAAACCGGGGGCGGCTGGTCAGGAACGGGCCATCGCAGGCAACCATTGGGGGGTGTTTGTGAAGGGCACCTTGATCCACTTGACCAACCCCAAAGCGATCCTGTCGTGGGGGGCGGTCTATGCCATCGTGGCCGCGCCGGGGGCGACGACCGCCGACCTGTTGAACATATTTGGCCATCTTTATGCCGGGTCGATCCTTGTGTTCATCGGGTACGCATTTTTGTTTTCTAGCCCCGTGATGGTGGCCGCGTACCGACGGGCCCGGCGCTGGTTTGAAGGCACATTCGCCGTGTTCTTCGGGGCCGCCAGTTTGAAGATATTGACCACGCGGATCGCGCCATGATCTTGGGCATCGGCACAGACCTGGCAAACATAGACCGCATTCAAGGCACCCTGGATCGTTTCGGCGACCGGTTCAAAAACCGTGTTTTCACGGACATCGAACAGCGCAAGGCGGAACGCCGCAAGGATGTGGCCGGAACCTATGCCAAACGCTGGGCCGCGAAAGAGGCGTGTTCCAAAGCCCTGGGGACCGGCCTTGCAATGGGGATCAGCTGGAAGGATATGGCGGTCACCAACCTGGGCACGGGCCAGCCAGTGATGGCGGTTACAGGCTGGGCCAAGGACCGCCTGGACGCCATGACGCCCCCCGGCCACAGCGCGGTGATCCATGTGACGTTGACCGATGACCACCCCTGGGCCCAGGCGTTTGTGGTGATCGAAGCGCGCCCCATCACGGATGCGTCGCTTGACACTTGATGCCCCCGCCACCATGAACCGACCGAAACAACAGTGGGGTCCCCATGGCCAGTGCATCTGAAAAATCTTTTGTGGAATCCGTGTGGGAAACCGTCAAAACCATCTTTTGGGCGTTGATCATCGCGGGCGTCTTTCGGACCTTCTTGTTCCAGCCATTCTGGATCCCATCGGGGTCCATGAAAGACACGCTGCTGATCGGGGATTTCTTGTTCGTCAACAAAATGGCCTATGGTTATTCCTATGCGTCGTGCCCCAAGGTGGTGATCCCTGCGGTGGGGATTAACCTGCAGCCAGAACACTTCTGCGGTTTCCTGAAAGGTCGCGAAGATCGCATCCTGGGCGGTGATCCAGATCGCGGCGACGTGGTGGTGTTTCGCAACACCATCACCCAGGACGATTTCATCAAGCGTTTGATCGGCCTGCCGGGCGACCGGGTGCAAATGAAAAGCGGCGTGCTGCACATCAACGACGCGCCCGTGGTGTTGGAACGCGACGGCGACTTCATCGAAACGATGGAACCGCAAGGCCCGCAACGCCGCATGCCGCTGTGCCAGAACGGGGCCGTGGGCACCGGCGGCGACTGCGTCAAAGAAAAGTACAAAGAAACGCTGCCCGGTGGCGTGACCCATTCGGTGCTGAACGTCGCCGAATTTGGCGGGCGCGATAACACCAAGGTCTATACCGTGCCCGACGGGCATTTCTTCTTCATGGGGGACAACCGCGACAATTCCGGCGACAGCCGCATTGCCCGCCCCGCAGGCGTGGGCATGGTGCCTGCCGATGATCTGGTGGGCCGTGCGGACCGCATCATGTTTTCATCCGCGGGCCGCAGCATGCTGGCGTTTTGGACCTGGCGCGGGGATCGGTTCTTTAAGCGCATCGAATGACCGGCGTGACCCCATGGGCGCTTTGGCGGACGGGCTGGGATTGGACCGGGCTGTCTGACAGGCGCGTCTATGGGGCCAGCTTGGCCTTTCTGGCGCTGCCGTTTGTCGCCGCGTCCACCATCCTGGCGGTGGATCCATCCAACACCCGCCACACCGATCCCGCTTTGCTGGTGATGGCCCTGACGCTTCTGCCCATGGTGGGCCACCGGATGCGACGGCTGAACCACGCAGGCAGGTCTGGCTGGTGGGGCCTGCTGAATGTGGTGCCCGTGGCATCGCTGATCTTTGCGGTTGCGATCGCGTTCCCCAAAGGCAGGGCGGTCGATGTGCCCATGGGCCTGCGGTCCATCGGCAAAGCCTGCGTTGTGGTGTTTGCCCTGCTGTTGGTGGCGCGCCTGTTTGTGATGCCGATGATCGTGGTCAGCGGGTCCATGAAACCGGGGCTGCAGGCGGGTGACTATGTCCTGGTGCTGCGCGGTTCGGCGCAGGTGGGTCAGGTGGCGCTGTTCGCCCATCCGACCCGGCCGGAAGATTACATAAAGCGGATCGTGGCCCAGGGCGGTGACACGGTGAAAATGAACCAAGGCCAGCTGGTGCTGAATGGCGCAGCCGTCCCCCAAAGCCAGATGGACGCCTTTGTTGAAACATTTGTGCGCAGCGGACCGTTGGGGCTGCTGCCGCTGTGCCAGGGCCTTGTGGCGCCAGGGGGGGTGTGCACCCAAGATCAGTTTGCGGAACGCCATCCCAGTGGGGCTGTGTATCGCACCTTGTCAGACGGGCGCAAAAATCCGTTGGACGCCACAGGAACTTTCGCGGTGCCGCCTGGACATCTGTTCATGTTGGGGGACAACCGGGACAATTCCAGCGACAGTCGCATACCGCGCCCGCACGGGATGGGGTTCGTGCCAGAAGACGCTGTCAAAGGGCGGGCGTGGCTTGTGGTGTATTCGCGCACCTATGGCGATGCACAAACACCATTTTTTCGCACGCACCGTTGGTTTAAGAGGGTGGAATGAAACCGTCTGCCGATCTTCAAGCGTTTGAAACGCGCCTGGGCCACCGCTTCGCCGACCCACAGTTGTTGGTGACGGCGGTCACCCACGCCAGCCTGTCGTCCGCCACACGGTCGGACAACGAACGCCTGGAATTTCTGGGGGACCGCGTGCTGGGTCTGGTGATGGCCGAAGCGCTGTTGGATGCCGATGCGGGCGCGTCTGAAGGGCAGTTGGCGCCCCGGTTCAACGCCCTGGTGCGCAAAGAAACCTGCGCCGCCGTGGCCCGCGACATTGGCCTGGGCGAGGTGTTGAAACTGGGCCGGTCGGAAATGTTGTCGGGCGGGCGGCGCAAAGACGCCCTGCTGGGGGATGCCATGGAAGCCGTCTTGGCCGCTATTTACCGCGACGGGGGCATGGCCGCTGCCAAGGCGGCGATCCACAGGCTGTGGGGTACACGCATCACAGACGTGAAGGCCGACGCCCGCGACGCCAAGACCGCTTTGCAAGAATGGGCCCAAGCCCGCAAAGGCCCGCCGCCGCAATATGTGGAAGTCAGCCGCACCGGTCCCGACCACGCCCCCCAGTTCGAGATTGAAGCCCGCCTGCATTCAGGGCAAACCGCACGGGCAACGGCCGGGTCGAAACGCGTTGCGGAACAAGCCGCCGCCCGAGCCTTGCTGGAAAGTGTAGACACCCCATGACCACCACGCGCGCCGGATTTGTTGCCCTGATCGGGGAACCCAACGCCGGAAAATCGACCCTGCTGAATTGGATGGTGGGGGCGAAAGTGTCCATCGTGACCCACAAGGTGCAAACCACCCGCGCACGCATTCGCGGCGTGGCCCTGGACGGGGACGCGCAGATCGTATTCGTGGACACGCCCGGCATTTTCCGCCCCCGTCGGCGGCTGGACCGCGCCATGGTGACCGCGGCCTGGGGCGGGGCGGCGGACGCAGATTTGACCGTGCTGTTGGTGGAAGCCCACCGCGGCGTGACCCCCGGTGTGGAAGGCATTTTGGACGCCTTGGCCCAATTGCCCAAGGGCAAGCGCATCGCCCTGGCCATCAACAAGATCGACAAGGTGAAGTCGGAAGTGCTGCTGGCGTTGACCAAGGACCTGAACGATCGGTTCGCTTTTGTGGAAACCTTTCTGATTTCAGCCGAACGGGGACACGGCTGTGCGGATTTGAAGACATGGCTGGCAGGCCAAATGCCAGAAGGGCCGTGGCTGTATCCCGAAGACCAGATTGCCGATTTGCCCCTGCGGATGTTGGCAGCGGAAACCACCCGCGAAAAGCTGACCCTGCGCTTGCACCAGGAACTGCCATACCAGCTGACGGTGGAAACGGAGAATTGGGAAGAACGCAAAGACGGGTCCGCCAAGATTGACCAAATGATCTATGTCATGCGCGACGGCCACAAAGGCATCGTCCTGGGCAAAAAAGGCGAAACCATCAAAGCCGTATCCACCGCCGCCCGGCAAGAGTTAGAAGAATTCTTGGGCCGCAAAGTGCATCTGTTCTTGCAGGTCAAAGTACGGCCCAACTGGTTGGAAGAACGGGAACGGTATTCCGAAATGGGCCTGGATTTCCGCGACGGGAATGTATGACCCGGCTGACCAGTGATATCTGGGTCAGCGCCTATCTGACGCGGCTGCGCCTGGAAAACATCCCCGTATTTGTGGTGCGCAAAGGCGACGCAACGGCGGGGGCCGTGCTGGTGAAGGTGAACACATTGGACGGCAACGCCCAGCTGTTTCAGCGCGGCTTTGATATCCTGTCTGGCGCGTCCGCCTGGACCGTTCTGGCGCAGGGGGCAGAAGTGGATGTAGACCAATCGGCGGCCAAGCAGTCGTCCTTTGATCCGGATTTGTGGGTGATCGAAGTGGAAGATCGACAGGGGCGCAGTCTTCTGGACGATCCCAGCCTGGCGTGACGCGACCATGATCGAATGGCGGGACCAGGGCATATTGCTAAGCGCGCGCAAACACGGTGAAACGTCGATCATAGCCGAGGTGTTTTGCAGCGACAAAGGCCGCCACGCCGGGGTGATCCGGGGCGGCACATCGCGCAAGTTGGCCCCTGTGTTACAGCCTGGGGCCCAGTTGGATGTGATCTGGAAAGCGCGGTTGGAAGAACACATCGGCAGCTATCAAGTGGAACCCCTGCGGTCCCGCGCCGCCCAAGCCATGGGGGACCCGCTTGCTTTGGCGGGCATGACATCGACCTTGGCCTTGTTGTCGTTTGCGTTGCCCGAACGCGAAGCCCACAGCGCCCTTTATGACACCAGCGTCACCCTGTTGGATTTGATCTGCGCCACCGATGCCTGGCCCCTGGCGTACCTGCGGTGGGAAGTGCAGCTGTTGGAAGAATTGGGCTTTGGCCTGGATCTGCACCAATGTGCTGTCACCGGCGATACCGAAGGGTTGCGCTTTGTGTCGCCCAAATCTGGGCGGGCGGTGGCTGACCATGCGGCGGGCGAATGGAAAGCGCGCCTGCTGCCCTTGGTGCCCTGTATGGTGGGGGACGGGCAGGCGGACAACGCGGACATCGCCCAAGGGCTGCGCACCACGGGGTATTTCATCGAAAAATGGGTGGCCGCGGGCCAACACCGCCCCGTGCCGGAAGCACGCAAGCGCCTGGTGGAACGCCTGTTGCGGTCCTAGCGTTCGATCTGAAACACCATGCTGTCGCCGGCATCATTGGACAGGATCAGCACAGGCCCCGACGCTTCGGCCAGGGTCATGGATTCCAAGGCCCGGAAATAAAGGGATTCTTCCTTCAACTGGGGGCATGCCACCTTCGTGGCGCCGATGCTTTGGATATTGACCCACGGGTACGGATCTTCATTTTGACCAAAGTAACGGTTGCACGGGGCCATACCGCTGAACGCGCCCGCGTCGCCAAATTCAATGGTGGCGCGGAACGTCACTGGCGCATCGTTCATTTCCGTCAACGTGTAAGGTTGCCCCGTCACGGCATAGGCGGAAATGGTTTCGTCAGGGGTGCACGCCATCAAGAAAACCAGTGGCAAAAGAAACAGCTTTTTCATGCCGTCTTGGTGCCATGCCGCCGTCTGAAACACAATTCAGATCATCGCGAGGTGGTGCCCTGCCACAGGGCGATGGCCACCGCCAACAGCATGGCCGCTGCCATGGCAAAGTTGATCATCCGCTGGTGGTTCGGGGCCAGGTCCAGCCGTTTCAACACCACGCCGACCCCGATCCAAGACACGTGAAGGGGCCACCAGATCACGTTCAATATGGCAAATTTCGTGATTGTTTCGACCCAGTATTGCCCAGGCAGAAAGGTGAACCCGCTGATCATCGCTGTGCACACCGCATAGGCCTTGGGGTTGATGGGCTGCAGCCAGAACCCTTGGGCAAACCCAGGGGACGATGACGCGCCAACAAAGCCCAGGTTTGACCCTGCGAAGGCGATTTTCGCCGCGATGTACATCAAGAACCCGAACGACGCTGCGATCAGGATTGGCCGGGCCCAGGGCAGGGCGAACACCAAAGCATCGACCCCGGCTGCCACCGCGAAGAACACAAGCAACTGCCCAATGCACAGGCCCCATGCGAACCGCAGCGCAGGCCCCCAGCCATACGCCGCCCCGATGCCCGCGCAGGACAGCACGCCCGGGCCTGGGCTTCCGATCATGAACACAACGGCGATGGCGAAGGCCAGCATGGGCGCTTGGGCTTATCGCGCCACAAAAGCGGCAGAGGCGCGGATCGAGTCTTCAGCTGGGATAAATTCCATCTCGAACAATGCTTTGGTTTCGAAATTGTCGATTTCGATCTTGCGGTCCAATTGCGGCAAGATGGATTTGATGGCCGGATCGAAGTAGGACATCACCTTCATCAAAAAGCGCGGCGCTTTGCGGGTTTTGATGCCGCGATCAGGGTGGGCGTCGGCCATGACCTTGGCCACGTCCGGCATCATCATAAAGCTGTCGGCACACACCACGCGCTTGCCGATGGTTTCCGGTCGGTCCAGCGCTTCGATGTGCAGTTTGGACACATCGGCCACATCGCACACAGGAAAGCCCAGGTTCGGTTGCATGGGGTCTTTGGCCGCCAGGATGCGTTCGATGATGCCCAACGATGTGCCATAGTGGGCGTCACGTGGGGTGCCCCACACCACGCCGGGGTGGATTGTGGTCAATTCGATTTCAGGGTGCTGGCGGGTGAATTCCCACGCGGCTTTTTCCGCCAGGGTCTTCGATTTATAGTACGGCGTGGCCCCCGGGTCGTTCACGTCGGTCCAGTCCTTTGGGCCGTATCGGTGCCCGTTGGGGCGGTCCACCTGCATGATGGTGACCATGGATGCGGTCAGCACCACGCGGTTCACCCCGGCCTTGTGGGCGGCCCGCAGCGCGCGCAGGGTGCCTTCCACGGCGGGGGTGATGATTTCGTTTTCATTTTCCGGGGCCACCAAGGGGAAGGGGCTGGCGGTGTGCATCAAGATGTCCACCTTGCCCAAGGCTTCTTGCCAGCCATCGTCAAAGGACAAATCCAAAGTCACAAAGGACAGGTTTTCCAAAGGGGCCCCGTCCAGGGCAGCGCGGACTTCTTCCGCCTTTTTCTTGCTGCGCACAGACCCCAAAACTTTGTAGCCTTTGGTCAACAAATCGAATGCGATTTGCTTGGCAATGAAACCTGAAATTCCAGTCAGCAATACTGTCTTGGTCATGGCGCACCTTTTGCAAGGACATGGCTTGAACACGTCAGGCGGCCACAAAGGCCACAGCTTCAAGCAGGGGTCAAGCGAAATGAGACGGCAGCCCCCGTCGCCGAAGACTGCCCCAAATCACACAGCGAAATGGCCCAAGCGTCAGCCCAACAGGCGGCGTGCGATCACCTGGGCTTGGATTTCGCCAGCCCCTTCGAAGATGTTCAAAATGCGGGCGTCGCACAGGATGCGGCTGATTTTGTATTCCAAGGCAAAGCCGTTGCCGCCGTGGATTTGCAGGCTGTTGTCTGCAGCGGCCCAGGCCACACGCGCGCCCAGCAACTTCGCCATGCCCGCTTCGATGTCGCAGCGGCGGCCATTGTCTTTTTCAAACGCGCTGAAATATGTCAGCTGACGCGCCACCATGATTTCCACCGCCATCATGGCCAGTTTGTTGGCCACGCGGGGG
Source organism: Planktomarina sp. (assembly GCA_020629235.1). GTDB lineage: Bacteria > Pseudomonadota > Alphaproteobacteria > Rhodobacterales > Rhodobacteraceae > Planktomarina. Next base: position 37,712 of record JAHDDS010000008.1, read on the forward strand.
AAGTTAATCAGCGCCTTGCCGAATTGCTTGCGGTCATTGGCGTACTTCATGCCTTCGTCCAGCGCCGATTGCGCCACACCCACGGCGCGGGCGGCGGTTTGGATGCGGGCGGATTCGAAGGTTTCCATCAACTGCTTGAAGCCCTTGCCCTGTTCCTGACCCAACAGGTTTTCGCCCTTCACTTTGAAGTCGTCAAAGTTGACGGTGTATTCCTTCATACCGCGGTATCCCAGCACCTCGATCTCGCCGCCGGAAATGCCAGGGTCCTGCCAAGGCTGTTCGTCGGTGCCGGGCGTCTTTTCCGCCAAGAACATCGACAGGCCCTTGTAATCGGTGGTGTCGGGGATGGTGCGGGCCAGAACGGTCATCACATGGGTGCGGGCTGCGTGGGTGATCCAGGTTTTGTTGCCGTTGATCACCCAATCGCCGTTGTCGTCTTGCACGGCCTTGGTGCGCAACGCCCCCAGGTCGGACCCTGTGTTGGGTTCGGTGAACACAGCCGTGGGCAGGATTTCCCCAGACGCCAGCCCAGGCAGCCACTTTTGTTTTTGGTCGTCGGTGCCGCCTGCGATGATCAGTTCTGCCGCGATTTCGGACCGGGTGCCAAGCGACCCCACGCCGATGTAGCCCCGCGACAGTTCTTCGGACACCACACACATGGACGCTTTGGACAGGCCAAAGCCGCCGAATTCTTCTGGGATCGTCAGACCGAACACGCCCATTTCGGCCAGTTCGTCGATCACCTCCATCGGGATCAATTCATCCTTCAGGTGCCATTCGTGGGCGACGGGTTCCACCTTTTCCACCGAATAGCGGCGGAATTGTTCGCGGATCATGTCCAGTTCTTCGTCCAAGCCGCATTTGCCAACCGTGGTTTCAGCCGCTTGTTCTTGCATCAGGTCCACCAGACGCACACGGGCGGCCTGGGTGTTGGCCTGTTGGGTCAGGGTCATAACCGCGTCGGTCATCATGACGCCCATGTCGTCTTGCGACAGGCCCATATCTTGCAGGCGCAGCACTTCGCCCTGGTTCATGGGGATGCCGCCGTACATCTGCCACAGATATTCGCCGAACGCGATTTGGTGGATCAGCTGTTCAGCTTCCCCAAACTGGCCCAATCCGTCCAGCTTTTCGGCCCACACCTGCATCTGGCGCAGCGCTTCGACGTATGTGGCCAGCCAGGCAAATCCGTGGGCTGCGGTCTGATTTTCTTCCACCAAAGCGTTGGAAATGCGGCCATCTGCGGTCAGCAGGTCCCGCAACTTGTCTTTGGCGATGGCGTAAACAGCTTCGGCGGCGGGCACAGCATCGGCCGTCAGCGCCAACAGATTTGGCAAAATCACCGTTTCATCCAAGTTCAGGTTTTGACCGTCATGCGCCATGATACGCCCCTTTTCCGAGTGTGACTCGTGCCATAGTCATTTTGCACCTGCAGCACAACTTTAATTCGCCAGGTGCATCCAATTTGAACAATTATGTCGCAGCGGCCTTAAGACAACATCCCGCCGCCGCAGGAATTGGCAATGGCTGGCAGCATCTTGGCATCCACAACCGTGAATTCCGCGCGGTACAGGATTTGGCCGTCCCATTCCGCCTGCAACACCCACGGGCCCACAGTCAGTTCCCGCGGGATATCGAAACTGTAGGCATTGATGCTGAGCGCATCCATCGTGGTGACATACACCTGTTGCGTCGTGCCTGTTTCCGGGAAGGCCGGGTGGGTCAGCCGCACAATGACATTTTCCAAAACTGCCCCGTCCACCGTTTGGGTCCGCACCCCAAAGGACAGGCCGATTTTGGCGGGCACCACCATCGTGTCCCATTCAAATTCCGGGGTGTATTCCAGCAGATCAATCTGCCCCACGTCGGTGCCCGGCGCCTCAGATGATCCGACAGACCCGATATCGCAGTACACGCCAGCACTGGCGGTCAGCAATTCTTCGTCAAACGTCAGATCGGCCCAACCCAGGGACGGCGCGCTGCACAGCGCAAGAACAAGTAAAGATCGCATGGCCAAAACAAACGCCATCCACCCCCAAGGGTCAAGGGCTTACCCGATGGCGATGGCTTTCACGTCTTCGTCGATGTGGGGGACATATTGCGCGAAATTTTCGGCAAACATCGCCACCAGCTTTTCGGCCTGCGCGTCATAGGCCGCAGCATCGTCCCAGGTCCGCCGGGGTTCCAGCAGCAAGTCCGCGACGCCGGGCACGGATGTGGGCACGTCAAAGCCGAAATTCGGGTCTTTGCGGAAGGTGCCTTTGTTCAACGTGCCGTCCAAAGCCGCCGACAGCAAAGCCCGCGTGGCGCGAATGGGCATCCGGCTGCCGGTGCCGTATGCGCCGCCCGTCCAGCCCGTGTTCACCAACCAACATGTGGCGCCGTGCTGCGCGATCTTTTCGCGCAACAGGTTGCCGTACACCTCTGGGCGTCGCGGCATAAACGGCGCGCCAAAGCAGGTGGAAAATGTGGGCTGCGGTTCGGTGACACCGCGTTCTGTGCCCGCCACTTTGGCGGTGAAACCGGACAAGAAGTGGTACATCGCTTGGGCCGGGGTCAGCCGTGCGATGGGGGGCAGAACGCCGAACGCATCGCAAGTCAGCATGATGATATTCTTGGGATGCCCCCCAATGGCCGAGCTGGAGGCATTGGAGATGTATTCCAGCGGATAGGCACAGCGCATGTTGGCAGTCAGGCTGTCGTCTTCGAAATCCAATTCCTTGGTGTCAGGATCGTAAACCATGTTTTCGATGACCGTGCCGAACTTTTCCGTGGTGGCGAAAATTTCCGGCTCTGCCTCGGCACTTAGGTTGATGGTCTTGGCGTAACAGCCGCCTTCGAAATTGAACGTCCCGCGCTTGGACCAGCCGTGTTCATCATCCCCGATCAAAATGCGATCTGGGTCTGCGGACAAGGTGGTTTTTCCCGTGCCGGACAAGCCAAAAAACACCGCCGTGTCCACGGGGTTGCCAATGGCGTGGTTGGCGGAACAGTGCATGGGCATAATGCCCTTGTCTGGCAGCAGATAGTTCAGCAACGTGAAGACCGACTTCTTGTTTTCGCCCGCGTATTCCGTGCCGCCGATCAAGATCAGCTTGCGGTCAAAGTTCATGGCGATCACGGTTTCAGACCGGCAGTTGTGCTTTTTGGGGTCCGCCTGGAAACTGGGGCAGTTGATGACGGTCCAATCCGGGGCGAAGTCATCCAATTCTTCGCGTTCCGGGCGGCGCAGCATGTGGCGAATGAACAAGGAATGCCAGGCCAATTCGGTGACCATGCGCACGTCCAACCGTTGCGACGGGTCAGCCCCCCCAAACAAGTCTTGCACGAAATAATCGCGCCCTTTCATGTGGGCCAACATGTCGTCGTACAGCGCGTCGAACCCTTCGGGCGACATGGCCGCGTTGGCATCCCACCAAATCTTGTCTTCCACGCTGGGGGATTTGACGATGTGTTTGTCCTGCGGCGACCGGCCTGTAAATTTGCCGGTGGACACCAAAAATGCCCCGCCGCGGCCAAGTTCGCCTTCTTTGCGGGCCAAAGCGTGTTCGATGATCGCTGGTTCGATCAGGTTATAATAGACAGTGCCCAACCCCGTGATGCCTTGGTGGTCCAAAGTGTGGTTCGGGTTCACGCGGCCTGCGGACATGCCCATCTCTCCTGATTGTATACACATTTATACGCGGGTGTGCCGCGCTGAAGTCTTTGCTTAACATGCTGAAAGTAAACAACAACCGGACGGGCGCGGTCGTTAGCGCAATCACCAAAGGTTTAGCGCAACCAAAGCCAGCACTGGAAAAACTTGCCGAAAATAGTGGCAATTTTCACAACATAACGTCCCCGATTCGAAGATTAATGTTGCTTTGCAAGGGAAAAATTAACAAAGTGCTGAAAAAAAATAACAAAGAGCAGTTCTGAGAGGCAGGTCTATGTCGAAAATTGCGTTGGTCGATGATGACCGCAATATCCTAACGTCTGTGGCAATGACGTTGGAAGCCGAAGGGTTTGAAGTCGAAACCTATAACGATGGTCAAGCCGCCATGGATGCCTTCCAAAAGGGGCTGCCAGATATGGGTGTGTTTGACATCAAGATGCCCCGCATGGATGGGATGGATTTGTTGCAGCGTGTGCGCCAGAAATCGTCCATGCCTGTGATTTTTCTGACGTCCAAAGACGATGAAATTGACGAAGTGTTGGGCCTGCGGATGGGGGCTGATGACTATGTCAAAAAGCCGTTTTCCCAACGGTTGTTGGTGGAACGCATCCGCGCATTGCTGCGCCGTCAAGAAGCCATTTCCGGCGACACAGTGGCAGAAACGGAAGACACCAAAGTTATGGTGCGCGGGGAATTGAAGATGGACCCGCTGCGCCACGCCGTCAGCTGGAAAGGCAATGACGTGTCGCTGACCGTGACAGAATTCCTGCTGTTGCAAGCCCTGGCCCAACGTCCGGGTTTTGTAAAAAGCCGGGATCAGTTGATGGACGTGGCCTATGACGATCAAGTTTATGTGGATGATCGCACCATCGACAGCCACATCAAACGTCTGCGCAAGAAAATGCGCAGCGCCGATGCTGAATTCAACGCGATCGAAACGTTGTACGGCATCGGATACCGATACAACGAAGACTGATCCATGACCGACACGTCTGAAATCGACGTGCGGGATTTAAACTCGGTGCGTGCTGCAAAGCGCGCAACCGAACGGGCTGACGTGGTTTTGGGCGATGATTTCATCGCCCCCGACAGCACTGTGGATCGTGAAATCCGCTTGGACCGGGAACGCCGCCGTCGCATAAATTTGCGCGGTTCCCCGCTGGCGCGCAAGATCGTCATGTTCAACCTGATCGGGCTGATGATCCTGGTGATCGGCATCTTGTACCTGAACCCCGCGCGCGACAGTTTGGCTTTTCAACGGGCGGAATCTTTGACGACCGAAGCCCAGCTTGCCGCGAATGTCGTGGCCCGCGCGCTGCCTGAAGAAAATGTGGGTGATCTGGCGGCAACCGACGCGGTTGATCTGGAAGATATTTTGGCGGGACTGGCCGTGCCCGACGGGACCGAAGCCCTGTTGTTCGACCAAGGCGGCAACTTTTTGGCGGCGGTGAAGGCCGAAACGTCTGCCGATGCCCCCCCCATAGAAGGCTTGCTGCGCGATCAAAGCAAAACCGTCCTGACGGATGCTTTGACGGCCGTTTGGGACCGCGTGTCCGGTCTGATCAGCACACCCCCGCCGGACACCACCGAAAGCCACCCAGCAGAACGGGTGTTCCCGTTGGTGGAAAAATCCGTCGACGGCACCACCCAGGTGAAGCGCATTCGCGGCCAAAATGCCGACCGGGTGTTCGCTGCCGCCACGCCTGTGTTGGTGGATGGCGGATCAGTGGGTGTTTTGGCGTTGATCACCCCGGCGAATGAAAACGATATGCTGGTGCGTCAGGAACGTGAACAGGTGTTGCAGGTGTTTGTCATCGCGTTTTTGGTGTCCATCGGGCTGTCTTTGGTGCTGGCCAGCGCCATTGCGAACCCGATTTCTGACTTGGCAGCGGCTGCGGAAATGGGGCGCGCCAAGAACGCCCGCAAAAACAATTCTGGCCGCATCCGCATTCCCGATTTGACGGGCCGCCCGGATGAAATTGGCCGCCTGTCGGGCGCGCTGCGGGGCATGGTGGGGGCACTTTACGACCGGATCGACAGCAACGAACAGTTTGCCGCCGACGTGGCCCATGAAATCAAGAACCCTTTGGCATCGCTTCGGTCGGCGACGGGCACATTGCGTTTGGCCAAAAAGGAAGAACAGCGCGACAAACTGTTGGACGTGATCGAACATGATGTGCGGCGCTTGGACCGATTGGTCAGCGACATTTCCAATGCATCGCGCTTGGATTCTGAACTGGTGAAAGAAGAAGAAGAAACTTTCAATCTGACCAAGATGGTGGGCAATCTGACGGAATATTTGGGCCAGCAGGCCCGCGAAAAGGGGATCGATTTTGTCGAAGACCTGCCGTCAGAACCAGTGATGCTGGACGGATTGGAAGGGCGCTTGGCGCAAGTCTTTGTGAACCTGATCACCAATGCGATTTCGTTTTGCGAAGACGGCGATGCCATCCGCGTTTGGTCGCGCACCCGGGGCGAACGGGTGCTGGTGGTGGTGGAAGATACGGGCCCCGGCATCCCCGACAATGCCCTGACCAAAGTCTTCAAACGCTTCTATTCGGAACGGCCCGAAGGCCAGTTTGGCAACAATTCGGGACTTGGGTTGGCGATTTCCAAACAGATCGTGGAAGCCCACGGCGGCGTCATTTGGGCCGAAAATATTCGTCCCCCCGGCGCAGGCCAAGACACCGCCCCTTTGGGTGCGCGGTTCGTCGTCGGCTTGCCGCTGTAAGCCCGGCGGGTGTCGATCTGGACAAACATGTGCACCGATCCGGGCCGGACCATTTTGCACGCCACAGCCGTTGAAATTGGTGCCAAGGGCGTTTTGATCTTGGGGCCTTCGGGCAGTGGGAAATCGAGTCTGGCTTTGACCTTGATGGCGTTTGGCGCGCGGCTGATTTGCGATGACCGTGTGGAATTGTGCCGCGAAGATGCCGCCCTGATGTTGCACGCCGTGGACAGCATCGCCGGCAAGGTAGAGGCGCGCGGCTTCGGTCTGCTGGCGGCTGATCACCAAGGGTCTGCGCCCTGCGCGTTGGTGGTGGATCTTAGCACCGCGCCAAAAACGCGGCTTCCCGAAACTGTGATGGCCCCTGTTTGCGGGGTTGAATTGCCCTATCTTGCTGCAAAGGACACCATGAACGCCGCGGCGGTTGTGGTGCAGTTTTTGAAATCGGGATTGGTGACATAGTGGCAGGCAAGGATGGCAAACAAATCGTTCTGGTGACGGGGCCGTCCGGGGCCGGTCGCACCACGGCAATCCACGCTTTGGAAGACAGCGGGTTCGAAGTGATCGACAACTTGCCCTTGTCCCTGATCCCTGCAGTGATCGACGCGCCATCCGACGGGCGGCCGTTGGCGTTGGGCACCGACATCCGCAACCGTGATTTTTCCGTCGCCCAATTGATAGAGGTGATTGATCGTTTGACCGGCGACCCGGCGGTTCATTCGCAGCTTTTGTATTTGGATTGCGCCGCCACGGACCTGGTGCGGCGGTTTTCAGAAACCCGGCGCAAACACCCCGTGCGCCCGGACGAATCCCCGCTGAGCGGGATTGAACATGAACTGCAAATTTTGCAGCCCATAAAGGCCCGCGCCGACGTTTTGATCGACACCAGCAAGCTAAGTCCCCATGACCTAAAATCGGAAGTGCGCCAATGGTTTGCCAAAGACACGGAAAAGCTGATGACCGTGTCCGTGCAGTCGTTTTCTTATAAGCGCGGCCTGCCGCGGTCTGTGGACATGATGTTCGATTGCCGATTCCTGCAAAACCCCCACTGGCAGCCAGATTTGCGACCATTGTTCGGGACCGACGCGCCGGTGCAGGACTTTGTGGCCAGTGATCCAAATTATGGCGCCTTTTTGGACCGGGTGTTTGACCTGGTCACGTTGGTTTTACCGCAACACATGGCGGAAGGGCGCAGCCATGTGTCGATCGCGTTTGGGTGCACTGGCGGTCGCCATCGTTCTGTGGCATTAGCCGAAGCACTGTTTCAAAAGTTGTCATCTGTGGGAGATTGGCATCTTTCCGTCAGACATCGCGAATTGGAACGAAGCGCGCCCACGGGACGCTGACACCAAGCATAGGGGTACACAAAGTTGATCGGGATTGTCATCGTCGCCCATGGACGCCTGGCGCAAGAATATCTTGCGGCGGTGGAACATGTGGTGGGGGCGCAATCGGGCATTCAAGCTGTGCCCGTTCATGCAGACCACGATCGCACCGAAAAACAGTCGGAAATCAAAGATGCCGTTGATGCGGTGGACACCGGGGACGGGGTCGCAGTTGTGGTGGATATGTTCGGTGGATCCCCGTCCAACTTGACCATGCTGGCGTGCGAAAAGCCAAACCGGCAAATCGTCTATGGCGCGAATTTGCCCATGCTGGTGAAGCTTGCCAAATGCCGGTCGATGCCGCTGCAAAAGGCCATCGACAAGGCCGTGCAGGCGGGGCGGAAGTATCTTGATTGTGTGCCAAGCACCCCTTAAGGCGGCCCCATGAAAGCAGTCTTGCCGATCATCAACGAAAAAGGCCTTCACGCCCGCGCGTCGGCCAAATTTGTGGAAACTGTCGAAGCGTTCGATGCGGATGTGACCGTTCACCGGGACGGGCAAGATGCCGAAGGGGACAGTATCATGGGCCTGTTGATGCTGGCAGCCGCAAAAGGAACGTCGATCGAAATCGAAACCCGCGGCGCACAAGCGGCGGCGTTGGCCGAAGCCCTGACCGCTTTGGTGGCGGACCGTTTTGGGGAAGACCGCTGAAGGTCGGTGACGAAGGAAGGTTTACCCGTGTCCACGATACTAGACTACAAACAATTGGCGCGCCGGTCTGGTGATCCTGTGAAATATTCGCTTAACCAGCTCAGCTATGCGGACACGTTTGACAATCCGATTTTGCGCCGGGTCATTTCTGGTTTGGAATGGGTCACGGGGAAGTTGACGATCGTGCGCTGGGTGCGCCGGTTTGAAAAGCTGGGCCAACCCAACGACCATACATTTTTCCGCCAAGCCCTGGACGTCATGGGGGTGCCCCTGAAAACGCCCCAAGACCAGCTGGACAATATTCCCAAAACCGGACCCGTGGTGGTGGTGGCCAATCACCCGCACGGTTTGGTGGACGGGATGGTCATTGCAGATTTGATTGGGAAGGTCCGCCAAGATTACCGCGTTTTGACGCGGTCGTTGTTGACCGAACTGGATGATGGCGCGGGACAGTTCATGATCTCTGTCCCCTTTCCACACGATGAAAATGCACAGGAAAAGGGGCTGAAAATGCGCGCCCAGGCCATGGCCCATTTGAAGGAAGGGGGCGTCATCGCTGTGTTCCCGTCGGGTGTTGTGGCGTCATCTGACACCTATTTCGGCCCAGCCGTGGAACGCGATTGGAATGTGTTTACCGCAAAGATGATCCAGCGGTCTGGGGCAACGGTTGTGCCTGTGAAATTCAGCGGCCAGAATTCGCGTTGGTACCATGTGGCGAACAAGATTTCAGCCACCTTGCGCCAAGGGCTGCTGATCCATGAAATCGCCAATCAAAAGAACAAAGCCCAGGCCCCGACTGTGGGCAAAGCCATTCCGCCCGAAGACTGCGTGAAGTGGAAGGCCGACCCGCGCGGGTTCATGGTTTACTTGCGCAAGTTGACGATGGATTTGCCGTCCAACAAAATTTGAACAAAAAAGGGCGCCCTGGGGCGCCCGATTTCTTTCTGGGTCGTTTGGATCAGCCCAGTTTGCTGGTCAGTTCTGGCACTGCATCAAACAAGTCCGCCACCAGGCCGAAGTCAGCCACTTGGAAGATCGGGGCTTCTTCGTCTTTGTTGATGGCGACGATGATCTTGCTGTCTTTCATGCCGGCCAAGTGCTGGATCGCACCGGAAATGCCCACGGCAACGTACAGGTCCGGGGCCACAACTTTGCCCGTTTGGCCCACTTGCCAGTCATTGGGGGCATAGCCTGAATCCACTGCGGCCCGGGATGCGCCGATGGCGGCCCCCAGTTTGTCCGCCAAGCCTTCGATCAGGGCGAAGTCTTCTTCGGACCCAACGCCGCGACCACCGGACACAACGATCCCAGCCGATGTCAGTTCGGGCCGGTCGCTTGCGGCCACTTTGTCTTCCACCCATGCGGACAGGCCTGGATTGGCCGCAGCATCGATGGTTTCCACGGACGCCGATCCGCCTTCGCCAGCGGCGTCGAATGTGGATGTACGGATGGTGCCCACAACTTTCGCGTCCGTCGACTTCACGGTTTGGATCGCGTTCCCGGCATAGATGGGCCGTTCAAAGGTTTTCGCATCCACCACTTTGGTGATTTCCGACACGATCATCACGTCCAGCATCGCCGCAACGCGGGGCAGGATGTTTTTCGATGCGGCCGTGGATGGCGCCACGATGGCGTCATAGTCACCGGCCAGCCCCACGATCAGGTCTGCCACTGGTTCCGCCAAGTCGTGCCCATAAGCATCGTCTTGCGCGCACAGCACTTTGGACACACCGTCCAGCTTGGCTGCAGCTTCGGCTGCACCGCCACATCCGGCACCGGCGCACAGAACGGTCACGTCGCCCATGTCTTTGGCGGCGGTCAGGGCCTTGGCGGTGCTGTCCACGGACAATTCGCCGTTCACAACTTCTGCAATAAGAAGAACTGACATTAGACTGCTCCTGCTTCTTTGAGTTTTTCCACCAGTTCGTCCACCGAACCGACCTTGATGCCCGCGGCCCGTTCTTCGGGTTCGCCGGTGGATACGATGGCCAAGCGGTTGGCCACGTCCACGCCATAGTCAGCCGGCGTTTTTTCATCCAAAGGCTTCTTCTTCGCCTTCATGATGTTGGGCAAGGACGCATACCGTGGTTCGTTCAAGCGAAGGTCGACCGTCACCACGGCGGGCATGTTCACCGAAATGGTTTGCAAACCGCCGTCCACTTCGCGGGTCACGGTGGCTTTGTCACCGTCGATGGTCAGTTCGGATGCGAATGTTGCTTGGCTCCACCCCATCAACGCAGCCAACATCTGGCCTGTGGCGTTCATGTCGTTGTCGATGGCTTGCTTGCCACACAAAACGACGCCGGGCTGTTCTTCGTCCACGATCCCTTTCAGGATTTTGGCCACAGCCAGCGGTTCGATGTCATTGTGCACGTCGTCCGTGGCCACCACCAGAATCGCGCGATCTGCGCCCATGGCCAGGGCGGTGCGCAGGGTTTCTTGGTTCTGCTTCACACCCACGGACACGGCCACGACTTCTTCAGCCTGGCCAGCTTCTTTCAACCGGATCGCCTGTTCGACGGCGATTTCATCGAATGGGTTCATCGACATTTTGACGTTCGCGAGGTCGACGCCGCTGCCGTCCGCCTTGACGCGGACCTTCACGTTATAGTCGATCACGCGCTTGACGGGTACTAGGACCTTCATCTGCGTTACTCCGTGGTTGTGGCGGCTGTGAATCAGCCCCGTGCAATATTACCGGGCTTGCATACTGGCGAAGTTTGACCTGCGACAGGGAAAAAACGTCGCGTTACCGCGATCTGACGCCGCGTTGCGAAAAATTTGTTTCTTATTGGCACGGGGTCTGGGGTGTTCGCGCTAACACCCTTTGGAGATGCCTGGCCGGGCGCAGACCGTCAGCGATTTGCCCCTGGAACCCACAAAACATCGTCTTTTCCACCGCCGTTGGCGATGCGCCCGGCCACAAAGAACCAGTCGGACAGGCGGTTCAGATACCGCGTCCCAGCTGGGTTTATCGCCTCGACCGAGCCGAGTTCCACCGACAAGCGTTCCGCCCGCCGTGCAACGGTGCGGCACAGATGCAAATGGGCGGCCAATGCCGACCCGCCGGGCAAGATGAAAGACCGCAGCGGTTCCAAGGACCCGTTCATGGCGTCGATTTCTGTTTCCAGCCGGTCCACTTGCCCATCGGTCATGCGCAGGGGCGGGTATTCGGCGTCTGCGTCTTTGTCCATGTCCGGGCGGCACAGGTCTGCGCCCAGGTCGAACAAATCATTTTGGATCGCAGCCAACTGCGCGTCCATGTCGCCGTCCGCGTGCAACCGGGCCAATCCAACGGTGGCGTTCAATTCGTCCACGGTGCCGTATGCGCCCACACGCTGGGAATGTTTGGCCACGCGGGTTCCGTTGCCCAAGGCGGTTTCGCCCGCGTCCCCGGTTTTGGTATAGATTTTGCTTAAAACGACCATTGGGTCCCTCCGGTTCAGCGCAGTGCGATTACAGCCAAGATCAAAAGCAGGGCCACAAATTGCGCCGCGATGCGCATGCGCATCAGTTTATTGCCGTATTTGCGATTGAATTCACCACCCTTGGCAAAGCCGCCGATGCCGATGGCCAAAATAGCCACCACCACGATGCAAGCCAGGGTGGCGACGATCACTAAGGGGTCTTTGTCCATGGGGTCCTCGAACACTGCTTGTGGCGGATGTAGCAGGAAAGCCCCCGAAGGCCAGTCAGAACTTCGACGCCACCCGGTCCAAAAGCCGCGTGGGCAAAACGCGCCGCAGCCCGGCCATCAGATGGGTCGCCTTGGTGATGGCATACCGCGGTTTTGGATTGGGGTGGGTCAGGGCGTGCAGCACGCTGTCGGTGACGGCCTTGGGCGGCAATTCGAACGTGTCTTTGGAATAGGGGGCATAAAGTCGATGGCGCAATCCTTTGTATTCCGCTGCGCGCGGCGAATTTTCCCAATCAATCCAGCGTTCAAAATGGGGTCGTGCATTTTCGCGGATTTGGGTTGTGATGGGGCCAGGTTCGATCAGGCAGACGTGAATCCCGGTGCCGCGCATTTCCAAGCGCAGCGTGTCGGTCAGCCCTTCCATGGCAAACTTCGTGGCATTGTACGCCCCGCGATACCGCATCGCCACCAAACCCAGCACCGAAGAACAGTTCAGAATGCGGCCATGCCCCTGCGCCCGCATCACCGGAATAACTTGGCGGGTCAATTCGTGATAGCTGAACAGGTTCGTTTCAAAGATGGCGCGCAGGGCATCGGTGGGCACATCTTCCACCGCCCCGGGGACGGCAAACGCCCCGTTGTTGAACAGGGCGTCCAAGGTGCCCCCCGTCTTGGCGGTGATGCGATCCACGGCACCGGCAACGCTGTCTGGATCGGCCAAATCGATCTGCGGGCTTTCCAGGCCTTCGCCTTGCAACCGGTCACAATCTTCGGCTTTGCGACAGCTGGCAAACACCCGCCACCCTTTGGCATGCAGCGTTTTGGCGCAGTCGTATCCGATGCCAGACGAACATCCGGTGATAAGAATGGATTTCATGGTGGGTCCCGCTGTGTTCTTGCAGGACCTTTGTGGCGCAAGCTTAACGCGTCAACAAGCGTTCTGCCATCCAACCGATTTCGCCCGTCTGCACCACTTGCAAACGAACCCATCCGTTGCCGGGTGTTTCCAACACCTGCACTTCGTCCCCCTGGCCCAACTTGGCCAAGACGGCATAGTCGGTGGATGGACCGCCGCGCATGTTCACGCGGTTGCCAGCAACTTTGCGCAGGTCGGCGTCGGCCGCCGCGTTTGGCGTCGGCGATTGCACGACAGTGGCGGTGGGGGTGAAGGTTTCACCCGTGCCAGTGGTGGTTTCCGCGCTGATCGCGGCCAAGTCTGCGCTGCGGGCCTGGGGTCTGCGCGACGACACCAAAGTGGGGCTGTCGCCCGGAACAACCGTGGTGAAGGATTGATCATTTGCTTGGCGCGTAACTTCGACGGCATCAGATGGTTCGGACGCCGGATCGGACACAGACGGCGCAGCAGCCACCAAATCTGTTGCGGTCTGGGTGCTGCCTTCGGGCACGTCATAGGTGGCCAATTGTTTTGCAACCCGCGCCTTTTCCGGCGGCGGCGCAAATTCAGACCCACCAGAGAGTTCGTAAAACCCCCAAGCCAAAAACGCAAAGGTGCAAAGAATAAATTTCCACACGGCGATCGCCCCCACTTCCACCACGATATCGCAGCCTGGGTATGCGATATCAATGTTTATAAATCGCGACCGGGGGAAAAAATTTGGAAACGTTCCCATGAAACCGGGTGGGGCTTTGGGTTTGCCCTGGACGGGCAGAATCGCGGTGGATAGACAAGATATATGGCACGATCTGACGACGACACCGATATCATCCCCCAAGAGGTGGCAGAACCGCTGCGCCGGGCCATCGGGGACCGGTATCTGACCTATGCCCTGTCGACAATTATGCACCGCGCGCTGCCCGATGCCCGCGATGGTCTGAAGCCAGTGCACCGGCGTATTTTATACGCCATGCGGGAATTGAAGCTGTCGCCGACGGGTGGTTTCCGGAAATCCGCCAAAATCAGCGGCGACGTGATGGGCAACTATCACCCCCACGGCAACCAAGCGATTTATGACGCGATGGCGCGTTTGGCGCAGGACTTCAACGTGCGGTACCCGTTGGTGGACGGCCAAGGCAACTTTGGCAACATCGACGGCGACAACCCCGCGGCTGAACGGTATACTGAAGCGCGCCTGACGGTCGTGGCCGAAGCCTTGATGGAAGGCCTGTCGGAAAATGCCGTGGACTTTCGTGACAATTACGACGGCACGCTGACCGAACCCGCGGTTTTGCCCGCCACCTTGCCAAACCTGTTGGCCAACGGGGCGTCTGGCATTGCGGTGGGGATGGCGACGAACATTCCGCCCCACAATTTGGACGAACTGATCGGGGCCTGTTTGCATCTGATCAAGTCCCCCAACGCCCGCGACGACACCTTGCTGGACTATGTCCCTGGACCCGATTTTCCCACCGGGGGCATCATCGTTGAACCCGCCGAAAACATAGCAGAGGCATATCGCACAGGGCGCGGGGCCTTCCGTCTGCGCTGCCGGTGGGAGAAAGAGGATATGGGCCGCGGCGCGTGGCAGATCGTGGTGACCGAAATCCCGTATCAGGTCCAAAAATCCAAGCTGATCGAAAAGCTGGCCGAAGTGATCCAAACCAAGAAGATCCCGATCTTGGCCGATGTCCGTGACGAAAGCGCCGAAGACGTGCGCATTGTCCTGGAGCCGCGCACCAAGAACGTCGACCCAGACATGCTGATGAACATGCTGTACCGGTCTTCGGATTTGGAAGTGCGTTTCAGCCTGAACATGAACGTTCTGATCGACGGACTGACCCCCAAAGTCTGCAGTATGAAAGAGGTGCTGCGGGCCTTCTTGGATCACCGCCGCGACGTGTTGATCCGCCGCAGCCAGCACCGCATCGACAAGATCGACCACCGGTTGGAGGTCTTGGAAGGCTTGATCGTGGCCTTCTTGAACCTGGACCGCGTGATCGACATCATCCGATACGATGACGATCCCAAAGCAGCGCTGATGCGCGAAAATTGGTCCCAGGATTTCAAGCGGGCGATGGACGAAGCAGACTATGTTTCGCCTGCGGCTGGGGATGGCGAACTGTCGGAAGTGCAGACCGAAGCCATTTTGAACATGCGCCTTCGGTCTTTGCGCCGTTTGGAAGAAATGGAACTTCTGAACGAACGCGACGCCTTGATGGAAGAACGGGCTGGGCTGGACGATCTGTTGTCGGATGAAAACCTGCAGTGGGGTCGCATCGCCGATCAGCTGAAAGAAACCCGCAAGATTTTTGGCAAATCTTCCGACGGTGGCGCGCGTCGCACCACGTTCTCGGAAGCGGCGGACGTGGAAGAGGTGCCGCTGGAAGCGATGATCGAAAAAGAACCGATCACCGTCGTCTGTTCCAAGATGGGCTGGATCCGGGCGATGTCGGGCCACCAGCCGCTGGACAAGGACCTGAAGTACAAAGACGGCGACGAAGCCCGTTTTGTGTTCCACGCCCAAACCACCGACAAGCTGATCGCATTTGGGTCCAACGGGCGGTTTTATACCTTGCAAGCGTCCAATCTGCCGGGCGGGCGCGGCATGGGGGAACCGCTGCGTTTGATGGTGGATTTGCCGCAAGAATCGGAAATCGTCGACTTCTTCATTCATGATCCGGGTGTAAAACGCCTTGTCGCGTCCACCGCGGGGGACGGGTTTGTGGTGGCCGAAACGGACGTGGTGGCCCAAACGCGCAATGGCAAACAAGTGCTGAACGTGAAGGGTGACGTGACCGCCTTGCTGGCCCAGCCCGTGACCGGCGACCACCTGGCCTGCGTGGGTGAAAACCGCAAGATGCTGGTCTTCCCCTTGGCCGAACTGCCGGAAATGGGACGCGGCAAAGGGGTGCGGCTGCAAAAATTCAAAGATGGCGGCCTGTCGGACGCCACGACATTCCAATTGTCCGTGGGCCTCAGCTGGTTGGACCCGGCGGGGCGCACCCGCACCGTTTCAAGTGACGAACTTTCGGAATGGATCGGCAAGCGTGCCACCGCAGGACGTATGGCGCCGCGGGGTTTCCCGCGTACCAATACGTTCACCGAATAAGATGGCAGCGTCCGACGCCATGGCTGAAGGGCCCGCTTCTTCGGGCGCATCGGACGCCCCCGCGCCCCAGTCCATGACTGTGGCCTTTGCGGGCCGGCGGTTGGCGCTGTTCTGGATGTTGATTTGGACCGCTGTCGTGACGGTGGCCACTTTCGGCCTTTATCGGTTTTGGGCCAGAACGCGGGTGCGCCGTTACATTTGGTCGGCCGGCACAGCAGACGGTGACCCGTTGGAATACAATGGATCGGGCTTGGAAAAGTTCATGGGGTTTTCCATCGCGGTGGTGATTTTGGCCGTCTATCTGGCGGTGGCGCAAATCTTGGTGACCTTCGCTGGTTTTTCGCTTTTGGGGGAATTTGATCCGGCCAGCCGGGACACGCCGGTGGTGAACGAACCGGGCGTGTTCGACGTGTTGATCTGGGGATCGACACTGCTGTTGCTGCTGCCTGCCATCACCTTCGCCCAGTACCGCGCGGCCCGGTACACGGCAGCCCGCACCCGTTGGCGGGGGATACGGTTTGCCATGGACCCTGCCGCCGGGGCGTATACCTGGCGGGCAAGCTTTTTGTGGCTGTGTTCCATCTTTACCCTGGGCCTGTTTTATCCGTTTCAAGTGATGCTGCTGACCCGGTTTCGCGTGAACCGGTTGTCTTTTGGCACCGCGCGGTTTCGTCAGGCCGGGCCTGGGTACATGCTGTTTCGCCCCTATCTTCCGCTTTTGCTTGGCACGGTTGGAGTCATCGCATTGCTGTCGTCGCTGATCTTGTTGCCGGGGATGTCGATACAACCCGGTCCGCTGTCCGACGTGGATGACTTCCCCATCTTCGCGGCCCTGGCGATTGGGTTCGCCCTGACGGTGGGCATTTTGCTGCTTCCACTGTTTGGCTTTGCCCACGCGCGGGCCCATTCGTTCCGCAGGCTTATGAACGCGCGCCAAATTGAGGGTCGCCCGTTTGCGCATTGTACGGCCCGGGTGTGGCGCGTGTTCGGGTATTATGTCACCGGGGTTGTGCTGTGCTGTGTCGTGCTGTTTGCCTTTTTGGCTGTGGTGTTCGGGTTGGCCGAGATCAGCACGTTCGAAGATGTGGCCGCGCAATTCTTTGAACTGCTTGGTGTGGAAGAAGCCGCGGGTCCCGCGCCGCGGTGGGTCTTTGTGGCGGCGGCTTTGCTGTATCTGCTGCTGTTGTTGACCGTAACGTCCACCTGGTCCGCCTTCGTGGAACTGCCCACCTTGGCCTATCTGGCGCGGTCCACCACGATCCTTCACGCAGCCCAAATTGCCACCATCAGCCAACGCCCGGAAGATCAGATCGCCGATGCCGACGGTTTTGCCGACGCCTTGGATTTCGGAGGGGGATTTTAATGCCCAGCTGTCGCGCTTGGTATTTTGACGGGCACACCGCCCAATCCCAACCGGTGATTTTGGTCTGGGCCCCAGGTGCCGACGCTTTGAAAATCGTTGATCCAGCAGGGGGCGACATTGCAATATGGGCGCTGTCTGACGTGCGCCAGCAAAAGAACTTTGTTCAAGATGGGGCCACCTTGCGCCGCAGTGATCCGCAAGATTTGGCGCGGCTGCGCGTGCATGGTGCCAATTGGGACGCGCTGGCCCCCGCATGCCCAAACCGCACAAAAAGCGATGTCCCGGCGCGCAAAAAACGGCAAGTTGCCCTTTGGGCGGCAACGGCCCTGGCATCCGTCGCGGCGATGATCTTTTTCATCGTGCCTGCGTTGGCTGTTACTTTGGCTGGGCTGATTTCACCTGCGCGGGAAGCCGGGATCGGCCGCATGGTGGAAGGCCAAATCGAATATATCTTGAATGGCACATCCGGCGGGCAGTGGGTGTGCCGCAACCCAGAAGGTCAGGCGGCGTTTGACAAAATGCTGGCCGCTTTGGCCCCGAAAGACACCCAAGGATACACTTTGTCGGTCCAGGTGGTGAACATCGACGAAATCAACGCATTTGCCCTGCCCGGCGGGCAGTTGACCTTTTTTGGCGGTTTGCTGGACCGGGCGCAAACCCAGGCACAGGTGGCGGGTGTCTTGGCCCATGAAATCGGCCATGTCCTGGAACGCCATCCCATGGAAGGCGTGTTGCGCAGTGCGGGGTCCGCGGGGATCATCTCGCTTCTGTTTGGGGATGCCACCGGCGGCACGGTGGTGGCCATTGTGGCGCAGCAGTTTTTGAACGCAGGCCATTCACGGTCCGCAGAATGGGAGTCGGACAGATTTGCCCTGGATGCGATGGATCGCGAAGGGGTGGACCCGTCGGGGTTGGCAGGCTTTTTCGATCTGATTTTGGAAGAATACGGCGGGGCCGCAGCATCAGACGGGTGGGGGGCCAGCCATCCGCCCACCCAAGACCGCGCCCAAGCTGCACAGGCTGCGTTCGATCCCAACAGAACTTATACCGACATTTTGACACCGACTGAATGGCAAGCCCTGAAGGCCATCTGCAAATAGGGCCAAGCTTGACAGCCCCAGGGATTCCCAGGCAGGCACATTCTGTCGGTACACCGAAAAGGACTGGACCATGACACGTATTTTATTGGCCGTTCTTGCGGTCGTCTTGCTGGGGTGTTCGGCCACGGGCGATTTGGGATCGCCTGCAAAACCCATTGGCAACTTCACCCTTGGCATGGTGGTCCCCAAAGCCGCCGATGAAATTCAAGCTGGGCCCCTGTCGCGCAAAGCCACCAATGAAGAATGGGAAACCGCCATGGATCGCGCGTTCCAAACGCGCTTCACGCGGTACAGCGGCGGCAAAACATATCACATCGGCGTTGTGGTGGATGGGTATATCTTGGCCCAGGTGGGCATTCCAGTGGTGGCGGCCCCCAAATCGGTCGTGCTGTTTCGGATCATTATCGTGGACGCTGCGACCCAAACGGTCCTGAATGAACCCACAGCGCTGACGGCTTTTGAATCCTTTTCACCCGGTGGCGTGGTGTCGTCCGGGTTGGCCAACACCCGCGAAGAACAGCTGGCCGACTTGGCCGATGCTGCCGCCAAGGCCACGGAAACTTGGATGCGCAAACAGCCTTGGTTTTTTGACGATCAACCGCCGCTTTAAAGCTGCGCGCTGGCCGTGCAACGGGGCTTGATTTCTGGTCCGTCCTCCCATATCTGCGCGGCCATATTTGCGCCGCTGTGGCGTTCCTGCGGGGCGTAGGAAACTGCGTGCCATACCAACCGTCGGGTGGGATCCATCCCGCCGCCTGTAAGAAAAGAGGAGCCATCTTATGGCGAAGGAAAAGTTTGAACGTAGCAAGCCGCACGTGAACATCGG